>CAIQQH010000022.1 GCA_903873915.1 uncultured Flavobacteriia bacterium | reverse complement strand
TATCCATTTGTGCGACGTGCAGTGGATCAACGCACTTCATTCGCTACGCTCATTAAGGTGCTTTTTCATTTTTCTGCTTCGCTCGAAACTGGCGTTTCGGCTTGCTGTAAAATGAAAAAGCACCTGTTTCTGCGAAACAAGTGCTTTTGATCAGAGTGCGCACGACTGGATTCGAACCAGCACACCTAATGGCACCACCCCCTCAAGATGGCATGTCTACCAATTTCACCACGTGCGCATGCAAAGAACGTTCTTTTACAAGGTGCAAATATAGCAACTTTTTGTGCGTCTTTATATCTTTCATTCGTTTTTCATTTCTGCATTTTCATCACTGAAGCGAATATCTTCCATGAAACTTTGCTTAATCATTTCTCCAACTTCTACCGTGTAATAGCCAAATTCCTCTGTAATTACGCCCACGATTTTATAAATTCCTTTTCCGTAAAATGGGTGCTTGCGCGCCGTCTCAGGGAAGTGGACGGTATCTATGATTGCACCTTTCTGGTCGATGAATGTACCGAAAAACATCGCTTCTCCTTTGTTTGTTCGGGAGTGTTTTAGTGCAATCAAATACCCGAAGGTAATGATGCGAAGCCCAAGACATCTTGGGATTTCTGTGGCTTGTGTGTGATTATTAACTGGTTCGGCGAGGAGGTCAAATGGATTGCACAAGGGGAATCCAAGCAGCTCCATCTGTTCAAAGGCCAATTCAAGTGTCTGCTCGCTCAACTGTGGTAGAGTGAATTGGCGTTGCTCAGTTTCGAAAAGCAAGGGCGTAGGTGCTTTTTCCTTCACCTTGTTGTGGAACAGGTGGGCTTTCCAAAGGAGCTCTTTTCGTGTTTCCGGAAAATCGCGCAAGCCACCAATACGAATCATGATTACCAGTTGATCGAGTGGAATGTAGCAGCGCTTCATCAGGTTTTCGAAATGAAGAAAAGGCCCATTGTTCAAGCGTTCCAAGAGTACTTTTTGAATCAACTGCTGTTCAATGCCTTGCACGAGAATAAAACCGAGAATGAGCATTTTTTCGCGTAAGACACATTCGTACGAACCGTGGTTAAGTGATGGCGCGTGTACCGTTGCACCCCAACTGCGGGCCTCATGTACATAAACTTCGGTGCGGTAGTAGCCACCGAAATTGTTGATGCAAGCCGTCATGTATTCGAGGGGGTAATATGCTTTGAGGTACAAGCTTTGGTAACTTTCTACCGCGTAGGAAGCAGAGTGTCCTTTCGAGAAGGCATACCCTGCAAAACTTTCAATCTGCCGCCAAATGTCGGATGTCATGGTGTCCGGATATCCTTTTTTGCGGCAATTCTGGAAGAAACTGTCTCGCACACGGTTGAACTCGTCACGCGACCTGAATTTTCCAGACATCCCACGGCGAAGTACATCGGCTTCAGCAAGGGACAATCCCGCGAAATGGTGGGCGACTTTAATCACATCTTCCTGGTACACCATCACACCATAGGTGTCAGGCATGATTTCAAGTAGCACGGGTGGGGCATCTTTTCGCTTTTCTGGAAAGCGATGGCGTAGAATATATTCCCGCATCATACCAGACTGAGCTACACCCGGACGAATAATGGAACTTGCAGCAACAAGTCCGAGATAGGTATCCACTTGCAATTTTACCATCAACATGCGCATGGCGGGCGATTCTACATAAAAACAGCCCATTGCACGTGCCGAACGCAAGAGATCTCGGACTTTTTCATCTTTCTTGAAATACGCAATGTCGTGGATGTCATGGGGTAAATGATTGGGTTGATTTTCGACAATGATGTCAAGCGCATCATGAATTTTCCCTAAGCCCCGCTGACTTAGTACATCAAATTTATACAGCCCCACATCTTCAGCTTCTAACATGGAAAATTGTGTTGTCGCATATCCTTTTGGTGGCATAAAGGTGCCGGAAAACCAAGTGATGGGCTTTTCACTGATGACAATGCCTCCTGAGTGTACGCTGAGGTGCGATGGGATTCCATGTAGCAATTTACTGTAGGTAATCACGAGTTGGGATAGCTGATCAAGGGTGTTGAAGTCAAATTTTCCCTTGCTGAGAAGATCAATCTCTGTTTTGGGAAGACCAAATACTTTCCCCAGTTCGCGCACCGCAGCGCTGTATTGAAAGGTGTTGTAGGTGCACAATAATGCTGCGTTGGGATAGCGCTCAAAGATGTAGCGCGTAATATCATCGCGGTCACGCCAGGAGAAGTCCATGTCGAAATCGGGTGGATTTTTTCGGTAGAGGTTGATGAAACGCTCAAAGTACAAGTCGAGTTCAAGGGGATCTACATCCGTGATGCGCAACAGATACGCGACGATACTATTTGCCCCGCTTCCTCGTCCAACATAAAAATACCCTTTGGAGCGGGCGTACGAGGTGAAATCCCAGGTGATGAGGAAGTAGGAGAGGTAGTCTTTTTGGGCAATGATTTCAATTTCTTTCTCAATCCGCAAGGCAATTTCTTCGGTCATTTCGGGGTAACGGTAGTCGAGTCCTTCGGCGCAGAGCTGTTGGATCAAGTGTAGGTCTTCTTCTTTACTTCCTGTGTAGGTGGCTAAATTTTGTGGGGCGGCATCGTCCCCAAAATCAAAATGGACGAAACAGCTTTTTAGCAGGTTGACGGTCTGTTGGATAAGCTGTGGAAAGGAAGTGAACCGCTCATCGAATGCTACTTTGGAAATGAGTTGATCTTCTTCCTCTGCTTGTTCTTCTTTGGAGAGTTTGGAGAGCAATGTGTTGTTCGCAATGGCCCTGAGCAATCGGTGGGTGTTGAAGTCACGCTTGTTCCGAAAGGTCATGAAATCTAGTACAACCATTCGCTTCACAGTCACTTTTTGCTGTTGAATTGTCAGTTTGTTGAGTTGCTTAGAACGAATCCCAATCCATTCATTTTCTTTCAACTTCTTCGGTTCCTTTCCCCACGGATAAATCACGTGACAATTGCCCATGTGTGGCGCTTGACTTGGGAATTCTTCCCCGCTGTGTAGATGCTTTGAAAGAAAGGTGTTTGCTTCGTGCAGTCCGCGATTGTTCTTGGCAAGCAATACGTAGCAGCAGTCAATCCCATTGCGAATGTCAATCCCAACAATAGGCGCTATACCTTCCCGTTGCGCTGCCCGAACATATCCCAAAGCAGCTGAGCTTGAATTGATGTCACACAATGCTGCATAAGTATGACCTGATGCCTTCATCCATTGGATAAGTTCATCGGGAGAAAGGATTCCGTACTTGAGACTGAAGTGGGATTTGAGGAACAAGGGGGGAGAGAATTAAGAATGAAAAATTAAGAATGAAAAATTACGAGTTACGAGTTATTTGTTGGCTGAGGTGCGCAGCATACTCGAAGTCACCATTTGGAGCTATGAATTATTCGCTCTCGCTCTGATTCTCACTCTGATTTTCACAATCTTCGATTCGCCAAGAGCGGCGGTGGTTCTCCATTGAAAGGGTTCCAGCGGCCAATGGTTCGTGCGTCGAGCGCAATGGCGCGCATTACAGCGCGGTCGCCAAAGCGCTGTCGGATCTTGTCCATCGCAGTATATAACTCTGAATACCTTGTGCCGTCGTCGAATAAATTGAGTTGATGATTGCCCGAAACCAATGAACTGTAGCGAATACCAATCAAGCGAACAAGCATCCTACGGTTGTAAAGTCGCTCAAAAAGTTCGGAGACAAGTGGCATGAGTTCATGATCGGCAGCCGTGTAGGAAATCTGTTTCTGCAAGGTGTATGTTTGAAAATCAGAATACCGAATTTTCACGGTGACACAAGCGGTTAACTTATTTGCCCGTCGCAACTGAAAGGCAAGATTCTCCGCCATCGCCGCCATGATTCCCTTCAATTTATGGACATCGATGGTATCGTAGTCAAAGGTACGCTCCGTGGAGATGGATTTCCGCTCGTTGTATTGTTCAACAGGGGAATTGTCAATGCCCTGTGCTTTTCTCCAAATGCCACTACCGTTCTGTCCCAAGGCACTTTCCATCATTTCTATCGGCATCTCTTGAATGGTCTGTATCTTTCGCACTCCGAGATTGCAAAGTGTTTGATAGGTTTTTAGTCCAACCATTGGGATTTTCTGCACGGACAATGGCCCTAAGAATCCTTTTTCTGTTCCATGATCAATCCGCAACTCATTGTTGGGTTTGGCCTCACCAGTCGCGATTTTTGAAACCGTTTTATTCTGTGATAAACCAAAGGAGATCGGAAGTCCCGTTTCGTTGATGATCTTCTGCCGCAATTCTGAGGCGTATTTCAAGGTGCCAAAAAATTGATCCATCCCTGAAAGATCGAGGTAGAACTCATCCACAGAAGCTTTTTCATACACCGGCGCCGACTCCCGTATAATATCCGTCACCATCTTTGAGTAATTGGTGTAGGTGCTCGTGTTGCCCTTGATGACAATGGCTTCCGGACAACGTTCCTTCGCCATCTTCATGGGCATCGCTGAGTGAATTCCGAATTTTCGCGCCTCGTAACTGCACGACGCAACAACCCCGCGGTCACTCGTTCCGCCAATTAAAATCGGTTTGCCTACCAGACGACTGTCCAATAAACGTTCGCACGACACAAAAAACGTGTCGAGATCCATGTGTACAATTGAGCGCAAAACAGCCATAGTTCAACTAGGTTAAACGGTTAAAAAAAATAGCTGCATATCGTAAAATCTGCGGAAGCATTGACCAAAGAATATGGACATTGACTCTAGCTCAAAGTTACTACATTTTAATATTAAAAGATTAAAAAGTAATCAACAATAGATTAAAATATAATCAACAATTTTAAGCAAAAGAAAGAAGTAAGTTCGTAAAGGAAGTACGTTGTAGTGAATGTTTGCTTAATTTGAAATCAGCACGTAAAATTCTCTTTGAAAGAAAAAATTGAAAGGCACATACAATCGCCTTGCCCACGATTGTTCACTGTGATCATCTCCAAGGAAAAATTGCGTCAACCAAGATTTCCCTGATTTATAGTGCCTTCTCTTCATAATTCGATCCACCTTTTTTTGGAGGGGAGGATACAATGCGTCCAAGGTCTGGTCGCCAAAATCAAAATAGATTTTATGGTTTTTAGGGGATGGAAGTTTTTTCATCAAATAGTTCTGCATCGCTGCAGGAAATGGATTGTTTTCAACCGTAAATGTTCCAGGCCAATGGGTGGATAAACAGGCAGCACCTCCAAAGACTTCAGGGTATTCACAAATCGCATACAACGAGATCAATCCCCCCATACTGCTACCAGCTATAAAAGTGCTTTCTGGCTTGGTAGAAACGTTTAATGTGCTGTCAATATATGGCTTTAACTCTTTAACGATAAACTTTAAGTATTTGTCCGAATTGGGTTTGAACTGCCCATTGCTCCGTCCTGCATCAGAAAGCTGCGCTGAGATGAGTTCTTGTTCTTGCACACTCATGTCTTCAAAAGGTTTTTGTGGGAAATAGTCCATGTGACGCTCATTACCTGCATTCCAAATGCCGACAACAATCACATTGTACTGCATTAAACAGAGATTTTCATCTACTTTCCAAGATTGCTTATTCCATGTCATCGTTGAATCAAAGAGCATTTGTCCATCGTGCATATACAAAACATCATAGGTCTGACTTCCATCGTAGCTCTCGGGAAGCCAAATGTCCACATTTCTGCTCGTCACATAGTTCGAATGAAATTTTTCCAAATGCACCATCTGACCGCAACTTGGATTTGGTATGTTCTGCGATAATCCAACGAAGGAGATGAGTAATGATGTGCAGAAAAGATATGTTTGACTTACCCATGAATTCATAGGGACAAAAATACACCACAATTAGAATTGAATGCAAGAACCTTTTCATGTTTGTGGTGTTGATAGGTAAACGTATTTCTATGTCAAAGAAATCAACAGACGAAAACTATTGCCATTACAGCGATTTGCCTTCGCCTTCGGCTTATGTTCTGGCGAAGCCCACGGAAGAGAAAAAAGCAAAATTGTCGGATGAGGATACCGATCGCATCATTGAAATGGCGTGGGAGGACAGAACACCTTTTGATGCGATTAAAGTACAATTTGGGCTGAATGAATCGTCTGTGCGAAATCTGATGAAAAAGGAGCTAAAATTTTCATCATACACCCGCTGGCGTGAACGTGTGGAGCAGTGTCAAACCAAACATTCAGCGAAGCGAAATGAGGACATTGATCGCTTTAAGTGCACAAGACAACGCACTATAAGTGGGAATAAAATTTCAAAACGAAACAAATGAGAACATATCTATTTATAGGAGCTTCAAGCGCAATGGCGCAAACAGCTTGCGAAATCCTTAGGGATCAAGGTCACCGCGTAATTGGAATATCGCGCAACGAAATCAACGGCTATTCAGATCGATTTATGGTCAACGCATACTCAGCTGAGGAATTGCCAGAGATTGCCGATTCACTTGACGGATTGGTTTATTTCCCTGGGACAATCAACCTGAAGCCATTTCATCGCTACAAGCACGAAGAGGTAATGAACGATTTGAATGTGAATGTGCTTGGTGCCTTTCAAAGTGTGCAGAAATATTTACCCAATTTGAAACAAGGGACAAGCCCATCAGTGGTTTTATTCAGTTCCGTCGCAGCAACTACAGGAATGACATTTCACTCTTCCATCGCCATGGCTAAAGGTGCCATTGAAGGACTTACGCGCTCTTTGGCTGCTGAATTTGCGCCAACCATACGCGTGAATGCCATTGCTCCATCATTAACCAATACACCTTTAGGCGAAAAGTTTCTTTCGACACCAGAAAAGATGGAAGCTTCTGCTCAGCGAAATCCGATGAAAAAGGTTGGAACATCACAGGACTTATCGAATTCAATTGAATTCCTGCTCAGCGAAAAATCCGCATGGATTACAGGTCAGATTTTGCATGTGGACGGCGGAATGGGGACGCTTAGGGGTTAGTTACGAGTTACCAATTTCGAGTTACGATTTGGGATTTATTGCTCTACGAATGACGAATAATTCTAAGGTTCTAAGCTACATCTTGGCTGGGATTTTTTTTAGTTAAGAGTTACCAATAACGAGTTACGAGTTGGGTTTTATTGCAATATCAATGTCAGTAATTCTAAGGTTGTAAGCTATTCCTAATCTGAGTTTTTTTAGTTACGAGTTAGTAGTTACGAGTTACGCTTTTTTCATCCCATTAAAAAGGTATAATTCAAATCTAAACCTGTATGAAGGAATTTCTAACTCGTAACTCGGCACTCGTAACTAGTAACTCTATTGGGAGGCTTTGCTCTTCGATTTACGATTTTTAAGAAAAGTGTGTGAGTAGGTCACACAAATAACCAAATCTGTATTTTTCTTAGTCTGATAGTCTCGCAGCATGATGCCAAGTTCGATGCTATTCTTCTTGTTGAAATCAATTTGTGTCCCAACTTCGTAACGCATCTCATTCATCAATCCTTGAGTCACGAAGGCATTGCCAAGCAAATAGTAGTATTGATTAAAACGATAAAAAGACTCTGCGCTAATGTAAGGTTTGAAGATTTTGCTTTTCAAGTTTGGTTTAATCGTGAGCTTGTTTCTCCAGTAAAGTTGTGCACGTTTAAATTTGAAATCTTCGAACTGGTAGGTGCTGCTCAAATAGATATTCACGTATTTGTCGAAGCCACAAAGTGCCGCGGGATTTAATCGAATTCCTCCACTGAAGCGATAGCGAGAGGTGAGTGCTTTGCCATCGAGCAGAGCATTGGGATTGGTTTGAAACGCATGACGAAAGCTTCCGTTTATACGCAACCATTTGGTGGCATCGTAGGATGCATCGAAGGTGTAAAGTGTTCTATTGTAGGAGGATGTCGTAAAGTCGTAACGCGATTGTATTGCCAAACCAAGGGTAAATTTTTTAGGTAAATCAAATTTGGCTTCAATGGTTGTTCTAGAGAGTACATCACCCATCTGAGCGTCTGCACCAAGTCCTATAGCCCCAACAAAAAATAAAGTAGAAAGTATATTTTTCATTAATAGCGAATCGAATAGGTGCCAATTTCGTTAATGCTTGCTTTTTCTGAAATTTCAATTGTCTTGTAGATAGGTGTTTTCTCACCTGTAATTGTATCTTTCGTCAATGCGTAAACTTTATACGTTCCGATTTGCAATCCATCGAATGTGAATTCTCCATTCGCTCCAGTGCGTGCCGATTGATTGAAGCTTGTTCCATCTCCATATATTAAATAGACATGTTCATCGGCCATGGCAATATCGGTTCCGAAATGATCGTCTTTCCCTTGATTGGAAACATCTACACTAAAATTCGTTGTGCCATTGTCAGCATCGATTAAATCGACATGTTGGATACCAGTTAATGTAATGATGTCTCCGTTTACATCGATCATAAAGTCCGCATTCATAGCCGAATTCATGGCAGCAGCTGTGTTGATTGCGATATCTGAATTGGAATCACTGTAATTGAAATCTATTTTGATGCCGGTGCGTCCAACAAGATTTGGATCTCCATTGCTTACCCATGTTGGATTGTTGTACCAAATGTAATAACGGCTATTGTTTCCAGCTCCATTCATTAAAAAGTAATCACCATGTTCGATGTCAAGGCCGTATTTTACGGTGATGTCAATAATCTCAGACTGGCCGAAACTATTTTTAAGACCTACGACATTTCCACGAATGGCAGATGTACCGCCAGGTCCAGCCACTTTTTCACAACTGGTGAAAAGAAAAGTAGAAGTTAGTCCAATGAGTGTTGCAATGAGAATAGATTTCATTTTTTTATGAGTTTAAAGGTGGTGTAAAATTCATTGTTTGAAAGGACGCGAACGAAGTAAATTCCAGCTTCGAGTTCGCTAATGTCCATAGTGGCTAAGTTGAACTGATCGACAGACAATTCTGATGATATTCTTCCATCAGTGGTTACAACTTGAACAGTTGCGTTCGGAATGATTCGGTCGCTCTTCAAAGTAATTGCGCTACTTGAAGGATTTGGATACAATGAAATATCCTTTGGTTGAATCAATTCGCTTGTTCCAAGATCTGTGCACGAACCAAACATGTTGTTGTCCATCCAAGTAAGGCGACCAGTTACCCATTCTTTCAAATAGTCAATTTCTTCTTGGAAGGTGTTTCCGATAAAGTTGTTCGGCCAAACATAAACGCCAAGTATTGGCCATCGTGAATAATTACGCGTGGCTGGTTCAACTAGAACGTTGGAAAGGCTATCAATGTAATTCATCAATACTGGCGTACTCAAGACATTTTGACGCAATGATTGCCAACGGCAATTTACATCGTGTGCATACAAGGAATCCTCCAACATGCGTTTCCACCAAAAGGGATTCTGCCATCCACCACCACAAATTGAATTAAAATTGAGTTCCCATCCTGTTGTGTCGCCACCTTGACAGTAATTCGCATTCCCAAAACCAAGGTTGAAATCCCACAATGGACCAGCAAACAATTTGCCGCCATCACTTAATTTTTCTTTGTACAAATAAGATGAAATGCGGTAGCCATCCACATTTTTGGATACTTCATTCACCAACATGAAATCAATAAATGAAGGAACATCAACAAACTGTCTAAAACCAGTGATTGGGTCAGAGAAGTTTGGTCCCGCCAAGGTGTCTTCCCACGCTGTGATATAATCTTCAATGTATCCAAGTTGATTCGGATGCATTTCTACGCTCTCGGGATCGTGCATTTGAAATCCGATTGTTCCCGTTCCTGGTGCGGAACTTTGATATGGTGAATTCCATGAAATCACTCCGCCAGCGGTCGTTTTGTCGACCTTTAAAATATATCCACCAGTTAACTCATTGTTGAGAGTATCTTGGTACAACAATTCATCGATATCAACACGTCCCGGATTCTGCTTAATGCGCTCCATGAATACATAAACACCAATGTATTCACCATTCAACATCACTTCGCACAACTGTGTTCTTGGCGCCCATGACCCCATTTGATTTCCGATATGGTAAGTCAGAATATTGCGAATCATCGCTTTGTCGGTGTAGGGTGCATATAGGATCCAATCGTTGTCTGAAGGCCAATCAAACACTGAAACATTGTAGTTGATATTAGTGTCCGGTCCTCTTGTTTCCAATCCGTATGATTTCATGGGAAATGTACTCGAAGAAGACCCCCTTTGTTCTATGGCAATTTGCCCGTAAAATTCATTGAATGGATCGTTGATAGAGTTGGTAACTCCCGGCCCATTGTAAATAATCCCCATCAATCCATCGATTTTTGGTTCATCAGGAATTGCCACACCATCTGTATTCAAAACCACGATGGGTAAATTGGAGGTGCTGAGTTCGATTGGGGTAACTAACCACGTGGGTGTTGGTCCATAAGTGACTGAGTTGTCTGAAATTCCAAAAGTTAAAAACGCTCTCGAAGTAAAATCTGAAGAGGTTGCCGTTTGGTTGTGGGTTTCAATACAGAAGGTATTTGCGCCATTTACCAAAATAGCATTGACCTCAGCATTCGTCAACAAGAATTGATCAGGTTGATTTCCTTGATAAAGGGCTGCTTCGTGAGAAATAGATGCAAATTGATTGTAGGTTGGCTGACCTGTCCCAGTTATGCCATTACGGGCGATTTCTACCCCATTTAAATACGCCACAAATCCATCGTCATAATCCATGTTGAAAATGGCTTTAGTAATGTTTGCGACAGAAGCGACATTGAAGATGATTCTTTGATAAACACTTACTGTTCCATTTGGAAGTGCAGTGAGGTCATCTCCGTCACCGAATCCAAACCCTCCATGACCTGTTGACCATCCAGTGGGAACGAATGCAGGGTCTATCCAGTTGCTAGGTGTTGAAGCGGTCGGAACGATATATGTCCAGTTGCTTGAGTCGTATACAGCTGTTTCCCAGTGATTTGTTTGGGCAAAGGAAAAAAAGGGGAGAAAAGTGAGTGCTATAAAACTCACAATTCTAGTAACAAACTTTGGAATGTTCAAGGTAATTCATTTTGCGTGTACAAATATACCGAATGAATTTAACGATGAGTTCACATAATATTCATTTCACTTCATTTATTGTGGTTTTGGTAAGCAAAGCTGTCAAGGGCAGGTTTTGTCTCAATCCTTTTTTTTGTTAAACCATCGAAATAACTACTGGAAAGCCCTATCTTTACATCTTAAATTACATGTATGAGTACTTCTAAAATTGTTCTTTTTGTTGTTTTGGGTGCCCTTTTGTTGGTCATTTTTAATGGTTGTTCAACCTATAATTCGTTTGTGAATAAGGACGAATCCATCAATGGTCAATGGAAACAAGTTGAAGTTCGCTATCAAGAGCGAATGGATAAAACAAAGAATTTATTTGAAATCGTTTTGGCGGGCGCCGACTATGAAAAAGAAACGCTAAAGGCAATCATTGAAGCGCGAACAAACGCGACAAAAATTACGCTTTCAGTGGATGATCTTTCTGATGAGAATATCAAGAAATTTCAAAAGGTTCAAGATCAGTTTAGTTCTTCATTAGGACGTTTGCTTGCAATCTCTGAAAACTATCCTCAATTGCGCGCAACAGATGCATTTCGTGATTTTCAAACGCAATACGAGAACATGGAAAATATGATTTCTGTTGAGCGTCGTCGATTTAATTTGTTGTGTGAGGAATACAATAAATCCATTCGTCGTTTTCCAACGAACATCTGGGCAGGAGTTTACGGCTTCGACAAACGCGCATATTTTTCATCTACTCCGGGCAGTGAAAATGCACCTGACCTCAAAAAGATGCGTCAGGATAACATGTAGAAATGATGTCGTCCACATTTACTGAATCTGAAATCCAGCAAATTAGCGATGCAATTGCCTTAGCTGAGTTGAGAACCTCAGGTGAAATTCGTGTGCACATTGACAAGAAGTGTTTCGGAAATCCAGTTAAAAAAGCGATTCGGGTATTTAATTCCCTGGGAATGCACCGAACGAAACAGCGAAATGCCGTTTTGATTTATTTAGCTACCCAGCACAACAAACTGGCTATCATTGGAGATCAAGGAATCAATGCGTATGTTCCCGATCATTTTTGGGACGATGAACGTGAGTTGATGATTAATCATTTTAAGCAGGGGAATTTTATTGAAGGTTTGACTGAAGGAATCTTAAAGGTTGGCGAACAAATGAAATCCGCATTCCCTTTTGAAGAGGGTGATGTAAATGAGTTGGACAATGACATTACACTTGGTTGATATGAAAATAAACCAAGTGATTTTTCGTGTACTCGTTTTGTGGGGATTTCTAGCAGTGGCTTTTGGTTCTTTCGCGCTCGATTCTGTAATCCCACCAGCACCCAATCCACCGAAATTTTACAACAATTTATCCAAGCAATTCCCTTCGTTTCTTTCTGCTGAACAAGCGTTAAAAATTGAAAAGAAACTGGATGATTTTGAGAAGGAAACGTCCAATGAGATTGTGATTGTCATCATCGATGATTTGCAGGGCTATTCACCTTGGGAATTTGCAACGGACCTCGGTCATGCTTGGGGCGTGGGTAAAAAGAAATTTGATAACGGTGCTGTCCTTTTGATTAAACCAACAGGTGGGTCAGGAGACCGGAAATTTGAATTGGTCGTCGGCTATGGTTTGGAAGGAGTAATCGGAAGCTTAACGGGTAAGCGAATTCTTGAAAATGAAATGCTTCCACAGTTTAAAAATGGGGAATATTACAAAGGGATAGATGCAGCGCTTACTGTCATCATGTCCTTGGTGAAAAAAGAATACGACGAAAAAGAATACGCCAATCGAACAGGTGGTGACAATCCAATGGGTGTCATTGGTACACTGATTATTATCGCACTTTTTGTGTTTTTCTTTTTCCGAAGAGGAGGTCGAGGCGGAGGATTTACGATGGGTGCTGGTGGCATGTTCTTCGGTGGTGGCGGTTTTGGTGGCGGTTCGAGCTCTGGCGGTGGAAGTAGCTTCGGTGGTTTCGGAGGAGGTGGCTTCGGCGGTAGCGGTTCAGGCGGCAGCTGGTAGGCGGATTATTCATTTCGAGAATCATATGTTCAAGCTCAAACAGGCACTGTCAATCTGCGTGTGTTTTTTATCGGTTCCTTTTGTGAATAGCCAATCTGACTTCTTACAAGGAAAGTGGTATGTCCTGAAAAAAACAGCGAAAACGGACTTGGAAGTTCCAACGCGAATTCGGTTTTCTAGGGATTCAGTTCATTTCAATTCTATGGAAGTTAAAGATAGCATGCAGTGCTCCGAAGTTTTTGTTTTTGATGAAGATGCAACGCTTATTCAATCAGGGAAATGTCTACCACTTGATTCGACACAATATGGATTTAAATACTACGGTATCGATGGGTCTTGGATGTTTTTAGACAAAAATACCCTTCTGATCGATTACTATTTCGGACTGCGCATGTATCATTATACCTTTCGTTTTCGATTCAAAACGGGTGGATTTGAATTGAAACGCAAGCACACGGAGGTACAAGAAATGGAAGAATTGTAGTTCAATAAAAAAGGGCCTACCGAAGTAGACCCTTTCTAATGTTATTTTTCAGAACGAATTATCTTTTGATAATCATCTTTCTTTTCGTTTCAACAGAACCGTTTGATAACACAACTGTGTATCCACCAGTAGCCAAGCGGCCTAGTCGAACATCTTTCTTCGTTTCACCGTTCACATTTGACAACTGGTCATCGTAAACCAATTTACCCATTTCGTCAAATACACGCAATGAATAGGATTCAGTTACCATTGCGTTGAATGATACAGTAAAATCACCTTGTGATGGGTTAGGGTAGATGGTGAATGCATACGGATCCATTTCTTCAACACCTAATCCACTGATGGTTGATCCAGCTGATGTTCCTGAAGTACATCCACTGTTCGATGCGATTACCGTGTAAACACCGTTCGCTGTTGGTGTGTACGTTTGTCCAGTAGCACCAGAAATGATTGACCCATTGAAGTACCATTGGTTTCCAGACGTTGCACTAGATGTCAATACTCCACCATTGTTTGTGATTGTTGGAGTAGCAGGAGTCGTGGTAACTATCATTGTTACTGTATTCGAAGTCGCTGTAGGTGTTGTAACGCAAGCGGCATTCGATGTCATTGTGCATGTCACTGTTGCGCCATTCGTCAAGACCGTTGAAGTCAACGTTGAACTGTTTGTTCCAACGTTGTTACCATTCACTTGCCATTGGTAGCTCGGTGCAGATCCAGAATTGGTAGCGCCAGCATTAAATGTTGTCGATGTACCTGAACAAATTGTATTGTTACCTGTGATTGTCACTGAAGGTGTCACCGATGTATTCACAGTTGTAGTAATCGCGTTTGATGTCGCAGGGTTGTTTGTAGCACCACTTTGGTTCGATGTCATAATACACGTTACAATACTTCCAGAAGCCAAGTTTGGATTGGTATATGTAGGACTATTCGTTCCAACATTTGCTCCATTCAACTGCCACTGGTATGAAGGATTTGTCCCACCATTTGTTGGAGTTGCAGTAAACGTTACAGACGTACCTGCACAAATTGAGTTGTCAGCATCACTTGATGAAATTGACACATTCGCATTTGTCGGCAAAGCCAATTGGAATGAGTAAATACGTGTCCTCATTGAGTTCGCATTCGCACCGCTATATTCACTGGTATGCCAGAATGTTGATCCGTCAGGTGCCAATGTTGTGTGTGAGTAGTCACCAAAACGGTTACCGCCACCTGTGTAAGACGCTGTTCCTGCAGCAGCAATTGTTTCTGCAAAGGTCATCTGATTCAAAGGGTCAGATGCTAAACGGCCCGTGTAGGCGCAACTTGGGTAAACCGTTGCAGAACCAGATTTCACATAACATAGACCAATATTCCCAAGGTCATCCATCGCGATTGAACCTACCCAACGGTAGTATGTGTCAGGTGTATAGATTTGTTGTTGGTATACTGACCATGCACCCGTAGATTGGTTTTGGCGCAATTCAGCCCACATGATCGAACGTTGTGTTGTACTGATTTTAACACCCCAGTTCAACATAACAGTATTGTATCCTGCCCATTTTCTCCATTGTGCTCTGTACGTCAATACCCCACCGATACCATCTAATTTTTGACTTGTACCTGGTTGAGCGATGTCATTCCACGCTGAATTGTAAGAAGCATCAAATGCTGATGTCGCAACGGCAGAAACAAAAGTGATGGCTGCTGTTGGTGTGGTAGGTGTCCAGTTGACAGCCATTTGATAGATCTGAATACCGTCAATTGTTCCACCACCCCAAGCATTATCTGAATACGAGAAGATAGGACAAGCTGTTCCCGCTGCTGGTAAACCACCGTTCCCATCTGCATCACCTGGAAGTGGACAGAAGAAACCTCCTCCGTCTGGTGGATTGAACGATGCATATACCGAACGGGCTGTTGCACTTCCTGCTAGCATTGCTGTACGTTCGAACGCAAACACTTTTTGTGAGGTTTGGTTCGATGTCATGTAGTATCCGTCTTGCCAAATGGAGAATTTAAGGTAGTCAGGGAACTGAGGTGACGTGTACGTATAGGTATAGTAAGCACCTAGTGGGTCATTCGTAGCGGATACTGCGATGTATATTTTATTTCCTGTTGACCCAAATTGAGCTAGGAACCAACGATCCGCAAAACGATCGTACATGACAATCGGGTCCCCATCATTGGCACTCAAATCTGGATTCCATAATGTTCCAAGTGTTACTGCATTTCCAACCGTTGCTCCAGTAGTGCTGTTGTAAACTCGAATTGTCGTTGAGTTAATCATTTGAACGTAGTAGTTCGAACCAATTGCACCGGATGGGTCCATTGGACGGAATGACGTTGCTTGCTGACCAAGGACATTTACTTTCTGCGATGGAGAAGGACGCGATCCCATTTCTGTTTGCATCAACGATTGGTCATTTCCATACGCCAAGCCATCTTGTTCAACAGTGAATTTGAAGTCTTGAGGATCACGTGTTTTGCGGTCTTTTGACTCTTTGTTTTTCTCGCGTTTGTGTTCGCGGTCAATTTTCTTCAAATTTGCTGGATTCTCTTCAGCAAGTTCTCTTAATGGACGTGATACACCGAAAGACTCACAATAAATGACTCCTGATTCGGAGTTACTTTGGGAGAAAACGTGATCCGTGCTCCATACAAAGGAAATAATGGATAGGGAAAGTAAAAGTTTTTTCATGGTTTAGTTTAGAATTAACTTTGCCAAATTACTGAGATTTTGTTAAAAAATCAAAAAAAAACAAAGGAGATTAATCATTAGAAATCCGAAGGCAAATGTACTTTTGTGTAAAAGCATAATTCATGAAAATCTTATTGTCACCAGCTAAATCAATTGACACATCCAATGTACCTAAATGTCAAGGTGTTACTTTGCCATTCTTTGAAAAAGAAACTACGGTACTTGTCAAGAAAATGGCAAAAATGAACGTAAAGAAAATAATGGAATTGATGGGGATTTCTCGTGATTTGGCGGAATTAAACGTTGATCGCTATAAGCATTTCGAATTTCCTCAAGGGCAAACCGATAGAATTGTTCCTTCTGCATTTGCGTTTAGTGGAGAAGTATACAGGGGCTTGGATGTTTATTCCTTTTCTGAAGATGAATTAAATCGAGCAAATCAATCGATTCGTATTCTATCTGGTCTTTATGGTATTTTGAAGCCATTGGATTTAATGACACCTTATCGCTTAGAAATGGGTACGCGTTGGCCCATTTCAGCTAAAGCAAGCTCGCTCTATCAGTTTTGGGGCAGTAAACCGACAGATTTTTTAAAAAAGGAACTTTCTAAAAACGAGCCAATCATAAATCTTGCCTCTGCCGAGTACTTTAAGGTCATTGATCAAAAGCGATTGAAAAGCCCCATCATCACACCAGTTTTCAAGGAATTTAAGGATGGGCAGTACAAAATAGTCATGATGTACGCCAAGCATGCACGCGGAGCTATGGCGAGGTATATTGTCCAACATGATGTTCAATATTCAGAAGAATTGAAACTATATACCGTGGATGGGTATTCTTATGCGGAGAATTTGTCTTCGGAGAAAGAGTGGGTGTTTGTGAGATAGATTGGATAAATAGACAAAAGACTTGCGTATACTTCGGTGGCTGAGGTGCGCAGCAGACTCGAAGTCACCGGCTAAGACAAAAGACCACTTCACAATACATTTGGAATATGTACTTTTTGTAATGATTTCGAAAGAATGGTTTTATTGGGAATTTCGATCAATACAGTGAGGACAAAAGACTTCATCATTCATCGTAATTAGTAACTCGTAACTAATCACAAGTAACTTTATAGAAAAAAGCCATCAAATTGCTCTTTCAGCCGGCTTGTCAAGTACGTCCCATGTGTGGTCAGCGAGCAACTTCACAGTGGCTACCCACGTAAATGCAGCACCCGAACGTCCCCATTGTTCTGGAGCGATGAGCGATAACAGATAACTTCCGTTTTCTTTTTGATACAAATGATACGTATGGTTAATCAGTGGTTCGAAACGCATCTCCGCTGTATAAATAAACTCAGAAATGTTCTTTCGATCTTGAAGTTTTTTTGCCTGATCGGCCAACAATTGCATTTGCTCATAAATCTGATTCAACTGCATGTCCGTCTGGTGTTCCATGGCAGAAAGTGCCCGGCCTTTTATCTTGCCTTGATCTTCAGGTTTAATGAGTGCGCTGCCCGCGTGATGCGCATATTCCAAAGAATGTGGATTCTCGGTAATTTTGTCCTTGTCGATCGGGTTTATAAACTCTTTGTTGCTCATACTTTTGATAACCAACAAAAGACAAATAAAGTTCAAAACAAGACTTATTTTAGCAAAATTTGTTCGTTAATGAAGGAAGTATTTTTCGTTGTTTCCCCCCAAATTCAGAGCGACGGCCTAAAAAAAATCTTTTGATTTTAGGATTGAATAATTTCCATTTACTTTCATTGGACGTTGTCGGATAAATGGAAAACAAAAAAAGGGATCCGAATGAATCCCTAGAAATAGTTTATTTGTTGAATGAATTAGTTTTTTACGCGCTCGACGTAAACACCAGTGCGTGTGTCGATTTTGATCACTTCACCGTTGTCAATGAACAAAGGAACTTTTACTTCTGCTCCAGTAGCGATTGTTGCTGGCTTCATCGAGTTTGTTGCTGTGTCCCCCTTTACTCCCGGTTCGGTATAGGTAACTTCAGAGATGATGTACATTGGCAAATCAACAACAAGTGGCAATTCTTCTTCCGCATGGAACAAAATGTTGCAAATCATTCCTTCTTGCAAGAACTTAGGTTTTTCAACCATTTTTCCTGGGATATTCACCTGCTCAAAAGATTCATTGTTCATAAACACGTAATCATCACCTTCTTGATACAAATATTGGTATTCACGGTTCTCAATGCGCACCGTTTCAATTTTGTGTCCAGCTGAGAACGTATGATCGAGTACCTTGCCAGATTCGATTTGACGTATTTTTGTGCGCACAAAAGCAGGACCTTTGCCAGGTTTTACATGTTGGAATTCAATAATTTGAAATAATTTTTCGTTGTGCTTGATGCACAAACCGTTTTTGATATCTGATGTATTTGCCATGCTTAAATTTTTGGACGCCGTAAAGATAGGATAATCGACAAAAAATCAAATCTCTTTTTGTGGTCAAGATGAAAGTATGATAAAAAAGTGATGAAAGAATTTGTCAAGTAAAGAGATTTAGTATTTTCGTTCTCAAATAAATACCATGGAGGAATATTGGGAAAATCTATCGTTTGTTGGAAAATCTAAATTTGTTTTAAGTGTAGTCATTGGCACGATGACCGTTGTTTTGGCAACACTAAATTGGACTGAGATTCAAGTTCACCTGATTTTTTGGAAACCAACTATTCCACTCAGTTTGATTATTCTGGGGGCAGTTGTTGGTGGATATGCAATTTCCTATGTTTTTGCTTACCGCAAATTCAAGTCGAAAGACGGTGAAATTGATGTGATGAAGGCGCATACGGCAAAGACGAAAGAACTCGAATTGCAACTCGAATCAATGCAACATCAATTGGAACTTCAACGCGAACGCTCAAAAAACACTGAAATGGAGTTGGAACGAATCAAAAATGTTCCGGCTCGCGAATCTAACGAGGAACAATAGTTTCTTCTTCTCTTACAAAAAGAAGAAAAAGAAGAAGATTGCGGCATCCTCGCCACGAACCGATTCATAATAGCCGATTGTCGAGCGCGAACCGTTCATTGCGCGTCCATCTTCTAAATAACCGATTGTCGAGCGCGAGCTATTCATCACGCGACCGTTTTCAAGGTATCCGATCGTCGAACGCGAACTATTCATCACTCGGCCATTTTCAATATATCCCAATGTTGAGCGAGATCCATTTAATATTCTACCGTCTTCGATGTAGCCGATTGTAGAGCGTGAACTGTTCATTACACGGCCGTTTTCGATATATCCAACAGTACTTCTCGATCCATCCATCATGCGTTGTGCATTTAATTGAACAGTAATTCCGAGCACAAATAGAACTAGGGCAAATGTCTTTTTCATGTTTTTTGAATTTGAGAGTTTAACAGGTAAAGATTAAAATAATAACACAATTGACCTCAATTTATTCGATCGATTTTGCTTTTGTGTACGAATAAAAAATCGCCTTCTTCTTGCTGTAAGCCAATTTCTTGGACAATTTCACCGTTGACAATCCCAAATTGAATAAAATTTAAATCGGCAAACAAGAGGCACATTTCGTCCAGATTTTTTGGCGCGATCTCAATTTGAACAATTGGTTTGTGACGATCGAGTAAAGGGAAAATTTCTTTGAAGACATTCAGCTCATACCCTTCAATGTCACATTTTATATAATCAATGCGCTCCAGATTACTTAACAATTCGGAGCCCTTAACAATTTTAACATCCTTCGTGTCGTGTTGTTTTTGTTCGTCTTCGCTTTCTGCGATATGGGGAAGCCCAGTGCGAATCATTCCGTTGGTTTTGGGCAATACCATAGTAATCGTTCCTTCTTCCATGCCAAGAGCTACATTGTAGCGCACTGAGTTTGGATACCGTTTCATGAATCCATCCAAAACTTCAAAAAACTGAGGTACTGGTTCAATTGAAATTACTTTTCCCTTTGACGCCAAGCGTGCAAAGTTCCGTGAAAAATAACCAAGATTGGCACCAATGTCCACAACCGTGTATTCTGGCTTTATGAGTTTTTTTACCGCATAGTGATATTTGAATCGCTTGTCGTTTTTTAAAAGCCCAAGATCGTACAAGAAGTAAAATGACCGATGCAGAATACGCAGGTATTGCCGTTCAGAAAGAAGTTTGTAAAGTATCTTTTTAATCCTTTGCATAGGGCACGAAGATAGCGAATAATTGAAAGTTAAGAATGCATTGAGTTCACAGATGGATTAATCGTAAAGAAGACTGAGCAAGTGAACTTATACTTTTCGTACTTTTACACCACGGGTACAACCTCAAAGAAGGTGCAGTGACTCGATCCACCAAAAGTGGAGCCCATGCAGTATCATCTTGAAGCTTACATTTTTTGACCTTCAGGAAAGTCTCAGGCAAGCAATGGCGGGCTGCAACTCGAGCAATCGAGTAGAGAAGAAATTCGAACAGCAGATTACAACGACTGTCGGCAATCCTAATCGTGTTTTCTGAAGCTTCGGAAAACTAGGCTGCATGGGTTTTTTCTTTTTTCAAGTGTATGATTATAAGTTGATTGTATTTTTAAAAATATAATGTCATAAATTCTTTTAATCTATGATTGCTCAACTTTTCGTCTGTCATTTTGTTTAACGTTATGAACCAATTTATTAAACAAAAAAAATGAAAAAAAATTTAAACCCATCAAAAGTGTTTTCGAGAATTTCTATCTCGTTTTCAATGCTCGTCATTTCCTTTGGAATGAATGCTCAAACCAATGTGTTCGACAACGTCATTGCCGTTAGTCCAAATCACACGTATTTAGAAGCTGCTTTAATTCAACAAGGATTAGATGTCGCTTTAAAAAACAATGCTGCAACTTTAACTGTTTTTGCACCAGATGACAATGCATTCCTAGCTTTAGCTACTGCTTTAGGAACGAACATCACTGGATTGTTGGCTTTGCCAAATTTGACGGATGTTTTGACTTACCATGTTTTAGGTACAACTGTACCAGCTTCAGCGGTAACGAACGGTGCAATTGTTCAACCTTTGAGTACAACGAATACATTGAAGTTAACGAAAACGGCTGGTGGTTCTGTTTACGCAAATCAAGCAAAAGTAACTACTGCTGATTTGACAGCAAGTAACGGTGTCGTTCATGTATTGAATGGTGTTTTGCTACCGGTTGAAACTGTTGCAGATATTGCCATCGATAATGGATTTTCTACATTGGTAACAGCTGTAGTGACTGCGGAGCTTTTGCCAGCGGTAACCAATCCTTTCGCAACTTTGACGGTTTTCGCTCCAACAAATGCAGCATTCGATAATTTGGCAACTTCTTTGGGAACAAATGTGAATGGATTATTGGCTTTGCCTAATCTTGCTGATGTATTGACTTATCATGTTTTGGGAATAGTGGTTCCATCAAGCGCAGTAACAAATGGTGCGATTGTACAGCCGTTAAGTACTACGAATACCTTGAAACTCACAGTGACTTTAACAGGAAATGTTTATGTGAATCAAGCACAAGTCACTGCAGTTGACATCAATGCAAGCAATGGTGTTGTTCACGTACTTAATGCAGTTGTTTTACCTGTTGAAACAGTTGTGGATGTTGCAATTGACAATGGATTCACTTCTTTGACTGCAGCTGTTGTGAAGGCAGAGTTGTTGCCAGCTTTGACTAATCCTTTTGGAACATTTACAGTTTTTGCTCCAACAAATACAGCTTTCGACAACTTAGCAACAGCACTTGGTGTTGATCTAAACGGAGTTCTTGCACACCCACAATTAGGTGACATCTTGTTGTACCACGTGTTGGGTTCTCAAGTACTTTCAACTCAGTTAGTGAACGGAGCTGTGGCTACATTAAACGGACAAAATGTTACCATTGATTTGACAGCTGGAGTTAAAGTAAATGCTTCAAATGTTACTTTGGCAGATGTACTTGCATTTAACGGCGTTGTTCATGTGATCGATGCAGTATTGTTGCCAAGTCTAGCTAGTATTTTCGACAATGAAATTTCTGACTTGACGATTTATCCAAATCCAACAGCAGAAACAATTTTTGTGAAGAATTCAGATGCAACAGAATATGCGATTGTAAACGCAATTGGAGCTATCGTTCAATCGGGAAAAATCATTAACAATGAGATTTCAGTTTCTGAATTGCAAAACGGTCAATACTTCATTCAGATCACAACAAACAGTAATGTTTCAAGCACGACAAAATTTGTAAAACAATAAGTTTTCGTAGTGAGAAATCATTAACTAATAAGAAAGAGTCATTCACTATTGAATGGCTCTTTTTTTTGTTCTTTACATTCAATTGACGTTTTCATAACGGCTAAAATTTAGGTTCACTTTCTCCCTTCGTTTTTTCTTTTAACTCAAACTGAAGCATGACTTCATGTGTGCCTTTTTGGTAGGAGAATAAGCCATTTATCGGAAAATCATAATTGTATCCAACATTCAATTGTTCTTTTACTCTTAGTAGTCCGAAAATCCCAATAGCTTCATGAATTCTGTATAGAGTCCCGATATGGAACTGATCCTTTACAATAAGGGTTGAATTTATGTCAACGGTGATGGGAGTATTTCTTACATATTTTAGGAGGACAGATTGTCTCCATTGAAGTCTTGCGTTTATTTCAAACTCTCTCGATCCAGAAAGGTAATAATGGGGTGAATATAGGTTAAGGTCGATTTGGTTGCTCATTGTTGTTTGTGGAAAAATCCGAGGAATTGAAAAACTAAAATTGAATTTTTTTCCACCGTAATAAATTCCCAATCCTGCATTAAATCGCGTAGTTGAAAAATTGCTTGTCGCCAATCCATCGTTTTGATCATTGACGATGGCATCGCTTAAATCAATATAGAATTGATCAAGTCCAAGCGATAAACCAAGCCTTACTTGCTCACTTTTATTCAAATGAATACCTCCAGCTAGGTGTAAGTTCATTCCTGTTCTTCCTCGCATGCCAATTTGATCGCGAATGACGTTTGTGCCAATTCCAATTCGGTTTTTTAAAATCGAGGAGTGAATGCTCAGCCATTGGCTACTTGGTGCACCAGAAAAATTTACCCATTGAAACCTGCTTATTGCTGCACAACTTAGCCTTCCTCTCATTCCCGCATAAGATGGATTGAAAGTGACTTGATTGTATTGATAAAAGGATATTTGTTCGTCTTGTTGCGCCATTAAATCGAATGTGACCAAATGGAAAATGACGTGTAGGAAAATTCTGCGCATACGAATTAAGCTAATAGTGAATTTCTAAACTTCCTGTGTGGGAAGCTCCATTTATCCCTCCCGTTTTTAAGATATAGAAGTAGGTGCCTGTGGGAACTAAACCATTCTTTCCATCAACCATAATTCCGCAATTGCTTCGGCAGTCCCAGTTATTTTCAAAATCTTTTTTGGTATAGATTTGGTTTCCCCAACGGTTAAAAATTTGAATGTTGTGAGTCGTGGATGGATCTAATCCTGAAATGTGCCAAACATCATTCTTCCCATCATTATTTGGCGTAACCAATTCTGGTATAAGTAAACAATCCGATGAATTTTCTACCAGGATATAGGAGGAGTCAAGACCATGGCATCCATTGGCATCTGTAACATATAGAAAATACCAACCAATGTCTTCAAAAGAAAGATCACTCAAGTGTAAATAGTGCTCGTTGGAGGTTTGCAAATTGGGCCCATACCAAGAGCATGTGTTATTGCTGTTCGTGTAAAGTGTTAATTGCTCATCAAGGCATAAAATACTGTCATTCAAATATATTGATGCTTCCGGAAGTGCAATTGCTTCAAGTAAAATACTGTCCATAGAACGGCAGCCATTCGAATCGCTTCCTATGAGTGAATACATGCCTGTTTCTGTTGATAGCAGTTGTGGAATATAGAGAACAGGAGTATCTAAAGAACTGTCATCGGGTAGTAACCACGTGTAGTTTAATGCTCCCGATGCTGTCAAAGTTACCGGCGAGTTTTCACAGTGTTTTTCTGAATTCCCACTGACCGACAGCTCAATTTCCGGCAAATTATTGACCCATATATAGATGGAGTCTCGGTTGATGCATCCATCCGTTTCTCCTGACACAGAATAGTATGCATTGTTTGAAGGAAAAATCAACCAGGATGATAGTGGTGGGCCATTTGACCATTGAAATTCTGCTGCACCAATCGTGGTAAGTAGGATTGAATCTGCAAAGCAGATTTGAAGTGAATCCCCATTGAGTACATGAAGATCAGGCAAGGGTTTTACAATAACTGTGGTTTCTAAAATCTGTTTGTACTCACACAAACCTGTTACCTCACAGGTGTAGGTTTGTGAGTTGTTTGGTTGAACGGTAATGCTCTGATTTGTCTCCCCGGATTGCCACAAATAGGAATTTGCGCCTACTGGTGCGCTTAAGACTAGGGTGTCGCCCGCGCAGATTGGAGGTGAATCAATTATTTCTGGAAAGAGAACACCTGACTCTGCTGTGATTGTGTATGCGCAAATGTCTCCTGCAAAACCATCGACCATGAGGTAATAATCAGCTCCAATCACTAAATTGTTTGCAGTAAGTGTAAATCCAGTACTGTTTTCTTTAAAGTCTGAAACTGGAATAAAGTTGGTGCAATTTGTCCCTGAAAAGATTTGCATCTGCAATCCACCGAAAGGGTAATTGCCAATCCAACAATCATATACGGTCACATTCAAAAGTGCTGTTGGCGCAGCAGCAGTGAAACGAATCCATGAATTGTTGTTGATCGTAACGTTAAACCCTGAGGCTCCGGTCCCCCATGGTCCAGCTTGACCGAAAACCCCTCCCGTATTTATCCCATCGGGCATATTTATCCCACTGCTGTCTTCATTGTTCCCCTGCATGTTCCCTGGTCGATCTGCTGTATAGGCTGCGCTCGTTGTCGCACTATAGCCATTGATGTCACAAATGTATAAGGCATTTGCACATTCGTCATTGGTGGCCGTGGTGATGCAAAACCCAAAGGTTCCTATCAAATTTCCATATCCCCAAAAACGCAAATACACAAAGCTGCCCGGGATTAAGTTATTCGCAGTGATCAAAGGCAACAAATCGTTTGAAATACCTGGATACGTGGAATGATCATCGCTACACATAATTTGACTGAGCGAATTGCAGTTGCCGGAATACAATGCCATGACACCATCTGTTATTGCTCCTTGTCCCATGCTTGGCTTGGCAGTGATGTGTATATTCCCAGTTTCAGGTACGAGAATTTTAAACCACACATCTTTACTGTTTAGTGAGAATCCACCTTGCTGAGGTGCGGATCCTTCCAAACACATAAAAGGGCTTGGAACAGTGCTCGTTGCAGTAGCCCCTGCCGTCGAAAACACACTGTAATTGCATGAGCTCGTCACTTCAGGAAGCAGAATCGCTGAGCAAGGTTCGTCATTGCTTGGAATAATAGAAGTACTGGCTGAAAGACAGATACTGAATTCTCCTCCATTCGTGTTGAGATAGTCATACACTCGGAGGTAGTATTGTTGACCTAGAACCAAACCAATTAAATCGAGCTGTTCATTTTGACCTAGTCCATTGGCATCTTTACAAGAGATTGAGTTCAACGCCCCGCATGTTCCACTAAACACTTGAGCTACAGCATCAAATTGTGTGGATGACTGTACAAGAATATTGATTTGAGGAGCATTGGCAATAAAGTAGTACCAAACGTCATCATTGGCATTTCCTGAACATCCCGGCAAAGATTGTGTCGCTCCTAGTGTTGTTCCTGTAGAAAATGAGCAGTTGGGATTGATTGTGAGCAAGCTTGCGTTTCCACAATTATCGGATTGGCCGAATCCTAGAAGTTGAATGCAAACCATGAAAAACAAATAAGTAAACTTTTTCATGGCTTTTGCTTATTGAAATGCATCGTGCATTGTTGTGGGAATAACCCAAATTCAATCAATGTCTTTTTAATGTCCACAAGACTAAACAGGCTTGTATTTTCTCCATTTGTATTTTCTTCGTAGTAAAAGTTTAAATACCCGACTTCTTGTTCTGACTTTAATGCAATACGGACTGAGCTAATTGGCAATTGTGACAATGAATCCTTCAATCGCACCAAATCGTCAATACTCAGGTTTCCGTTAAAAGAATAGGTGAATTCTTGACTGTACGCCAAGGTGAGAGCGCAACTGCAGAGCAGCGTTAGGAGTGGTTTCAGCATGATATAATGTGTTTAATCAGTAGTTAAAAGTAAAGCTATGTCAATCTAAATAGACGACAAAATGATAGGCGAAAAATGACAAAAAACACCTATTCAGGTGGGGAGATGGATTCAGTGAATTAATCCCAGGCTATCTAACTCAGTGACAGAAAAAGTAGGAGGGAAGATACCTTTGTCAATTTTTTGGATGACAAATTCAGCTGCCGTCTTTGCGTCATTCTCTGTTTGGAATCCTTTATTTCCTTGAATTGCTGGGATTGTAGGTTGGTTGATGGTCATTTTTCCCGTGGCATCGAAAATCTGATACCCATAATTTCCAACACTTCCAATTAGCCCATAGGTGTAAAGACTTTTGGTATTTGAATCCAACAAGGGTTTCTTTGGTTCAGCTTGACTTGTACTTTTGGTGGTTTTTTGAACAGTTGAATTAAATTTAGATTTCTCAGGCTCCTTATTTTCTGAGCAAGAGAAAGCAATCAATCCAAAGATGACAATCAGGTTTTTCACAGCACGGTAATTTTTCCGTTTGATTGGGTTCCATTTGACATTGAAATGACGTAGTGATATGTGCCTTCTGCCATTGGCGAAAGGTCTAATGAAATACTATTCTTAATAGCACTCCATTGGATAGAAACTGGACATCTCTTGCCTGTTAAATCAAACAATTCAACACCAGCAATCTCATATGCATTCGCAACCTTGATGGTCACCGATTCTTGAGCAGGAACTGGATAAGCTGTAGATTCGACATGAGATTGATTTTCTTCTAAACCAAGAATACCATAGTATGCATAAAAATCATCATAGAAAATGCCGCCATAACCAGCGCCTAAAAATGCTGTTCCATCAAGCACAAAAGAGAAGGCATTTTTTCTTCCTGGACCAATAATATCGCTTCGTTGAACCCATGTATTGTTAAAGTAACTGTATTCCCAAACATCCTTCGTAAACACACTATTTAGATCTTCGCCAGTAGCGATAAATCCGGTTGGAAATGTTCCCCATCCCGTTGCTCCAGCTCTAGCTGTTCCTGGGAAATTTGCTTTTTGAAACCATTGATTTAAGGCAACATTGTATTGCCAAAAGTCATTGCGCAATACACCGTCGTCTCCAGTGCCCACGTAGCCATCATCACCCATGGTAAATCCAACGGCTTGTTTTCGCGCTGAACCTTCAAAATCTGTCATTTGTTCCCAAACATTCGAATTTGGGTTGTAGCGGTAAAAGTCTTTTCTAAATCCTGTAGCATCTTCCCCTGTACCTACATAAGCGTAATCTCCAATGGCAAAGGCCACAGCTTGCCGTCTCGGTCCACCCGCAAAATCCGCTTTTTGTGTCCAGGCAGTTGTTGCTAAATCATATTCCCACAAATCCCCAAAAAAGGCATTCGTTTGTCCTTGACCGAGACAAACATATCCTTTGGTGCCAATCGAAAAAGCACTTGCTGATCCACGATCCAATCCATCGCCATTGGGGCCGCCAAGCGAGTTCTCTTCGTCCCAATCGTTTTGAATCTGATTGTAGGAATACATCTTTCGTTTGAAACTTAATTCATCTACGCCACCAACGACATACCCTTGGCCTTCCAGTACAAAAGAAGCACATACGGCTCTTGGCGCTCCTTTCACCGAATCCCGCAATTCCCAAAAGTCTTGTGAGAAACCGTAAGTTCCGAGCATTAAACTCGTAAAAACGAAAAACAGCTTCATAAATGTTGGATTATTATGCGGTGAGATGATAACATTTCCCGTTCATCTGCATACAGATTGATATAATAAAATCCATTGGGATAATCCGTAACATGAAGTATAAGGTCAACTTGATTATTCACATTCATTTGAACCATTATTTTCCCATCGGATGAAAGCAGTTCTATTGATTGCACGTTTGAAGGAATACTTGTCATTTTCACCTTGTCTGACGAAGGATTAGGGTAGAAGTTCAAGCTTGTTTCTAAGTTTGTTGTCCCAAGGAAATTAAAAGGAATATATTCGTAAAAGCTTGCCTTTTTGCCTGATACTCCTTTGCCTGTCCCTACAAATACCCTTTCGTTTACAGTAAACGAGATTGCATTTTTTCGTTCAGAACCGCCGTATGGAGCCCTGGAAAACCAAGCGTCTACTTCGGGTTTGTACTCCCATAAATCATTCAATAAACCACCATCATTACCAAGGCAAACAAAGCCCCGTCCTCCAGTAACAAATGCACTTGCACTGCCACGTTCATTTCCTGGTAAGTTAGCTATTTGTGACCACGTGTTTGTTCCTGGATTGTATTTCCAAAAGTCGCGTTTAAAAATATCCTGTGTAGTACCTAAGCCAACGTAGGCTAAATTTCCTATGCTGAAACTGGCCAATTGGTAACGGACGCCACCTGGGAATGCCGAACGTTGTGTCCATTGATCAATAGATGGCTTATATTCCCACAATTCATTGGAATAGACACTTGGCCCTTTCTTGCCGCAACATATATATCCTTTGGAATCGATGGTGAATGCGGTAGCAAAATAAATTCCCAATCCTCCAGCTCCAGGAAAGTCTGCTTTTTGAACCCAGGTATTTAAGGATGGATCATATTGCCAAAGGTCTTTAAGTTTTAAGCCAACCAGGGCTTCATTGTTGTCTATTCCCGCGGCAATATATCCCTTCTCGCCAATGGAAAATCCAACAGCATCTCTGCGCGCTGAACCTTGCAAATCTGCCTTTTGTGACCAAGTATCCAAAAGTGGGTCGTATTGCCACAAATCCTTTTGTACAACTTCTGCGGTGTCAACACCGGTTGCGAGATAACCATAATTTCCAATGGAAAAGGAAACTGCACGTTCACGTTTTGAACCTATGAAATCAGCTTTTTTTACCCAATAATTGGCTGTTTGAGCGCTAAGAAATAGGCCAGACAATAAAAAGAAGAAGCTTAGGATTGTCGTTTTCATAGGTCAATTGAAAATGAGTTTTTTAACAATTGATTGATTGCCAATATAGATTTTACACAAAAATGAACCTGCTCCAAATTGAGATTTATAAAGGGATTTGCTTGCTTGATCTATGTGTTCAGAATGAATCATTTTTCCTTCAAGAGTGAAAATTTCAATGCGTGATTCTAAACCAGATTTTAAAAGTTCTTCATTAAACTGCACATGTATTTCATCACTTGATGGATTTGGAAATACCGAAAATTGCACGTCATCTATTGAAAGTTGATTTAGAGCTAATGGATCATAATCGAAGCACCAGAAATCATTTAAATTGACACCATTCGTGCCCGTACCGAAATATCCTTTTCGACCAATCGCAAATGCCACCGGAAACCTTCGCGAAGTTCCGGGAAATAGGTCAATCAATGTCCATTGATTTTCTCCTGCATTGTATTCCCATACTTCATCGGTTACAACGCTTAAGCCACCAACATAACCGCACACAAAGTATCCTTTATTGTCTCGGTAAAATCCGGCGCCACCATTAGATGATTGTCCAGGAAATTGTGCGCGAGAAATCCAGGTATTTTGAGAGGGCTTAAATTCGTAGAAATTGCTTCCACTTTTTACATAACCACTGCCATTGCTCGCGAAGGAGGTGCTCCATGTTCCGAAAACAATCGGCGCATTGGCCATCATTGTCCACGCATTGGTGCTCGGGTCATATTCCGTAATTTGATTGCCTTGATACACATAGCCTTTGTTTTGAACGCTGAAGCATTGCACATCTCCTGGTGCCAATGGACAAGGTGCTATCGGAAGCCAAACGTTTGCTATCGGGTCGTATTCAAAAAATTCACTTCCTAAAGTTGATCCACCACCAACGTATCCTTTTGTTTCTGTTCCAAATGAAACGGCCGCATGAATAAGTACAGGAAAATTGGCACGTTGTGTCCATGAATCTGACGCAGGATCGTACTGCCACCAATCCTTAAAATCGATATTTACGCCTGTTCCATTGGTATGTCCGAGCCCAATGTATCCCTTGTTCCCAATAGAAATTCCTGTACCTCGATGCCTTCCAACACCGCCCAAATTGGCTTTCTTCGTCCATTGACCGTAGGATAGTCCGCTATGAAAAACAAAGAAGAAAAGAGCACTTAGTCGAATAAAAAACATAATACCAATGGAGTGTTCAACAATCTCGAAAAAGTCACGGCGGATCATTGGTTCGCCACCACCGATGTTGATGTAGAACACTTGCAGTGCTGCAAGTTCATCAAGAACAGCTTTTGCTTGTTCAGTGG
>CAIQQH010000021.1 GCA_903873915.1 uncultured Flavobacteriia bacterium | reverse complement strand
CCCTTGTCCTTCAGCGCAGCGGTCTTTTGTCAGCAGTAACTCGTAACTAATAACTCGTAACTTTTTAAGTCTTTTGTCCCTTGTCCTTCAGCGCAGCGATCTTTTGCCAGCAGTAACTCGTAACTTTTTGAAGTCTTTTGTCCCTTGTCCTTCAGCGCAGCGGTCTTTTGTCAGCAGTAACTCGTAACTAAGAGGACTACCCCATCACCGTATACGTATGCCCATTGATCGTTATCGTGAAGGTGCCATCGCAAGTTCCGTCACCATAATTGATGACGCGAACAGGTTTGTCCGTAGGGGTGATTTCGAGTTCTCCTTTCGTGATGTATCCACAGCCGATTTTAATATGCAAAGGGGAGGTAATGTTGGCCACATATCCATCTCCATTAATGACAGTAGCATTGGCTGTTCCAGTGATGTCGTATTCGTCATCGTAGAAGTTTAAAAGTGTTGTAAAACCATTGGTGAATGTTCGAACGCGTGATGAGGTGTAATTGACTATTTCGCCAGTAGCGAGTGTGACGATACCGTCAATGGCCACAGTGTAATACGGTTGACCAAGGGTATTCAATCCCATGTTCGTTACGACTTTTGTGCCTTCCACCTTGTTGTCATTCACATAATAGCCATCCGGCGTATGAGTAATGACAGTGCCCTGCGCATAGTACGAACCTGTAAATGTTGTGATGAGCTTTCCACGGCGTTGCTTGCCATCGTTACAGTCACAGTTGCTCGTCCCCCAATCAATGGTAATGGTTTTTGCGGAGTTTAAGGTGTCCAAAGTAATGACCACGCTGCAAGGAGCTTTAAGCTCATTGTTGATATTTCCGGTTGCCAGGTCATTCACGATCAATGTTCCATTTTTATAGTAGAACAGGTTTCCAGTGATGGCTTGATCGGCCATGTTCGAAAATTCTGAAAAAATGTTCTCAACAGTCGCATTGATTTTTGGAGCGCTGCTGTTGTCGTATTTTCCTTTACAGGATGATAGTGAGGCTAATAAACCCAATATAAGGGTTGCAAGAATGATTTTTTTCATGACAATTCTATTTAAGCATACCTAAAAATACATGCTTATTATGGTTTGACAATGGAATTAATTTAAAATTTGATGCTTCGCAATTTGTTGCCAAAGGCAATTTAGAATTTGATGCTACGCAATTTGATGCTACGCAATTTGCACTAAGCAACACTGGTGTAGTTTTCTTCCATTCCCGCAGGGACCAAATTCTGAATTGCGCAGCATCAAATTCGCTCCGCGACCAAATTCCCTCCGGGACCAAATTCTGAATTGCTTCAGCATCAAATTCCCTCAGGGATCAAATTCCTTAAGCAACAAATAAGTACCTTTGTAAAAAATCAACAAAATGACAGAAGAAGTAAAAGCAGTAAGTTACTGTGTGGGCATGAGCATCGCCGGAAGTTTATTGGAACAGAATCTTAGTGGAATCGATACGTCCGTATTGGCAGAAGCAATTAGCGATGCCTTTGAAGGAAAAGAAATGAAATACACGCCAGAAATGGCCAATACAATCATACAGAATTATTTGCAGGTGGCTACCGAACAAGAGTTTGCCCAAAACAAAACGCTTGGTGAAGCTTTCTTGCACGAAAATAGTGTGAAAGAGGGTGTTCATTCAACAGCAACAGGATTGCAGTACGAAGTCATAACGGCAGGTGATGGCGCAAAACCAGCAGCAACTGATACCGTGACTGTGCATTACCACGGGACCTTGACGGATGGAACAGTGTTCGATAGTTCAGTGCACCGTGGTCAGCCGGCTACGTTTGGAGTTTCCCAAGTCATTCCAGGATGGACAGAGGCGTTGCAGTTGATGAGTGTTGGATCTAAGTACCGCCTGTACATTCCTCAAGAATTGGCCTATGGCGCGCACCCACATCCAGGTGGACCAATCAAGCCTTACAGTGCATTGATTTTTGATGTTGAACTTTTAGAAATTGCTTCATGAAAAGATTTGGATTAATCCTTCTCGCACCGGCCTTATTCTTGGCGTCTTGCGGTGCTGAGGAAACACCAGCAGGTGAAGAAGCTGCTGTGGTACTTAAAAGCCATAAAGACACTGTCTCTTATGTCTTAGGGGCAATGTATAAAAACTCCGTTGTTGGCGGACAAGATCCAAACATCGCGAAGTTGGACATGCAGCTGGTTTCCAAAGGGTTCAATGAGAACTTGGATGGTGCTTTTCCGCAGGATTGTCAATCCACCTTGAAGCAATTGTTTGGTTCGAACAAACAGGATTTCAATGAGAAATACGCCAAAGAAGGAGCCGTATGCTTAGGTAGAATTACAGGGTATAGCTTTTATCAAGACATGAAACGGTTGAACGCCATGTCGGAAGTGGATTTGAAGATGATACGCATTGGTTTTAAACATGGCATCTTGAACATTGATACCTTGTTGACGGAGCCGCAAAAACAAGCCATTATTGGTGGATTTATCGCGGAGGTAAATGAAGCCAATGGAAAGAAAATGATGGCCAAAGCACGAAAGATACCGGGAGCAAAGGTGTTCGATAACGGTGTCGTGATTCAAGTCATCAAAGAAGGAACGGGTGGATATCCATCGGCAACGGATGATGTAAAAGTGGAATACATACTCACTTCGGCGGTGGGCGATACTATACAAGATTCTTACAAGATGAAGAAGGAACGTGGCACGACCGATGCGGTTGCACTTCAGCTCAATGGTGGCGTGATTCAGGGGTGGTCATTTGCCATACCCAAGATGAAAAAAGGTGGAACGTATCGTTTGTATTTACCTTGGGATTTGGCCTATGGTGAAGAAGCAGGACGTGAGTCTTTGTGCTTCGTGATCGAATTGTTGGATTACGCCAAACAAGGCACTTTTGTGAAGCCCCAGCCGAATACGGCGATTCCGGGGAATTAAAAATGAAGAATGAAGAATGAAAAATGAAGGCTTGCAATGCAGGCCTTTTTTTGTGGAAAGGTTTTCTGTACAAAGGATTGTTCAGTTGGTCTTTCGAATAGGAATGTACGATCAAATTGAGGATTTCAAGTTATTGATGCAATCTTTTTCGTAACTTCCATAGAAGTAATACATTTGTAAAAATGAATATCAACGATTACATAGAAATCAAACCGGACAAACGCTTTGGAAAGCCAGTTCTTAAAGGAATGCGCATTTCTGTTGTTGACGTCTTGAATTGGTTAGCTAATGGGATGACTCGAGAGGAAATCATATATGATTATCCTGAAATAAGCAATGAACATATCAATGCGTGTTTGTTTTTTGCCGCGGATCGAGAGGGTCATATGGGAAAGGCATCATGAAATTGTTGTTTGATCAGAATATTTCTCACCGCATCTTACCAAACATCCAAGACATTTTTCCGAATGCCATGGAAATAATTTATAATGAACAAACATTTAAATAGGTGTCTGATTTTTTCTACCATGTCTCCTCTACCTCTTCCTTCTCAACTCGCTCCGGCTTGTTCCAAAGTGTGAAGTAAAACGAAAGGCGATAAATCAATGGCAAACGGTTTACGGTCATTCCCGTAGTTGGGTCTTTTACCGTAATGAGGTATGAACCACGGTATGGACTGTTTGCGCTGTTGATGATGTCGTAGTAAAGTCCAATGTTCAAACGAATCATACTTTTAAATTCTCGAGAAAACCCAGCACACAAAAATACTGTCGGCACAAACTTCTTAAATACAGCCGTCTGATCCCATACATAATTGGTCTTGATCATCTCAGCTTCAACTCCGCCAAATACCGTGTTCTTGTAACGTCCATGCAAGAAAAATCCTCCGCCAAAATTATTGAAGCTAAAATTGGTTCCTTGCACAGGCTTTGACCAGGTGCGCTGGTAACGGAATGTTGGTCCAAGGATGAAATTCTCATTCATGCGAAAACCAACCTTTGGACCTAAACCAAAAGCCCCACCGAGGTTAGAGGCACCGAAGAATCCATCCATACCCAATTCAATGGCCTCAACCTGACCGAAAAGTGGAGAAGAAAGTGCCCCAAAAAGAAGAAGTATCCAGCGTTTCATTGTGTAATTTTTGGACAAATGTATACGATTTTTGTGCATAAGTAATGAAAGTTCTATTTTCGTTTCCATCTTAACCCATGTATCTTTGCCGAAAAATTGACACCATGCAGATCCTTGACGGCAGAACTACAGCAGAAAGTATTCGGAAAGAATTGTCGGAAGCAGTGCAGGAGCGAAAAAGAAATGGAAAGAAAATTCCACACTTGGCAGCGATTCTTGTAGGAAATGACGGCGGTTCACTGACCTATGTTGGTGCAAAAGTGAAGGCCTGTGATCAAATAGGTTTCGAAAGCACACTCATCCGCTACGATGAAACAGTGCCGGAGGACATTCTTCTCGCAAAGGTACATTCACTCAATGAGGACAAAAGCATCGATGGGTTTATCGTACAGCTGCCGCTACCTGCGCACATCGATGAAATGAAAATCACGCTTGCCATAGACCCTAAAAAGGATGTAGACGGCTTTCACCCTGAAAACTTAGGGAAAATGATTTTGAATGTCCCTGGCTTTCTGCCTGCAACACCTGCAGGAATTGTGGAGCTTCTCAAAAGAAATCAAATCATAACTGAAGGAAAAAATTGTGTGATTATTGGCCGTTCAAATATTGTTGGAACACCTTTAAGTATCATGCTCGGAAGAAATACGTCGACAGGCAATTGCACGGTGACTCTTGCTCATAGTCGAACAAACAACTTAAAAGAGTTGTGCCTGACAGCCGATATTCTCATCGCCGCCATCGGACAGCCAAATTTCATCACTGCCGACATGGTGAAAGAGGGTGCAGTGGTGATCGATGTTGGAACCACGCGTATTTCAGATGCCTCACGTGCTCGCGGATGGCGCTTAACAGGTGATGTTGATTACGCGAATGTTGCTCCCAAATGTGCTTGGATTACGCCCGTGCCTGGTGGTGTTGGTCCAATGACTATTGCATCTTTGATGATCAATACCTTGAAAGCGATGGAGCTGAAGGGGAAGTAGGTATTAGATTTTAAGACATCAAGACGTCAAGATTTTAAGACAAAGCTTTGATCAATTACGAATGACAAATTACGAGTTACGAATGACTGTTTACGAATTACTTTTGGTCGTTAGAAACCAGTCAAACGGGACAGTGAAAAAAGATCAAGTCTTTGTGTCTTTTGTCTTTTATTCCGCATTTGCGGAAGGGTCCTTTGTCTTACTATTCCGCATTTACGGAAGGATCTATTGTCTAATCACGAATTGCCGAAGGCATCAAATTGCGCAGCATCAAATTTTTAATTCTTAATCCTTCATTTTTAATTCAAATCACAACCGATCCAAGGGCGTCTTCACCCCATCAACCAAGGAATAACACGCCATCTTGTCCTTAAATACAGAAGACTTAAACACCGAAGTGTTGAGCAACATGCGCACGCAATCCTGAATTCCTTCGACGATGGATGGATGAGGATGGATCAACTCAGAAAGTACCTCAATCGGCATTTGAAGTTTAATCAATAATCCCACGGCTTGGATGGCAGTTGAGGCATGTTCGCCCACAGCGCGCATTCCCAAAATCCGCATCTCGTCATCGTTGGTCACAATGATTTTAAAGAATCCCTGGGTCTTGCGCATGGCAATAGCACGGGTAATGAGGGAATAATCCAGTTTTACCACTTTGACAGGAATATTTTTTTCGATGCACTGCGATTCATTCATGCCAACGGCAGCAACTTCAGGATTTAAAAACATGATGGTGCAAATGGTGTCATAGCTCAAAGGCGTTGCTTTGTTGCCGAACATTTTTTCCACGGCATGACGTCCTTCAAGTTCACCCATATTTACCAAGGCAATGCGTCCTGAGACATCTCCCGCTGCATAAATGTTCGGGATATTGGTCAGGGTATCTTCATCTCCGATGTGGATGCCACGTTTGGACATAAGCACCCCTGCGTTTTCGATGTTGAGTTTTTCAATGTTTGGAATTCGTCCAATGGATAGTAGCGCTTTCTCGACTCGAATGATTTCACGTGAACCATCAGGATAGGAGAGTTCATACTCAACTTCCCCATTGATGGTTTCCATGCGCTCAAGTTGCGCATTGTGGTGAATGGTAATGCCTTTGTCTTGAAAATTCCCAGCAACGAGTTTAGCAATATCTCCATCTTCAAATGGCAAGATTTGATCTTGACGATCAATGATGTACACTTTGGTCTTTCCGAAGTTGGAGAAAATCGTCGCATATTCACATCCAATCACCCCAGCCCCAACAATCACAAGACTTTTTGGGTAATCCTCGATCTGATCAATTCCATCGCTAGTGAGGATACTTTTCTCGTCCACTTTAATATTGGGAACATAACGTGGTCGACTTCCTGTTGCCAATAAAATATTTTCGCCCCACACCGTTTTTGTTTCGCCCTCATGTGTGATGAGTATTTCGTTTTTGGAAAGAAAGGATCCTTCTCCACGCGCATACTGAAGCAGGTTCTGCATCGATTCCGTTTGCAGCAATTTGATGTGGCAAGAATACTGAAACTTGCGTTCAAAAATAGCCTCAGCCAAGGTGCGTTTCACCTCACTCCATGATATTTCATAGGGCTTTCGACCTTCGGAAACAATGGTATCGTTGATTCCAGAAATCCGATTGGATAGTTCCCAAAGCGTTTTAGATGACAGCGCACCATTGTAAACACCTGCACCTCCAACCTTGTCTTTTTCTATCAAACAAACACGCTTTCCAAAATCAATGGCCCGCATTGCCGCTGCATATCCTGCTGGGCCACCTCCAATGACCACTAGATCAAATTTCTCCATCTTTTCGTAATTTCGTACCGAAGATAGAAATGTTCGAGGGAAGAGAGTTAGAGAATGAAAAAAATCAATGCACAATATAAAGTTATACTTGACAAAGCGCAAGTAGAACAGTCTGAAACACATATGTTTTTTGAGCGTATAAAAAAGAGGAAGCCGCGTGACCTCGACGCCAAGATTCATGATCTACACCAAAAGGCGTTTAGGAAAATTGATTGCTTGGAGTGTGCCAATTGCTGCTCTACAACGAGTCCGATCTTTCGAGATATTGACATCAAGCGCCTGTCTAAGAACTTGAAAATGAAAGAAAGTCACTTTGTTTCTGCCTATCTAAAAATGGACGAAGAAAGTGATTATGTCTTGCAAAAAGCGCCCTGTTCTTTTCTTGGAAATGACAACAAATGTTCTGTCTATGAGCACCGTCCTTTGGCTTGCCGGGAATATCCACATACGGATCGGAAAAACATGATTCAAATACTTGGGATTACTGAGAAAAACACACTCGTTTGCCCTGCAGTAGCGACTATTTTTGAAGAATTAAAAAAGGGATATTTGTAGCCAACTTTTTTCTCCGTATTTTCGTCTTTGCTTTGCGAAACTAGCTTAACTGATGAAACTTTTTACTCTTTTTCTCTCCACTGTTTTCATTGCCGGCCTTTCGACTTTTTCATTTTCTCAACGAGGAAAGGATGGTGTCGGAAATGTCAGCGCAGCGAACACTCAAGTCAATACCTATGCAACTGTCACTGCGACAGGGACCAACACTATAACGGTGAGCAATATTGCCACACTAACAGGTGCGATTTGGCCAACGACAGCCCTTGCCGCTGGGGATTTAATCATGATCATTCAAATGCAGGGTGCGTCGATGGACATTGATGTGACACCTACAGCAACTTGGGGTGGAAATTACACCGTTCCGGGAGCTTATTTATGGACGAATAACTGGAACCAGTTTCCACATGAATGGGGTAAAATTACGGCTTACAATAATGCTGGAAAATTCGAGCAGGCGGAGGTTCGTAGTGTTGCGGGTAATTTGATCACTTTGCAATGTAATCTTCAAAACACCTATACAGCTGCTGGTCATGTTCAGGTTGTTCGTATTCCTCGATACAGTTCATTGACACTCACAGGAACGGCTTCAATCGTTCCTGTGACGTGGGATGGAAACATAGGTGGAGTTGTTGCGGTTGAGGCAAATACTGACATTGTTTTGAATGCAGGAACGAAAATTTCAGCCTCAACTCGCGGATTCCGCGGAGGAATTGCGGATAACGTGGGAACAGTAGGTTCCGTGAATGTTAGTGGCGATGGAGCTGGCAATGGCAGCTCTTATCTGGGATCAAATTTAACATCCCAAGGAGCGCGAAAAGGAGAAGGAATTGGCGGTTTTACAACAGAATATGATTTGGTATTTTCTCGCTATGGACGTGGTTCACCAGCAAATGGTGGTGGTGGCGGCGGAATTCAGAATTCTGGCGGTGGTGGTGGAGCGAACGTCGCTGCTAACCCCGCGACGTATACAGGCAAAGGTGTTCCTTCGAGTACAGCCTCCTCTATCGCATGGAATCTTGAATTAGCTGGATTTGCTGGATCGACAAGCCCGGGTGGTGGACGTGGAGGATACTCTCTTTCGACAGTAAACGTCGACGCAACACTTACTGGACCGAACAATACGGCGTGGAGTCCAACGGCAAGTGATACGCGAAAAGTGAACGGTGGACTAGGTGGACATCCTTTAGCGTTTGATGCCACGCGCCTTTTTATGGGTGGCGGTGGCGGCGCTGGAGATCAAGACAGTGGTCAAGGTGGTTTAGGCGGTGCCGGTGGAGGAATTGTTTTTGTCACCTGTTATGGAACTATCAGTGGTTCAGGAAGTTTGGAGTCAGATGGAGCGGTAGGTGGAAATACCAATCCGAATAACCAAGCAGTAAGTCCTTTTCCTGGATCGGGAAATAAAAAAGGCAATGACGGAGCTGGTGGCGGTGGTGCAGGAGGATCAATCTATGTAAAAAATCTGACTGCCATTCCGGCAACTATTTCTCTGAATGCGCGAGGAGGAGCAGGTGGTAATGTGGTATTGACAGTAGGACTTGGTGCCGTAGCAGAGGGGTCTGGTCCGGGTGGAGCAGGAGCAGGAGGAAGTGTTTCCTTGACATCAGGCACTGCTGGACAAAATGTTACCGGTGGAAACTCAGGAACAAGCAATTCGGCGCATGTGACGGAATTTACTCCAAATGGTGCCACCAATGGTGCTTCAGGAATTTCAGGTTCTGCAACAACTATTTTTAACATTACACCAAATAACCAGACGATTTGCGCAGGAACAACAGCGACATTGACCGTGAACGTTACAGGGACTTTACCTGGCCAGTTGATTTGGTACACAACGCCATTTGGTACAACTGTTGTGGCAACGAACACAACGGCTTTTACAACTCCAGCGTTAACATCCACGACGACATATTATGTAGGGGTTTGCCCCGGCACATTCCGTGTTCCTGTAACTGTAACTGTAAACCCAGCGCCAACCATTAGTGGAACGGCTGTGTTAACCAATCCAACATGCTCAACACCTGGCGCAATTACAGGTTTAACGGCAAGTGGTGGAATACCTGCACTGACCTATAGCTGGAGCGGTACGACTACGCCCAATGGCAACCTTACCAATGTGGCAGCAGGGACGTACACGCTAACAGTTACCGATGTGAATGGCTGTTTAGCCACCTCAGGACCCTATACATTAACAGGAATTGCAGGTCCAATTGTGAATTTAGCCGCTGCTGTACTAAACAATCAAAGCTGTATCGGGATATTGGGGTCAATCACTGGTATTACAGCAACAGGTACTGGTCTTTCGTACAGCTGGACGAATGGTGGTGGAACTTCATTGAATCCATCCAATTTAGTGGCTGGAAATTACACCTTGACCGTAACGGATGCCAACGGTTGTGCGGTGAATGCAGGACCTTTTACTATTGGTTATACCGCTGCACCAACGATCAATGCCGCTGCAGCAGTCATTACTCCTTCCACTTGTGGAAATGCGAACGGTTCAATTACTGGGATTACAGCGACGGGAACTGGATTGATTTATGCATGGAACGGAACAGCAGCAACGGGTGCGACGATCTCTGGTCAATTGGGTGGTGCATATACCCTTACCGTAACGAACGCGGCAGGGTGTACAGCGACCAGTGGTCCTTACAGTATTCCATCCATCGCAGGTCCAACCATCAATTCAGGTGCTGTTGCAATCACCAACAATATCTGTAACCAAAACAACGGAAGTATTTCTGGAATCACAATAAGTGGCGGAACAAGTCCGATGACAAACGTTTGGACGAATACCACTCAAACAACATTAAACCTCACGGGTCTTCCTACAAATATCTATTCATTAACAGTTACTGATCAAAACGGCTGTGTGGCAACTGCAGGACCTTTTGTGGTCAACGCCATTGCAGGACCAAGTCTCAATGCAGCAGCGCTTGTTACCAATAACCAAAGTTGCAATGGCACTATGGGAAGCATTTCAGGGATAACAGCAACGGGTACAGGTTTAAGTTACGCATGGACGAATGGCGGTGGTGCTGTCTTGAATCCATCTGGTCTGAATGCAGGTTCATATTCTTTAACAGTAACAGATGCCAACGGATGTACTGCCAATGCAGGGCCTTTTGTGGTAGGCTACACAGCTGGTCCGACAGTCGTTTCTGCAGCGGCGGTCATTACACCGTCAACTTGTGGCAATGCAAATGGTTCGATTACGGGAATTACAACAACAGGAACTGGATTGACCTATTCATGGAACGGGAACTCATCTACTGGACCAACAATTTCGTCGCAGCTTGGAGGTAACTTCACATTGACTGTTACAGATATAAACGGATGTACGGCAAGTTCGAGTCCATTTACTATTCCTTCCATTGCAGGTCCAACACTCAATGCTGGTGCGGTGGCTATAGTCAATGAAAACTGTATCCAAGCAAACGGAAGTATTTCTGGAATTACTATTTCAGGTGGCACAAATCCAATAGGAATCGTTTGGACGAACACCACGCAATCGACTTTGAATCTGACAGGACTTGCGGCCAACAATTACACCTTGACCATCACCGATGCCAATGGGTGCACGGCGACTTCAGGGCCTTACACGGTGATCAATACTGGAAGTCCAGTTATTACCTCTTCAGGAGCAGTGATAGTCAATCAAAACTGCAACGGAACAATGGGGTCTATAACTGGAATAACGACAACAGGAACAGGACTTTCGTATTCTTGGTCAAATGGTGGCGGTAGCGCTTTGAACCCAACAAATTTGACAGCGAATTCCTATACCTTGACAGTGACAGATGTCAATGGGTGTATTAGTACAGCGGGACCTTTTGCTGTGACTTACGTTGCTGGACCAGCGGTATCTGCGGGTACGGCGGTTGTGAATGCAACATCTTGTGGCAACGCGAATGGATCTATCTCGGGAATCACGGCCACAGGAACAGGATTGACCTATACTTGGAATGGCACTACAGCCGCTGGACCAACATTAAGCAATCAGCCGAGTGGAAGCTATTCATTGATTGTGACGGATGTGAATGGATGTACAGCGAATAGTGGTCCCTACAACATCGCTGCATCATCATCACCAGCAGTGAATACTACCGCAATAGCAATCACGAATGCACATTGTGGTTTGTCGGATGGAGCATTAAGTGGTTTGACTGTTTCTGGTGGTACACCCAATTATTCTTACAGTTGGACTGGAACAGCTCAGACATCACTCAACCTTACAGCTTTGGCGGTAGGTTCTTACACACTCACTGTAACAGATCAAGCAGGATGTTCAACGCAAGCCGGACCTTTCCAAGTGAGTAACATCAATGGCCCAACACTCAATCAAACCAATGCGGTGGTAACAAATGTCTTGTGTGATGGCACACTTGGTTCAATTACAGGTCTTACAACAACAGGCACGAACCTGAGCTATACATGGTCGAATGGTGGGGGATCAGGGTTGAATGCAACGGGTCTTACTCCAGGTGTTTATACCTTGACAGTTTCTGATGCCTTCGGATGTTCAGTGCTTTCTACACCCTATACCATCACAGCACCGATTCCTTTGGTCTTGGATGCTTCAGCAATGGTGGTGACGCCAACATCTTGTGTGGGAAATACGGGATCAATTTCTGGACTTGTCATTATTGGGGGAGTCAATCCTCAAGTGCAATGGTCGAACAATCAGGGTACACTGAACTTGACAGGTCTTGCAGTGGGGAATTACAATTTGACGGTTACTGACGATCAAGGGTGTTCACAGGCCTTGACGGTTTCAGTCGTTCAAAATAATGCTCCGGTGATTGATACGACAAATATGGTCATCACTACGTCACATTGTGGTCAAGCCGATGGAACAGTGACGGGCATTGCCGTTTCGGGAGGAACACCAGTATATTCCTACGCTTGGAATACGACTCCTGCACAAGCAACACTTAATGTTACCGCAGCGCAAGGTGGAACTTACACATTAACAGTTACGGATGCTCAAGGGTGCTCCGATACTGAAACGATCGCCATTGCGAATGCCGCAGCTGCCATAGTTAATGATGCCAATCTGCAAGTCATTCAACCAACTTGTCTGGTTCCAGGAAGCATCAACGGATTGTTAGCCACAGGAAATGGACCATTTACGTACACATGGACAAATACTTCTCAGACAGGAATCAATCCAACAAACTTAAGCAGCGGTTCCTATGATTTAACCGTGACAGATGCCTTCGGATGCACAACACAGTATGGTCCTGTTGTCCTCAATCAGCCTGTTGGACCAACAGCAGACTTTAGTTGGACACCAGCTGCACCAAATATTGGTCAAACCATCAACTTTACTGACAATTCTAATGGAACGAATATCACTTCTTGGAATTGGTTGATCGATACAGCAGTCTTTGTTGGCCAAGCTCCCCAATATGCATTCAATGCGGAAGGATTGTACGATGTTACCTTGATGATTATCGATGCCAACGGATGTATGGATACCATCACACAAGTGATTAGTGTGTATGGACAAGTGATTATTCCGAATGTCATCACGGCAAATGCGGATGGGATCAACGATACCTTTGAGATACAAAATCTGAAACCAGAAACAAAGGTGTTGATTTTGAACCGTTGGGGAGATGTAGTTTTTGAATCCACAAACTATCAAAACGATTGGGGAGGAAAAGATGTGAGCGGTCAAGATTTGCTGGAAGGAGTATATACCTATTTGATCAATACTCCAGAAAATAAACAATACCACGGATTTATTCATTTGATTCGAGCGAAGTAATAGTTATTTCCGAACTTAGAAAGATGATTGAGGATATTCAAAATAAAGTTTCAGAAGAGATTCGTTTGAATTTCAATCGCTACATGGATTTGTTTGCGACGGAAGATCCTCGCACTGTTGTTGTATCTCATATTGGGGCTTTTTCTCAAGATTTGGTGAATTGCCTAGCAGCAAGTGTAGAGGAATTGATGGTAACTTCGGGGGATGGGAAAATTGCAGTAAAACGCGTGTTCGGAATTTTAATTGAAGGACTTCAGAATATCCGCTTGCATGGTGCCAAGGATGAACATGGACGTCAAATGGCCTACCTTTTATTAGCGCGTAATCAAGACGATTACAAAATTGTTTTTGGAAATTTAGTAGCAGCAGAGGAGGTTGCTAATCTTACTGATTACTTGGATTCAATCAACGAAATGGATGGATTGGAGCTGAAGGATAAATACATGGAGATTTTGAGCAATGGATACTTGTCCCAAAGAAATGGCTCGGGCGTTGGATTCTTAACCATGCGCATGAAATCGGGGAATCCATTGTACTATACCATTGACCCTATTTCTGAGGCCATAAATTTTTTGACAGTTGAGGTTACACTGGCGCGATCATGAGAATTTTCTTCCTTTTTTTTACACTTCTTACATTCTCTTCTTTCGGTCAAAAGGTCTATTTGTCTGACCGTAAGTTTTCGAATGATTTGATTTGGGAGCGCGAACAACAAACAATTTATCGCAATAGTCCATCAGGAAGAGTTGAAGTTCTATTCATTAAAAATGATGTCGTGTACCTAAAGGAACGCATGTTTTTTACGGATGTGAAATACACCGTTTCGGGAAATAAAATCTACCGTGGAAACTCAACTTCTGTCTTTGATTTATTGTTTACCCTGACCGATGGAAAATTATACATAGGCGACAGTCGAAGTTCAATGGATTGCTTGTATACCTTAAAGAATGGGATCATCTACAGAGGAGATAGCACGAGCACTTTCGATAAGTTTATGGCTTATGATTCGGAGGATTCCATGCTGATTTGGTTGGCTGTCATGATTTTACCTTATTGATTTTAGCATATAAATTTTAGTCTATTTGCTGCGGGTTTAAAAGAACTTTTTATCTTTGTTTGGAATTATTCTAAATAAGGAATGAAGCAGATACAATACACCACACCAAAACAAATGTTGCCTGAGGCATTTACATGTCAGGGATGTGCCTGTTCAAAAAAGAAAGACTGCTGCAAAAAATACAAGAAAAAGGGAGTGCACTGTAAGAAGTGTCCAAAGCTTTAATCTCTTTTTCATAAACTGTATCTTTGAACGATGCGTCTATTTCTCTTGGTTTTCATTTGCGTTTTAAGTTTGCCAAGTATTGGTCAGGAAAACAAACGTTCCAATGCCATTTCTTTGCGCGCCTCAGTTGCCAAAACAGATTATTTCACAGGTGTTGAATGGTTCCATTCATTGTCTAATCAGTTCATTTTGGCTCAATTTGATTTCGGTTACTCACGAACTATTTTACAAAGCCGTTTTTTTCCGAGAGTCGGGATTGGTTATGGAATAAATCTGATCGATTATAAGGCATTTCATTTGGCACCCATTGTTACAACTTCACTTTCAAGATTATCTACCATTTCAGGAAACGGACGACCCGATTATTGGAGTGAGACCTATGCCGGTTATCGATTGGTCTTTGGTAAAAAGTGGGCATTTGTTCAGAGTTCTTCTTGTGGTTTATTTCAAGAAATGACCTACAATACACTTAGTGGAAAATATTCCGGTGTAAGTTCATTCGGGTTTTTTGGTTCAATAGGTGTTCAGTATGCGTGGTAGTCTGCTCTTTATAGGACTCATCTTGTTTGGCTGTTCAAAAAGCAATCAATACGAATCCGTTAGAATCTATGGCCATGCAGGAACTGGATTGGAAAATGTAGCTAGTGTATATCATGACAACACCATAGAAGCTGTGGATCTCGCTTTATCTATGCAGGGTTGTGATGGTGTCGAAGTCGATGTGCAGCTTTCTGCAAGTGGTGATTTATGGTTGTACCATGATGCTAAATTGGAAACAGAAACGAATTTAAATGGTTGTATTCCTGATCTTTTGGATGAGATACTCGCCGGAGGAAAGTATTCCACCATTCATCAAGAAAAATTGGCGCGACTCTCAGAAATCGATACCAATCACCTGCAAGGAAAGGAAATTGTACTCGATTTGAGGCATTACAACGAATGTGTTGGTGAATTTGTAAATGTGGCGCAAATCATTGACCGTTTAGTCGATATTGGGTTTTCATCCTCCAAAGGATTTAAAGTTCTGGTGAATATTTCCCGAAAAGAATGGGTTCAGCCCTTCATAGATGCCGGATTTCACACCATACTATCTATCTTTTCAATGAGTGAATTCGCATCTGCTGAAAGTGTTTTCCCTGAATTATACGGGTACATTATAAAAAACAGTGACGTTACAGCGGAAAATGTCGCCACAGTGCATCAATCCGAAAAAAAACTATTTATTTTTGAAGTGCGTTCACCAAAAATGACGCGCGAAGCCTTGCGTAAATCCCCCGACGCAATGCTTTCAGATGATATTAGAACAGCAATCATAGAGAAGTACTGATGGCGAAACAGAAGAAAGAAAAAATCAATGTGGTCTATTCCACCAACCCGGATTTCAATTTTCAGTTTGACGAAGAAGAAGCGATTGAAACGCTATCCAAGGCTCAACAACAGCTGTATGTGTCGATCGATCGCAAACAGCGTGGAGGCAAGGAGGTAACCTTGGTGGAAGGATTCGTCGGTAAAGAAGATGATCTGAAAGAATTGGGTAAATTACTTAAAAGCAAATGTGGCGTTGGTGGCACAGTAAAAGACAATGAAATCCTGATTCAAGGAAATTTCCGAGACAAGGTGTTCGATATTCTCACGAAGGAGGGGTATAAAGTGAAAAAGAAAGGCGGATGATTTTTTGTTGATGTGAGTTTTCAATCGTAAATTATGGTATGAAAATTCTCAATCACATCCTAAAACCAATGGAGTGACTTTGAATTTGTTATTTAAAGTCATCTAATGAATTCACAATTCACCGACATCATTCAATTAATAAAGAAATCTCGTTCAAACGCATTACGTGCTGTAAACGCTGAGCTAATACAACTTTATTGGAACATTGGTGAATACATTAGCAAAAAGATTGATCAAACAGAATGGGGTGATTCTGTGGTTGTAGAATTGTCCTTGTTTATCAGAAAGTCTGAACCTGACATCAAAGGCTTCTCTGATAAAAATTTATGGAGAATGAAGCAGTTTTATGAAGCCTACAAGGATTCTCCAAAACTCTCAACACAGTTGAGAGAAATAAGTTGGTCTCACAATTTGGCAATTTTTTCGAGATGTAAAAATTTGGACGAAAGAGCATTCTATATAAAAATCGTGAGAGAGGAGAGGTATAGTTTTAGAGAACTTGATCGTCAAATTAGTGCAAGTCTTTATGAGCGAAAAATGATCGGGAATGCAAAACTCTCAACAGATTTGAGAGAAGTTCGTGATGATTTATCGACTGCATTTAAAGACGATTATGTGTTTGAGTTTTTGAATTTACCAGAGTATCATAGCGAAAAAGAGTTGCAACATGCTTTGACTGAACAAATGAAAAATTTTATACTCGAATTAGGGAAAGACTTTCTATTCATAGGTGAACAGTATAAGTTGCAAGTGGGTAAAAGCGATTTTTTCATAGACCTTTTATTCTTTCATCGCGGGCTACAATGTTTAGTTGCCTTTGAGTTAAAGGCAGATAGATTTAAACCAGCGCATTTGGGTCAATTAAATTTTTACTTGGAAGCCCTAGACAGAGACGTCAAGAAACCGAATGAAAACCCATCTATCGGGGTATTGTTGTGTAAAGATAAAGACAATGAAGTTGTTGAATATTCTTTAAGCAGAAGTTTGTCTCCCACCTTGGTGGCTGAATACAAGACACAGCTGCCCGATAAGAAAGTGTTACAACAAAAGTTACACGAACTTTTTATTGATCAATCAAATGAAAAATCATAGCTGTGTAACAAACTGATTTTATCTTTGTCCTATGTGTCATAATTAAATTTCAATGAAAAAAATTTTAATCGCAACAGCCCTATTTGTTTTGGGATCAACCCATATAAACGCGCAAAAGGCGCCAGTCAACTGGTATTTGCAGAGTATTGCAAAAGATGGTGTCTTCGGTACTGGAGCAACTCAAGCCTATGAATACTTAAATGGAATGACACCACAAACGGTCATTGTGGCTGTGATTGACAGCGGTGTGGAAATCGATCACGAAGACTTAAAAGGGGTGATTTGGACCAATAAAAATGAGATTCCAGACAATGGTATCGATGACGACAAAAACGGGTACATCGACGATATTCATGGATGGTCATTCCTCGGTGGTCCTGAGGGCGATATTGACCATGAAGCGATGGAAATTGCACGACTGTATAACAATGCGCGTCGTTCTTTTGAAGGCAAGGATACGAGCAAGCTGAGTGGGAAGGAACTTGAGGATTACAAAGAATACATCGAGCTAAAAGCAGATTTCCAAAAAGAGCAAGGTGAAATTGAAATGCAAGAGAAAAGTTTGGGTCTGCTCTCGGGATATATCCAAAAGGTGAAGGATGCGTCAAACGGTGAATTTTCCAAGAAAACGAATAAGGCCTATGTTCCGAAAGATGATATGGAAAAGCGCATTCAAAAACGAGTGAGCTTGATTCTTCTCGCATATGAAGCAAAGGACCTAGACGGGATGATCACCGAAGGCGCTGAAACGTATTCAAATATGGCGAAGTTTAACCGGATCAATACTGACAGCTTGCGTCAAATTTTAGTAGGCGACGATCCATCAAATGGCGAAGAACGTTTTTATGGTTGCAACCGCTACGAAGGTCCAGATGCGATGCATGGAACCCATGTTTCTGGAATCATTGCGGCGCAACGCGGAAATGGAATTGGGATCGATGGCATTGCTTCAAATGCACAAATCATGGTGCTTCGCGCTGTTCCTAATGGAGATGAACGCGACAAAGACGTCGCCAATGCGATTCGCTATGCCGTGGACAACGGTGCGAAGGTGATCAACATGTCGTTTGGGAAATACTATTACCAAGATAAAGCGCTTGTGGATGCAGCAATTCGCTATGCGATGGACAACGATGTGCTCTTGGTGCACGCTGCAGGAAACGATGCCAAAGACAAAGATGTGGAGGATTCATATCCAACACGTCGACTTTCTGATGGAACGATCGCAAGCAACTGGATTGAAGTAGGAGCAGCAAGTGTGTCTAAAAAAGGGAAGACACTTTTGGCGGATTTTTCCAATTATGGGTTGACGACTGTGGATCTCTTTGCGCCAGGGGTTGATATCTATTCCACCGTGCCCGACGGAAAATATGAAGATGCTTCTGGAACGAGCATGGCATGTCCGGCAACGGCTGGGGTCTGTGCAATCATCCGTGGCTATTTCCCGGAATTGACTGCTGCTCAAGTGCGTGAGGTCTTGATGAAAACAGTTGTGTCTTACAAAAAGAAAGTAGTTGTTCCAGGAACAAAGAGAAAAGTGAACGTAAGTGATGTATCCATCAGTGGCGGATTTGTCAGCGCGGAAAAAGCAGTGGAGTACCTTCTGCTTCACCGGTAGTCAGCAGGGGACTTAAAAATGATTTCCAAAGCGTCTCAGAAAGAGGCGCTTTTTTTGTGAATTCAGTGTTGATATTTTAAAGTAAAAATTGCTGTAAATCATCATACCCACGCGAAAAGCATGTATATTTGCAAGGATGGAAAAGCAGGTCATACTGAACAGCAGACACTTCGAACTGACGATAAAACGACTTTGCTATCAACTCATTGAACAACATCACGATTTTTCCGACACTGTTTTAATTGGTCTTCAACCACGTGGAATTCATGTGCTTGTGCGCTTGAAAGCGGAGCTGGAGCGAATCCTTGGAAAGGAAATTTTGTGCGGAAACCTTGATATCACCTTTTACCGGGATGATTTCCGCCGACGAGAAAAGGCAATCATACCAAGTGTGACAAACATCGATTTTGTCATCGAAAACAAGCAAGTCGTTCTTGTGGACGATGTCTTGTTTACAGGACGCACCATTCGCGCGGGATTGGATGCACTTTTGGCTTTTGGCCGACCGAAAAAGGTAGAATTATTGACTTTGATTGACCGTCGTTTCAATAGAGATTTGCCCATTCAAGCCAATTACATCGGAAAAAGTGTGGACACCTTGTCAAAGGAACGCGTTTCTGTAGAGTGGAAAGAAATTGAAGGAGAAGATAAAGTAGTCTTATTTACACCTGACACCAATGAATAATCTGAGCGTTGATCATCTCACAGGAATTCGGGACCTTACCCGAGAGGATATTGAATTGATTTTCAAGACGGCAGATAGTTTCAAAGAGGTCATCAATCGACCAATCAAAAAGGTGCCTTCACTTCGAGACATCACCATTGCAAATCTGTTTTTTGAGAACTCTACCAGAACGCGCTTGTCTTTCGAACTTGCTGAAAAAAGACTCTCTGCTGATGTGGTAAATTTTAGTGCCTCAAGTAGCTCAGTGAAAAAGGGAGAAACGCTCATCGATACCGTGAACAATATTTTATCCATGAAAGTGGACATGGTGGTCATGCGTCACCCGAATCCTGGCGCTGCCAAATTTTTATCTGAAAGGGTCAATGCTAAAGTGGTAAACGCAGGTGATGGCACCCATGAACATCCGACACAAGCCCTTCTAGATGCATTTTCCATTCGAGAAAGATTGGGAGAAGTTGAAGGGAAAAAGGTGGTTATTGTTGGAGATATTCTTCACTCCCGTGTTGCACTTTCAAACATTTATTGCCTTCAAAAATTAGGCGCAGAAGTCATGGTTTGCGGACCTACGACCTTGATTCCTAAATACATTCACGAATTGGGGGTCTTGGTCGAACATAACTTGAGAAAAGCACTGGAGTGGTGCGATGTGGCCAACATGTTGCGCATTCAGCTTGAGCGTCAAGACATTAAATTTTTTCCTTCCTTGCGTGAATATTCGATGCAATTTGGATTGACCAAAGAAATCTTAGATTCGCTGTCCAAGAAAATAATTGTCATGCACCCAGGACCAATCAATCGCGGTGTTGAGATCACGAGTGATGTTGCTGATTCCGATCAATCTATCATTTTAGATCAGGTGGAAAATGGTGTTGCGGTGCGCATGGCCGTCATTTATTTGCTGGCCTCAAAAATTGGAAGATAATGCCATGCCGCACAATGCTAAGCGAATTGTAAAACTCTTGCATTGCTTTAAATCAAAAAATGTTATTTTTGACTAAACAACCAAACACAATGAACTTCGAAACAACACAAAACAAAAACGAGGCAGTCGTAAAAACGAAAGTGGAAAAACTGGATGCTTCGAATGCGGCAGAATTGAAGTCTGAGTTGTTGGTGCTGAATAAAAACGGAGTAAACAACATGGTCATTGACATGAGTGAGACGCGGTATTGTGACTCTTCTGGGCTCAGTGCGATCTTGTCTGCCAACCGACTATGTCGTGACACAAACGGACGATTTGCACTCTGTGGACTCAATGAAAACGTGATGAAGTTGATTCAAATTGCTCAGCTCGATCGCGTGTTGACCATCACAAACGATCAAGCATCCGCAATGGAAGCCTTGCGTAAGTGAGTTTTGAATTAACAATCCTTGGAAGTGGAGCCGCTGTGCCTACATTTCGTCGAAATCCAACAGCACAATACATCGTTTGCAACGATCGACACATTCTCATCGATTGCGGCGAAGGCACACAAATGCAACTCCGTAAGTACAGCATTCGTTTCCAGCGCATTTCTCACATTCTCATTTCTCATTTACACGGAGACCATTTCTTTGGCTTAGTCGGATTATTGAGCACCATGCATCTGATGGGACGCGATAAAGGAATCACGGTTTATGGTCCGGAAGAATTGGAAAACATTGTCCGTTCACAACTTGAAATTTCTGGTGATCGATTGGACTTCGATCTGAAATTCGTGAAACTCAATGGGAAAGAATCCAAATTGATTTTTGAGGACAATTTGATAGAGATTCACACCTTTCCGCTGAAACATAGAATCCCAACAAATGGCTTTGTCATTCGAGAAAAAACCAAGGAACGTCGACTGATTTCTGATGCAATCAAAGATTCGGGATTGCTCATCGAACATTTACCCAAATTGAAACGCGGTGAGAATGTCGTGGATGAAAAGGGAAATGAATTTGATGTGGAAGATTTTACATGGCCACCCCATCCGAGTTACTCATACGCCTTTTGTTCGGATACACGTTTTGATGAATCCATCGTTCCGCACATTAAAAATGTGAACGTTTTGTACCACGAGGCAACGTTCATTGAGAAAGATGCAGACCGCGCCAAATCCACCTTTCATTCTACCGCAAAACAAGCAGCTTCAATTGCTAAAAAAGGAGAGGTTGGCCGCTTGTTGTTGGGACATTTAAGTGCCCGCTATGAGTCCATAGATGTTCATCTTGAGGAGGCGAAAACTATTTTTGAAAATACGTGCGTTGTTGAGGATGGGGATGTCTTTCGGATTGATGAAGAGTAAACGTCATTGGTTCGATTCTCACTTAAAATTCATCGTTTTTTCAAAATTCTATTTTTACAAGGATGAAACGGTCATTTTTCACTGATTTATCGAGGTTTTTCAACGAAAAATAGTTCAAAAGTAGTACCTCTGAACCGTGTTTTGTCCCTTTTGTGTGATTACATTTGGTAGTTACGCTCAAAGTGCTCAAAACAATGGCAGAAAATCAATATACAGAAGACAACATCCGCTCGCTCGACTGGAAAGAACACATTCGGCTTCGACCAGGAATGTACATTGGAAAATTGGGGGATGGATCTGCGGCCGATGATGGCATATATATTCTTGTGAAAGAGGTTATCGATAATTGCATCGATGAGTTCGTGATGGGAAATGGCAAGCGTGTAGATATTCGTGTGAAAGATGGGAAGGTTACAGTGCGTGATTATGGTCGAGGTATTCCGCTAGGGAAAGTTGTAGATTGCGTTTCTCAAATCAATACGGGAGGAAAATACGACTCCAAAGCGTTCAAGAAATCTGTTGGATTGAATGGAGTAGGTACCAAAGCGGTGAATGCATTGTCCTCTTATTTTATGGTCTATTCGGTGCGTGACGGAGAGAAGAAGGAGGCCGTTTTTGAGCGCGGTGAATTGATCAAGGATGAATTGATCGTCAAAACTGATGAGGTCAATGGTACCTATGTGGAGTTCATTCCCGACGAAACGATATTCAAGAAGTTTGCCTATAAAACGGCATATCTTGATAAAATGATGTGGAACTATTGCTACCTGAATAGAGGGTTGGCAATGTATTACAACGGTGATAAGTACCAGTCAAAGGACGGGTTGAAGGATTTGTTGGAAAACAACATGGATGGAGACCCACTGTATCCAATTATCCATCTGGAAGGGGATGACATTGAAGTGGCTTTCACGCATGGAAAAACCTATGGCGAGGATTACTATTCTTTTGTGAATGGACAGCACACTACCCAAGGAGGGACACATCAAAGTGCCTTTCGGGAATCTGTCGCCAAGGTTATTCGCGATTTTTACAATAAAAATTATGAGGCATCAGATATTCGTCAGTCTATTGTAGCTGCGATCGCGGTAAAAGTGATTGAACCGGTATTTGAATCTCAAACGAAGACGAAACTAGGTTCCCAAGAGATTGAACCAGGTGGAAAATCTATACGGGCCTTTGTCAATGATTTCTTGAAAGAGAAATTGGACAACTACCTGCACAGAAATCCTGATGTTGCCGAACTGATTGAGCGTAAAATCAAACAATCAGAGCGCGAACGAAAGGAGCTTACAGGCATTCGAAAATTAGCGCGTGATCGAGCGAAAAAATCAAGCCTTCATAATAAAAAATTACGTGACTGTAGAATTCACTTGACCGACTTGAAAGATGATCGTCGTGAGGAAACAACCTTGTTCATTACTGAGGGAGATTCGGCGAGTGGTTCGATTAAGAAGTCAAGGGATGTCAATACGCAAGCCGTCTTCTCCTTGCGCGGTAAACCACTTAATTGTTACGGGTTAACGAAAAAAGTGGTGTATGAGAATGAAGAATTTAACCTCGTTCAAGCCGCACTCGACATCGAGGAGGACATGGACAATTTACGTTATGGAAAGATTGTAATCGCTACCGATGCCGATGTAGATGGAATGCACATTCGCATGCTCTTGTTGACCTTTTTCTTGCAATTCTTTCCTGATTTAGTAAAAAGAAATCACGTCTATGTTTTGCAGACGCCTCTTTTCCGTGTTCGAAATAAGAAGAAAACCATTTATTGTTATTCCCAAGATGAACGGAGGAATGCGATAGAAGAATTGGGAAAGAATCCTGAGATCACTCGATTTAAAGGATTGGGAGAAATCTCACCAGATGAATTCAAGCACTTCATCGGTGCCGACATTCGACTCGAACCCGTTATTCTGACCAAGGAT
>CAIQQH010000020.1 GCA_903873915.1 uncultured Flavobacteriia bacterium | reverse complement strand
GCCAATGACCCCATCGGGGTCAAACAATTTAAATACTAAATGATTAAATCACATAAAATAAAAACCACCCCCCTTACTTTAAAATTACTTCTTAAAACCACTGATTTCAATGGTTTCAAGAAGAACGGAAAAATTTTATCGGACAACAATGAATCAAGCCAGAACGTTTGAAAAAGCGTAGATATACTTAGGTCATTTAGGTAGAAGGCATTAAATTGATACCAAGCGATAGTTGTTTCATGCGTGGTTCGATCAAACATTCATTCTTTTGTTTCATGAAACACAAAAATATGTAATGACATGAAAACAAATTTCTTAAAATCGGCCGTGTTCATACTCGGGTCGCTTACCACTGTGGCAGCACAGAACAATGGCGCGCTGAATGTTTCCGCGACCAAAACAGATCCGACCTGTTATGAAACGTTGGATGGCACTATTTCCCTCGATGTAATTGGCGGAGTAGCACCGTACACGTTTATTTGGTCGAATACAGAGACTACTTCTGCGCTAACAGGACTTCATGCAGGTCTTTATGATGTCACGGTGCACGATGCGCTCAATGATGCTATTTCGTTATCCTTTGAGTTGCTCAATCCAGAACAATTATCAATATCGGGTGTGGTGACACCCGTATCAATGCATGGAGGTTCTGACGGTGCAATTGATGTCACGGTGACAGGACTGGCTGGTGGCTTTAACATGCTTTGGTCGAGTACAGATGGTGCTGGATACGATATCTATCAATTTGACCAAACAAATCTTACTGGTGGGATTTATAAGTTTGACATTTCCACAGAGTTTGGATGCTCTGCTTCTGCAACATTCTATGTTGATCAAGCGAAGCCAACACTCGTTCCGTTCGGAAGCTTCTTGTCAAATACGTTTGTTCCAGAACAGAAAGATACCATTACGCAAATCATGATTTATCCAAATCCATCTGAAGGAAACTTTGCATTCAAAAATATTGACGAGGTGAAGTCGGTAACGGTTTACAACTCGATTGGCACTTTAGTAGGCGCCTTAGATGAACATGAAGTGGGAAGATCAAATCATGGATTGTCATTAGATCCAGGGATTTACAGTGTGATTTTTGAACGGAAAAATGGTGTTTTAGAACGACAAGGATTGGTGATTCGATAGCCAAATAGTAAATGAAAACATAGAAAAGAGTCTGCTTGGTCGGACTCTTTTTTTGTTTTGAAAAATTGCGAACTCAATTTGTGCGCATCACTTGTGTATCTTTGTCGTCAAATTCCATCGTATGAAATATTCATTGTTTTTTGTCCTTGCCTTAATGGCTTGTTCTTCAAATCCTGAGGTCGTTCATCTTCGAACAGAAAAAGCGAAGAAGATGGAAGTCGTGAAGGTGGAGCCTAGCAAAACATTTACGGCCGATATCAGCGGAATGACCTGTGAGATGGGTTGTGGTGGAAGTATCCGCACGAAATTGAAGGGTACAGGTGCTGTCTCAAGAGTACAATTTGATTTTGTTGAAGGTCGAAAAACCCAAGGTATGACCGTGTTTTTTGATGGATCAAAGATTACTCAAAAGCAACTCATGGACATCCTCCTTACCATGAATGAGCAGCAGTTTACCTTAGCCAATACTACTGTCCAAACACTGGAAAAGTAAAGAGTATTTTGAGTACACCTTCATCTCCGCCTATTTTCCCAATGCGACAAATGAAAAAATCATTTTTTAACGGAATATTGGCCAAATTTGGAGCTATGCTACCTTTTTTTCACAACTCAACTGTATTTCTTTCGCAGGTAAATCTTGTACGCTTCGCGGAATAGAATCCGTTCGGAAAGTTGGGCTAGAAAATCTGCTTGGGTGGTCAGCGAAAGAAATTCCTTTTCGGGGAGATCAATGGTGTAAAGCAACTGCAACAAACGCGTTTCTCCTTCTTGCATCAAGTCGGCAATGCGCTCAGCAAGCAACGATTCAATGGCTTCCTTGGAGAAGGCCAAGGTTGAGAATTCTTCAGGAAAAAAGAGATTGAATTTTCCGAAGTCCTTGGCAATTTGTTCTTGGGTCTTGATGACAAAATCCGCGTCATTAAAAGATTGCTGTAGGGCTTGAAATTCACTTAATTCGTTCATGCCCTCGCTTAGCAAATTCCGCCGCCAGCGTTGAATCCTTTTTCTGGAACCATGAAACTCAAGTTTCCTTCAGCATCTTCCGCCATTAAAATCATCCCTTGGGATTCGATCCCACGGATTTTTCGCGGGGCCAAATTCAAGAGCACGCTGACCGTTTTGCCGATCACATCTTCGGGAGCATAATGTGCCGCGATTCCGGATACAATCGTACGTTTGTCAAGGCCTGTGTCCACCAATAACTTCAACAATTTGTCCGCCTTCTCGACTTTTTCTGCTTCGAGAATTGTCCCCAAGCGAATGTCCATTTTACTGAAATCGTCAAAGCTCACTTCTTCCTTTTGTGGAGTGGTTGTAGTTTCTGTCATCACGGTACTTTTCAATTTTTCGACTTCGGCAGTGACGATGTCGTCTTCAATTTTTGGAAATAAAATCGATGGTTCACGGGTTTGTGTTCCTGCTTGCACGATGTCTGGACGACCGGCATCATTCCAGTCTGCAGTGTGAACATTCAAGAAATTTGATAATTTTCGAGCTGTTTCAGGCAAGAAGGGTTGAAGTACAATGCTCAGATTTGCTGTGATTTGCAGCGCAATGTGCATGATTGTTTTCACCCGCTCTGGATCTGTCTTCACCACTTTCCAAGGTTCTTGGTCGGCCAAGTACTTGTTGCCAAGGCGTGCCAGGTTCATTGCTTCGGCTTGGGCTTCCCGGAATTTATAGGCATAAATCAACTTGCTGATGCGCTGAGGAATTGCTGCCATTTCATTCAAAACGGACTGATCTTCAACCGTCATTTTGCCCATGTCCGGAACAAGGCCTCCGTAGTATTTTTGGGTCAAGACCAAGGCGCGGTTCACGAAGTTTCCAAGGATATCAGCGAGCTCACTGTTGATGCGCGTTTGGTATTCTTTCCAGGTGAATTCAGAATCTTTTGTTTCTGGAGCGATGGAGGTCAAAACGTATTTCAATTCATCGGCCTTATCGGGATACGATTGAAGGTATTCATGCAACCATACGGCCCAATTGCGAGAGGTGGAAAGCTTATCGCCTTCCAGATTTAAAAATTCTGAGGCGGGGACGTTGTCAGGCAAGATGAGGTCACCGTGGTCTTTCAATAAAATCGGGAAAATCACCGCGTGAAATACGATGTTGTCTTTGCCGATGAAATGAATGAGTTTGCGATCGCCGGTCCAGTAGTCCTCCCAATTTTTTTGGTTGTCCAAGGCCCATTGCTTGGTGGCGGAAATATAGCCAATGGGTGCGTCGAGCCACACGTAAAGTACTTTTCCCTCTGCATTGGGCAAGGGAACTTTCACACCCCAGTCCAAGTCGCGTGTCATGGCACGGGAATGCAAACCACCGTCGATCCACGACATGCATTGACCAATCACTTGATTTCGCCACGCTTTCGGTTCGTGTTGTTTCACACCATCCAAGGTGCCTTCCTTGATCCAATCGCGCAACCATTCTTCATGTCGCCCCATCGGCAAGTACCAATGAGATGTGGTTTTTAGAATGGGTGTTTTTCCACTTAAGGTAGATGTTGGATTCACCAATTCCGTTGGACTTAAATCTGTCCCACATTTTTCACATTGGTCACCGTAGGCACCCGGATTCTGGCATTTTGGACATTCGCCCACAATGTAACGGTCCGCTAAAAATTGTTGGTACTCTTCGTCGAAATATTGTTCAGAAACCTCCTCTGTAAATTTTCCTTTTTCGTACAATTTCAAAAAGAAATCTTGCGAAGTTTTATGGTGTATTTCCGCTGATGTGCGGTGGTAGATGTCAAATGAAATTTCGAAATCTTTAAAGGCCTTACCAATAATTGCATCGTACTTGTCCACGATCTCTTTTGGCGTAGTTCCTTCCTTTTTGGCACGAAGTGTAATGGCTGCTCCATGCTCGTCACTGCCGCAAATGAAGGCAACATCGTGGTCGTTCATTCGCAAGAAGCGCACAAAAATGTCCGCAGGCAAATAGACCCCAGCGACATGTCCAAGATGCAGCGGCCCATTGGCATAAGGCAGGGCTGCTGTTACGGTAAATTTGGATTTCGACATGTTCAAAGATAGGCATTCACGCGGACTTTTATTCATCAAGGCATGCTGAAAGTTGGGTAAATGAGGGTTTTTTAGTCAAGAATACGGTTTGATTCGAAAGCGACTGAACTTGCAGAATTATCCCTAAATTAGTCCTGTTAATTGCTGCCATGAAGTTTATTCTTGTCTTTTCACTTCTATTTTACACCTCCTTTTCTTTTGCCCAGCCCTATGCGGGGGTGGAAAAGATGAAGCCAATGAAGCCAGATCTTTCTAAGGCGGCGCAGTGCACTCCACCGAATACCACGACGTTTTTGCAAATCAACAATGTCCGTGCAATGGTGCATACCGCGGGGAATTTATGGCAGGTGCCCAATCAGAATTATTCGCAGTACGAAGTGCCCAAAAACTCTGGCATTATGGCGCTGTTTACTGCAGCCTTATGGCTTGGTGGAACGGATGTCAATAATCAGTTGAAATTAGCCGCCCTGCGTTACCGAAATGGTCAGGACTATTGGACAGGTCCGCTGTCGAATATTTCAGCCGAAACATCGTATGAGACCTGTGCCAAGTACGACAAGCACTTTGTCACTACTCAGGATCAAGTTAGGGAATTCAATGCCTGGTATCAGGCTGGTATTGATGATGCTGAAAATGGAACCTCCACTCAATCCGAACTTTTTCCCAATTATAAAGTGCCCGAGATCATCAAGGAATGGCCTGCACATGGCGATGTCACATTAGGACAAGATTACTACCTCGCTCCCTTCTTCGACCGAAATGAGGATGGAAATTACAACTGGCAGGATGGAGATTATCCGTGGCACGACATCAATAAAACGAAAAACTGCAAGACCGATCGACGTGTTTCCCTGTTTGGTGACATCAATTACTGGTGGGTGATGAACGACAAAGGGAACATCCATACCGAAACGGGTGCAGATCCTATCGGAATGGAAATTCGCGCACAAGCATTCGCCTTTGCATCGAACGATGAAATCAACAACATGACGTTCTACAATTATGAACTCATCAACCGCGGAACACAAACCCTTTACAACACGTATTTCGGGTTTTTCACAGACGGTGCATTGGGTGATCCCTTTGACGATTATGTCGGTTGTGATGTCAATCGGGGTTTGGGATACTATTACAACGGGGACAATTTTGATGGTGAAAATTCGGGATTCAAGGGTTATGGCTACTCACCACCAGCAGTGGGGGTTGACTTCTTCGAAGGGCCTTATCAGGACGATGATGGCATCGACAACGGATTCGGTATTGGTGATAAGGAGGCCTTGAATGGGATCGGCTATGGCGATGGCATTGTGGACAATGAACGCTTTGGCATGCGACGTTTTCTCTATTATTCGAACACCACCAATGGGGCAAATCCCAATCAAACGGACCCAAGCAGTGCCTCCGATTATTACAATTACTTGCGTGGTATCTGGAAAGATGGCACCAAGTTTTTCTACGGCGGAAGTGGACACATCTCCGATCCAGATTGCAACCCGAATGTTCCTTGTGACTTTATGTTTCCAGGCGATACTGATCCGCTGGGCTGGGGGACAGGTGGTGTAGCGCAAGACCCTTGGACAGAATACGGGTCAAACAATCCGCCCAATGACCGCCGTTTTGTGCAGTCTGCAGGGCCTTTCGTTTTAAAACCAGGCGCGGTAAACAACATCACCGTTGGGGTAGTTTGGGCACGGTCAAATGGGGGAGATCCTTTTGCTTCGGTTGCCGTTTTACAGCGTGCCGATGACAAAGCGCAGTCCCTCTTCGAGAATTGCTTTAAAGTCCTGGATGGTCCACATGCGCCGGAGTTGGCCATCCAAGAATTAGAAAATGAACTTATCCTCACGCTGTCAAATCCCATCAACAGCAACAACTACAATGAGGCCTACGAAGAATTTGATCCGTTTATTGTAGCGGCAGACCCAAATGCGGATAAGTCCTACCGTTTTCAAGGCTACCAAATTTTTCAGATGCGCGGCAAGCAATACTCGCTGTCCGATATCGGAGATCCAGACAAAGCCCGCTTGGTGGCGCAGTGTGACATCAAAGATGGGGTGTCGCGCATTATCAATTTTGAATTTGATGAAGACCTATCCGCAAGTGTTCCTGTTGAACGGGTGGATGGTCAAGATTTAGGCATTCGTCATAGCTTCAGTGTAAAAACGGATTTGTTCGCCCAAGGAACGAGTCAGCTGGTAAACTTTAAGCGCTATTACTATGTTGCAGTCGCCTATGCCTATAACAACTTTAAAACTTACGATCCGAATGACCCACAGGCGCTAGATGGACAACAAAAACGCTATTTAGCAAGCCGGAAGGCTCCCGCAGGTGAGGTGAAAACCATCGAAGCCATTCCACACAATCCGATGCCTGAGGCTGACGGGACCTTGCATTACTTGGAATACAGCGAATCTCCAGAAATTACGCGCTTGGATGGCTATGGCAATGGCAACCGTTCGCTAGAATTGACCACTGCTTCTTTGGAGCACATTGTGAAATACGGCACCCTCGACAAAGTTACCTATCAGAAAGGCGCTGGTCCCATCAACATCAAGGTGGTGGACCCACTCAATGTGGCAGACGGTTATTTTGAATGCCGTTTTAAAGACTACACGCCCTCAGGATTGAACGGTGCCGACACCGCCTCGTGGGTCATTTACCGGTACGACCATGAAAATGGTACGGTTCTCGATTCAATAAGTTCCGAGCAAACAGTTCAAGGGGACAACGAACAAATTATCCCGAAATGGGGCGTTTCCGTGCAGATTCATCAAGAAAAATATACGGGACCTTCAGGAAATTCTTCGGTGAAAACGACGTCGATGATTGAGCATTCCATCTCGTTTGAAGACTCGTCAAAACAATGGCTAGGATTCGTTCAGGACAACAGCGCCTTTTTCCCAACCAATTGGATCCGTTCAGGCACCTTTGATGAAACGCAAGCTGCCGTGAATGATCCGTACACACAAGCCGCATGTTACGACGATGAGGTGGGCGTTGACAATGACGGACGTTTTTCAGCGCTCTTGGGTGGAGGAATCGCGCCGCACCGTTTGTCAGGATACCAGTGCAGTTACATGCCGATGGCCTACTACAATCTCCCTTCCCCAGGTTCTGCGCGAACAAATGCTTCTTTATCCTTCTTGCCGAGCGTGGACATTGTGCTTACTTCCGATCGTTCACTTTGGACCCGCTGTCCGGTGATTGAAATGGGACGGGATGCTGGGCTCAACGTTGGCAACTGTGGACCAGGTCTACTGCGAAAGAGTCCAAGTGTTGATCAATATGGAAATCCTGACAATTCCGGAACAACAGGAATGGGCTGGTTTCCTGGCTATGCGATTGATTTGGAAACGGGGAATCGTCTGTATTTGGCTTTTGGGGAAAACTCCTTCTTAGGCGGAGAAAATGGCGCTGACATGCGCTGGAATCCAACGTCGCGCATAGTGAATGGTGTCGGCAATCCAGTGATGGGTGGTGTTCATCCGCTCTGGGTCTTCAGTTCCGATCAGTCTCAGATCAATGACTTTGCGGCAGGATTTGACTTCCCAGAGTACATTCCAGCGCAAGCAGAAATCACATCTTCAAATTTCCTCTATCAACAATTTCAAGCCATCGAACAAAACTCCTCCGTTGCCAAACGACAAACTTATGGCAGTATTTCGTGGATTGCATACCCCATGCTTCGAAGTGGCAATACACTCTTATCCACGGACGTAAAAATTCGATTGCGGGTAAACAAAGAATACAAGAATTACCAAGTGACAGGGGAAAATAATGGCCGTCCGATGTACGCGTGGAACATGTCGTCGGTGCATACCGTTACAGGAAGCACTGCAGCGCTGACGGATGCCTTGAAATTGATCAATGTCGTTCCGAATCCGTATTTGGCCTTCTCTGAATATGAAATCAATAAGCTCGATAGCCGTGTAAAAATCACGAACCTGCCCGAGCGCTGCACCATCACCATTTACAATGCACAAGGTAAACTCATCAAAACCATCAAGAAAGACAGTCCAATCACCTACCAAGATTGGCCTTTGACAAATCATGCGAACATTCCAATTTCATCTGGAGTATACCTCATTCATGTGGAAATACCTGGCGTTGGGGAGCGTGTGATTAAATCGTTCATCGCGATGCGCACGGTGGATTTGCAAAATATGTAGAGAGTTAAAAATGAAGAATGAAGAATTTGATGCTTCGCAATTTGATCCTAAAGGAATTTGATGCCTTCGGCAATTCGAAGAATGATTAAAGTCTTATAGCGCAGCGGTCTTTTGTCCTTCGAAGCTCAATGAGCGAAGAAGCGTCTTTTGTCCCTTCCGAAATTACGCCGGAATAGAAATTCGAAACGTAGACCCCACGTTGACTTGTGACTCAAGCACGAAAACCTTCCCTTTGTGGTACTCGGTAACGATGCGTTTCACCAAGGAGAGTCCAAGTCCCCAACCGCGTTTCTTGGTGGAAAATCCAGGTTGAAAAATGGTTTTCAGTTGATTGGGGGCAATGCCCTTGCCACTGTCTTTGATGTCGATGTGTGCCCATTCGGGAGTACAATGAATGGTAAGCTGTAAATTACCGGAACCCTCCATGGCATCGACGGCATTTTTGCAGATATTCTCAATGACCCATTCCATCAACGGTGCATTGTGAAGAACGGGAAGTTCGTCTGTGGCAGTGAATTCGATGTGTACCTTGCTGGAAACGCGCGGTCGGAGGTATTCAACCACATGTTGAACCGTGACATTAAGGTCGCTGACTTCCAACTTTGCACCCGAACCAATCTTAGAAAAGCGATCGGTGATTTTCTCCAAACGATCCACATCTTTTTGCATTTCTGCTGTAATCATCGGGTCAGCATGTTGATCCTTGAGCAGCTGAATCCAAGCCATTAAAGAGGATAGGGGAGTCCCGAGTTGGTGTGCCGTTTCCTTTGCCATTCCCGCCCATACTTGGTTTTGCTCGGCTTTTCGGAAGGTGCTAAAGATGAGGTAGCCAATGAAGACAAACATCCCGATGATGAAAAAAATGATGTAGGGGAAATACTGCAAACGCTTGAGTTCCTCACTGTCGTCAAAATAAAGGATGTTGCGTTGACCGTTCTGAAAATCAATAATGATAGGCTCGTTTTGCCGCTTTAAGTCACTGATTGTCTTGGAAAGTTGTGCGGGGTTTAATTTCTCCTTTTTCAAATTACTTCCCAATACCTTTTTCGTGTCGGCATCTAACAGCAACACGGGAACAAGATCCTGGTTGTTGATCAACTCACTGTTGAACGATTGTAGCAAAGAGTCACGCTGTTTTTCGAGCCGAATGAGCTCCTTGGAGTCGCAGTAATAATAGGTATTGAAGAGTCCATCGTAGATCTCAACGGTAAAGGAAGGATTCGATTTTTCCCAGGTAAGTGCCAATGCTTTTAGGGAATCCTCAAAAATTTGGGTGATTTCCTTTGCAGAAAGTGCAGCGTTTTTCTGCGCAGCACGTATGTTTGAGGTATCAAAATCTAGGTTGATGTATCCCGAAATGACTTGATCGTTGTCCATCAAGATGACAGGAATGTCCTTGTTTTCATTGATAATTTTTAACGGGAACCCATAATCTGGAATCACATCCAAGGGCGTTTCCTTTGACACTTCTTTTGTCGCGTCGACCCAGAGTTGTACCTCTTTTCGTTCCTTGTCGCGCAGTTGGCGGAAAGTTCGATCCGTTAAGGTAACCAATTCTAGTTTCTTCTTGATCGCATCGGCCCATTGAAGCGCACGTTCACGCTCGCGACCTCCAACCTTCGACACGATATTGTTGGACACAAAAAGGGATGCGCCCACCATGATGATGGCAATGACCATCAGCGCGATTTTCCATTTTTGCTTGTTCGAGTATAAATTCATGAGCCAGAACGAAGTTAACGGAATTTTGATTGTTTGCGTATGTCAATCAAAAACGATTCTTTGCTTTTGAGGGAATAAAGTACCTTTGCCCCATGGAAACCTTGAATGCATACCTGCGCAAACCTTTGTTCGTCTTTGTCGCCCTTTTCTTCGTGATCGCGATTCCCTTGTTCACGCTACCGATCAATTTATTCCCTGGAGAAATTGTCTTTAAAAGTGGTTTGATGACTGTTCCAGAGCAAGCGCCCTTGAGTTTAGCCTATTTTATTGGTCTTGGCTACAACGAAGTAGACATGGTGCATATTGAGTCCTTTCGCTTGTTGCCGCAATCCTATTTCTTAGCGTTTTTCTTCTTGTTTGGTTTCCCCGGACTCGCAGCGTATCGGGTGCATTTGGCGAACCAAAAGCGGGGGAAGGGCCTTAAAGGGACTAAAGATAGAAAGACAAAAGACAAAGGACTTTAATTTACTAGTTACTAGTTACGAATTACGAATTTGTTGGCTGAGGTGCGCAGCAGACTCGAAGCCACGAATTACGAGTTTGTTGGCTCCACCACAGTGGACACGTGAGGTGCGCAGCAGACTCGAAGCCACGAATAACGAATTACGTTTTGCACTTAAACATCATGATGTCCAGAGGAATTTGAACACTTTGGGAATTTGTAATGTTTGAAGTCTAGCCCGAAGCTAAAATTCCTCAACTCGTAACTCGTCATTGGTAACTCGTAACTTTCAGAAGTCTTTTGTCTTATAGCGCAGCGGTCTTTTGTCCTTCGAAGCTCAAAGAGCGAAGAAGTGTCTTTTGTCTTTTCTTACCCCACCACAAAATACATTTTCATCTGTCCTTTTCCTTTGACTTCGATGTCGCCACGGTATTCACATTGGAAGATATCTTTTACCAATTCGTAGGTTGATTCGGTAATGTTTACTTTGCCCAATTCCCCGGTGCTTTCTGCTCGGCTTGCCGTGTTTACCGTGTCGCCCCAAATGTCGTATGCGAATTTTTTGGTGCCGACGACTCCCGCGACGACTTCGCCAGTATTGATGCCAAGCCGACATTCATAGTAGGGTTCACCTTTGGCGATGCATTCGTTTTTGTAGGCAGTCATGTATTCTTGGATCGCCAAACCAGCGCGTATGGCATCAACAGGATTGGTGTCGTTGGCAACAGGTAAACCGCCAGCACACATGTATGCGTCTCCAATGATTTTGATTTTTTCAAGGTTGTATTTTTCAACGATGGCATCAAAAGCGGAGAAGCATTTGTTCAATTCTTCAATCACTTCTTCGGGAGTCATGCTGGCACTTCGGGCCGTGAACCCTTTGAAATCTGTAAACAATACAGAAACTTTTTGATAGTGTTTTGCACTTGCCTTCCCTGTTGTTTTCAATTCATCCGCTACTTCATCAGGCAAAATATTACGGAGAAGTTTATCCGATTGCGCCTTTTCATCTCCGAGGGCATCATTTGCTTCCACCAAAGCGAGCTTGAATTTGATCACAGAAATTGTGAGCCTGTAGCGCGTTTCAATGAGCAGAAACATAAAAATAGCTACGACCAATAATAACAGACCGCCGTTGATCAGTGCCTCTTGCATATTCAAATTGTGATTCATTTGAAAAAAGTAGCCAGAAGCTAAAATAGAAGGCACAATAATGGCCAAAGAGTAATACCAATTCCATAAAACAAACATCCCTGCTCCTATGAACAAGGCCAAGTAGTTCAACGAGTGACCTGTGAAGTCGTCCAATTGAATCACACTATATGTATAGGCATTTTGTAAGGAAATGAGCAGAAAAGGAATGAAAATCAACATTTTGGAGTTGATGAGCTTGCGCTTGTGTGCCAACAATGTGAATACGGTAATTACCGCAATGCCAATGCGCAGCGACATGATATTCCAAAAGGCATGTGGAAAGTTGAGATAGTCGGTGATTCCAAAAACAGGGTCAAAAATAATCGCGATCCAAGCACCATAGGTATGGTATCTTGTAGCGGATTTGTCCAAATCATCTTCCCAAGTTAATTTTGCAGCGGTCATAGGTTTTGCATTTTTTCGTAGGTATACAATATTAGCGTAAAAAAATGTTTTGTAGGTGAAAAGTCGAGGGTTTACAAATTAAGTTTGGTGTTCCACCAAAGCGCACAGCTGATAATCAATATACCAGACTAGGATCGAATTAAAGGTGTTTAATTTTCCATGAAAGAATCGAGTTGAAGCTTGACCTTAGGGGTATTTCGTTTTATATTTTTTTCGTTCGAAGTAAATCCAGATCATCAACCCCATAGAGATTAGTAAACAACCCCACCAGGTATATGTTGCTTCTTCGTCACAAACTTTGTTGTACTCATCTAATGAAAGATAAGTTGATTTGTCTTTTCGAAGCCCAAAAACTTGAATAAAACCATAATTAATAGGATGAAGCATGGATGACCCTTTTGTTCTTAAAATCTTCAATTCGTACTCACTCTTTTTTATGTCAACTTCAATGGTATCATATCTTTGAACTTCATCAATGAATGTATTTTTTTTCGTTGCAATTATAGCAGGGTGTTGAATCACAAAAGTGAAATAGGCAATACTTTTTAGTTTAATCTTAATAATATCTTGATCACGTCCTTCGACAATTTTTGGTTCAGAAGTGATTACGCCTTTTATTGTATGTAAGTCTTGTGGTTTTAAATCAGTAAATAGTTTATATAAATTCATCAATGTGAGCGCAAGAAATAAAATGGATAAGACCGACATCAAAATGATTGTGATGTAATAATCTCTTTTCGGGTTCGAATTTTCTTCACTCATTTTGGGATAAATAAATTACATTATGAACGCATAACCGTAATTATTTTCATGGATCGCATACTATTCAATTACTGATAAGATTTTGCTGCCTGTTGCTCGGTCCAACTCTTAGAATAAATCCTTGTTTCGATGATAGAATTTTCCCCTCCGATTTTAACGTTCGAGATTTTGGGTTGGCACTTGAGCACCTGTTTTGGGTACAGCAGTTATTCAATCCGATAAACCTTTTCGATACTTCCATCAGAATAAACGTATAACAAAGATGTATTGGGTTTGTCTTCTGTTTCTTGACCCAATAGATTACAAATTTTCAGAAGTTCCTTATCTCCTGTTAACAACTCTTCAAAAGTTGCGTCTGGTCCAAGCTTTACTATCCAACAGTCCCCATTGCCGTTATACCCAGTAACATCCCCATTGCCTGAGTTCACCGGACCTACAACAATATATCCCCCATCAGTGGTAGATTGAATTGAATGTGCAAAATCCAAATTTGATCCCCCCATTGATTTTTGCCATTCAATATTGCCTGAATTATTTAATTTGATAACCCAATTGTCAAGGTCACCATTATTTGATGTTACATCACCATCGTTTGAAGCAGAACTTCCTGCAATTATATAACCACCATCAATAGTCTGTCGTATTGAATAAGCAATTTCTTCATAAGACCCGCCCATGGATTTTTGCCAGCTAATATCACCGAGAGTATCGAGCTTTACAACCCAGTAGTCTTTGCCCCCATTATTTCCTGTTACATCACCATTATTCGAGAATGACCACCCAGCAACGATATATCCGCCATCCGTTGTTTGTTGAATTGACCATGGTGACTCGTCAAGAGATCCTCCCATCGATTTTCCCCATTCAATACTACCAGAATTGGCTAGCTTTACAACCCAATAATCCAAACCTCCGTTATTTCCTGTCACATCTCCATCTATTGAATTAGAACTTCCTGCCACAATATATCCACTATCTGCAGTTTGTTGTATTGACCACGCACGATCATCGCCAGACCCACCTAAACATTTTTGCCAATTAATATTACCCACATCATCAAGCTTCACAACCCAGTAGTCAACAAAACCATGATTTCCTGTGACATCTCCGTCGTTTGATAATGATAACCCAGCTACAATATATCCACCATCATATGTAGCTTGAATTGAAAAAGTATATTCTTGATTAGATCCACCTAGCGATTTTTGCCAGCTAATGTTTCCTGCATTATCGAGTTTGACAACCAAATAATCTGGGCCCCCATGATTTCCTGTGACATCTCCATCGTTTGAATATGAGTACCCAGCTACAATATACCCACCATCAGTTGTTTGTTCAATTGAAAATGCATTATCTTCATCAGATCCACCGAAAGATTTTTGCCAGCTAATATCGCCAGTATTAGTGAGTTTGATAACCCAACAGTCATGAGATCCATTATTACTAGTCACATCTCCATTATTTGATGTCGACCATCCCGCAACGATATATCCACCATCAGAAGTATGTTGAATTGAATATGAAGCGTCTTGGTTTGATCCACCCAATGATTTTTGCCATTCAATGGTTGGACCTTGTCCTAAGGAAGAATATGAAAATAGTAGAATAATTATCAATTGTTTCATAAAGTAAATGTATAAATATTCGTTTAGGTCACACACTATGATTACTCAAAACGTTTTCGGGCCTGACGAAGAAGCCGGTTTTTACATTGGTTTTATTTGCGATCCAAGAACTAGGGTTTCTCAACTCATCGTTTTTCATTTCGTTGATTCCAGCTTTTTTGCTTTGCTAATTAGCGGAAATTATTCTCTTTTCCAAATTTTGTTATCACCGGTAATTATTTCTACTATTCCATTGTTGATGGAATAGATTATTTTTTTTGGTAAATATATTGTGCCCAGCCTTACCGTATTTTTAGTGGATGAATACTTGTAAGTAAAAACTATAGTATCCCCATTTGAACCGATCAAAGAATAATCACTATTAAAGTTTGCCATACAAATTCTTAAATATACTTGTTTTAGTAATAATTGAATGGGTCAGCTAAAATCGATCGTTCCATTCAAAACAAAAATCCAACATAAACAAAGATATCTTGAACGCAAAGAAGGTTTCTTTGATTTTTAATTCTTCATTTTTAACCTTTAATTTTTTAACCTTCGAAGCTTAAAGAGCGAAGAAGGTAATTCTTCAATCTTCGTTGCTACTTTTAGATCAATCGCATATAAGCATTTTCTCAAATGCGATGATTGTATTTTCATCGGTCAGCTCAATGAAATACAGTCCGATTGGAAGATCATCTCGCGAAAGTGAAACGCTTTGTCCGGAGATATTTTCTACGCGCTTTACCGTCTGACCATAAGCGTTTGAAACGACCAAGGTAGCATTGTTCAGGTTTCCCATGGTCTGTATCGTTGTTGAGGAAGTGAAGGGATTTGGAAAGATCGAAAATGCATTTTCGTTTAAATGTGTGAGACCTAAAGTGGTCTGACCCGCTTGAATGCAAGCATTTGGGGTGCTCTGGTAGGCGTAATCTTTTACGGTGAACGATGTGGATGTTGGAACCACATCCAATCGCACCCATCCGTAGTAAATATTTGTACCCACAATGAGTTTCAGTGCCAAATAACGATCTATTGCCCCTGGCCAGTAACCTATGTTCGCTCCCAAAGCCATTGTTCCCGGGTAATTCGTGCCGTACCATGTATCGAGTGAATCACAAATGCTTGCAGACAATTCTAGGGCCCAAGCAAAATAGTCACCGCCGACTGCATTCCCAGCATAAGCATTGTTTTGTTGAGGGGAACACAGCACCCCAGCGGTACCCGCGCTTCCACCAAAATACAGCATGAAGTCCACATTCCCGTCGTTGTTCAAATCCAAGGAGAAGGTGGCATTGGGTGTAGCGTCGGGTATGTCGGTATAGACAATTTGTGCATGGAGGGTAGCGCTCACAAAAAACAAAATCAACAAGGAGATTAATGTCTTTAGGGAGCTGGTTTTTGTGTTCATGTTTTTTTGGGAGGGTTTTGATTAAGGTAGGTAAAAATCTACGGGCTCGCAGTTTACACTTCGTCCGCCTTCAATGGTTTGTTTTAAAATTCCTTTTTCTACCAAATCTTAAGAAATAATCACCGCAAATATGCGGCGAATAAATAAAGGTTTCACCGCAAAGTGGATGAATTTAAGCTTCGCAATCTTATGTCAGGCAGTTCAATTGTTGGCATAAACGTTTTGGAGCTGCTATTGTGGCTTGGGTTTATTCTTTTATAAATTGAAATGTCTGTTTCAAATTCTCTCCCAAACTTAACAAGTAAAAACCTCCAGATAAATCGCCTAATTCAATGCTTGTGTTCTCCGAAGTTATTATTCCTTTTAAAATGGTTTTACCTGTATTGTCATGAACCAAATAAGATGAGCCTACAAGTGTTAGATCTGCTTTTATATTGATTACATGGTTGGTAGGATTAGGGAAAATTGAAAACAGTGCAGTACTACCTATTTCATTAAGGCCTACTGTCTCACAACCTGCTGAATTCAGTAAGCTTGCTCTGGGCGCAACAATGGCTGTAGCTCTGATTCTATCTTTTTGCCCTTGAGTAAATCTGTTGACCAAAGGACAATAAGCCATGTAGTTGTACCGGCTGTTGTCCCACACACCAGTCGAAGTACAGGGGTTAGTCGTGCCGCAATCGCCTTGTTTATGAGGTGGGGTATCACAAACATGATCTCCATCGATTAGACAATCTGTGTCTACCGGACAGAAAGCATTGCCACCATCACCATTGAAGGTATGATAAAGAAAAAACCCGTGACCAACTTCATGAGGCAATGTTCCACTATTACTTGTCATAGAGGTGGAAACAATAACTAAACCATCATAAAGTCCCCCAAGGGGATAAGATGCATAGCCAACAAATCCACCATTACAAATTTCGCTAACAACCCAAATATTGTAATAGTCAGCGACAGGCCATCTGCTTAGGTCTTTTATCGCAGTTTCAATTGCTCCACTGCACGGATTACCTGTTGGTGTTATACCATTTGCTGAATAATTTGGAACAGTTGAACCATCAACCCTGTTCATGCCATTTGTTGAATTCCCGTTTGGGTCTTTGCTTGCCAGGCAAAATTCCAATTCAACATCAACGCCTAAACCGTTTACATTTCTAAAGCGGTCATTGAGTCCCGCAATGGCTTGTTGAATTTGAAGATCTGAAATATTGGAACCTGTTCCAATGGGCTCGCCCAAATGAATAACATGTACAACAACAGGAATCGTGTAAATGAGAGATTTTAATTCACTACTTGCTTGATTGTCAGTGTGTGAATCCACTTGCGATTCAAAGAGAAGGAATTGATTCCGATAAGCAGAATCGTTCTGCATTCGCGTGTCATGAATGAAGTCAGTACCGCATTCAGCATTTTGTCCCATGCCGAGCATTTGAAAAAACAGAAGGGAAATTAGTGTTAGAATTAAATGTGAAGCTATTTTCATTTTATCTCTTAAAATTATTTCACTCGTTTGGTTTTGTCAGTTTCACCCTTTTTATGTGTTGATTCTGGTCCCAAATTCTTGTTTTCATTCTTGTAAATCCTTGTTAAGTAGTGTAAAGCTAATCTTTATTCGAGTCAGTCCTCAATTTCATCTCTATCTTGATTTACTTCTGTCAACTTCTTTTAAAACTTAAATTCAAGTAATAGATGCAACTTTTAGATTGCAAAATAAGTTAAGTTTTGTAGTTATAATTTTATTTTTTTGGGTTTATTTATTGCCTTGGGTTTTTGAATTTATGGGTCAGTATTTACAATGCCCTCTAACGTTTTACGACCCGGAGGGTTGCGCTTGTGAGCTATTAGCTGTTCGGTTTAATCTTATCCTATTTTTGAGATATACCAATGTACTTTT
>CAIQQH010000019.1 GCA_903873915.1 uncultured Flavobacteriia bacterium | reverse complement strand
CCCTTGTCCTTCGAAGCTCAAAGAGCGAAGAAGTGTCCCTTGTCTATTCCTTTTATAGCAAGATTAAAATTTTTTATAAACAAAAAGTCCTTAACCTTGTTTTAAGAAAACCATGATAGCACGACTAAACGGCGTAGGAAAAGAATACCAAGTGGGCGACCAAACGATTGTCGCACTCAAACCTGTTGACCTTGAGATTTATGAGGGTCAATTGGTGTTGATTATCGGTCCCTCGGGTTCTGGAAAAACAACGCTGTTGTCACTTATCGGTTGTGTCATCTACCCAACTTATGGCGAACTCTATGTCAATGACCAATTGGTGAATGACATGTCGCAGAAACAATTGGCATCCCTTCGTCTAAATACCATCGGATTCGTTTTCCAAAGTTTCAACCTCATTGCACCGCTCAATTCGTTCGATAACGTATTGATGCCGCTGCAACTGAAAAGGGTGCCTGCAGCTGAAGCAAGAAGAAAAGCGGAAGATGCACTTGCCCTTGTGGGAATGCTCGACCGACGTAAAAGTTTACCGAAGCAATTGTCGGGAGGACAGCAACAGCGTGTTGCAATTGCTCGAGCCTTGGTGACCGACCCGAAACTGATTCTTTGTGACGAACCAACAGCATCCCTCGATGCATCATCGATTTCAACCGTCATGAACGAACTCGTAGCTTTGGCAAAAGGGGGTAAAAGTGTCTGTGTCGTTACCCATGACCCGCGCTTGCTCGCGTATGCGGATCGTGTGATCAAAGTCGATGGCGGTGAGGCAACTGAAATAGAGAAAGACAAAATTACAAATGCATTTTCAATCCATTAATATGAAAAACAACCTGTTGGTCCTCGCTGGACTAATACTCCTCGCAGCCTGTGGTGGAAAAAAAGAAGAACCGAAGAAGAAATCTTCCGATTATAACCTGAAAAACATCAAGGAGTTGGTGGGTATCGCTCGCATCGAACCGGAAAATAAAATTTGTCCGATTGGTGCTGAAATCGCAGGTCGAGTGGTCGAGATTCTTGTAAGAGAAGGCGAACCGGTGAAAAAGGGACAACTCATCATGCTTTTGGACGACAGCGCTGAATCCGCACAGGTGGAGCAAAGCAATTCAAAACTCGCCACACGAAATCAACGGGTGAATAGCCTGCAAGCGAAAGTGGAAGCCATTAAAATTAAAATGGAGTCTGCCGATGTCGAACGTAAAAGAGACCGTGCACTGGCCGATGTAAAAGCGGGAACAGAAAAGGCAGCGACAGATTCGGAAACGACTCACAACAATTTACGCGCTGATTTGATCATTGCCCAAGCAGATTTGCAAGAAGCGAAATCAGGGGTGAATGAAGTCAGTGCAGAAACAAACTACATCAGCAAGATGCGCGACAAAAAACGCATATATGCCCCAGCAGACGGAATGATGCTCAACTGGGATGTGAAACTGGGTCAAGCCATTGCTGCTGGAACGAAATTGGGTGACTTTGCACCTGCAGGTGGATTGATTGCCATCACTGAAGTGGATGAATTGTACGCGCTGAAAGTGAAAAAAGGACAACGCGTTTCCATCAACCTTCAAGGAACAAAACAAACGCTTACTTCCGGTGCTGTCGTGTATTGCGCGCCGTACCTTTCTAAGAAATCAATCTTCAGCGACCGTGCTGACAACCTCGAAGACCGCCGTGTTCGTGAAGTGCGTGTTCGGGTGGACAACCCTTCTGCTGTATTGATTGGTAGTCGCGTGGAATGCATCATTAAACTGTAAACCATGCAGCTGCTCTTTACCGCACTGAAATTCATGAAGTTTGATAAACCTAAGAGCGTTGGTGCGCTTTTCGGGGTGATTATTTCCATCTTCTTGATTGGACAGCAAACGGGAATTTTTACCTTCCTGACGAACGCCATGTGTTATTACGTCCGGGTAAATGATGGCTATGTGTGGGTGACAGACAACAAAACAGAAAATGTAAATGCCTTGGCACCAATCGATGTGCGCCTCGGCTATGAAATAGAGAGTTTACCGCACGTTGCCAAAGCCCATCAATTGGTGATTTCAGCCGGAGCAGCACGCTTCAATGATGGAACGTCAGCGGGAATGAGCGTCGTAGGTGTTGAATTGCCTGAATTTAATGGAATCCAAGACGGAATCATTTTCGACGGTGAAGCCACAGATTTAATTCCCGATGGGGCAGTGTCGGTCGATTTTTTCGATGGCAAAGCATTGGGTAAACCAGAAAAAGGAAATTATTTCGAAATCAACGGGAAACAAGTGTACATCGCAGCGGTTACAAAAGGTGCGCGTTCTTTCGGTGGCGGATTGATTTCCTACACAACAATTGCCCGTGCACGTTTTCTAGGGAATGTGCCTGTGAATAAAACGTCCGCATTCTTGGTGAAAGTCGATGATGACAAAAACATGCAAGAGGTGGTGAATTACATCAACGCGAATATCCCAGGTGTAAAGGCATGGATGCCGAAGGAGTTTAAAAATCAAACGATTCTTACGGTATTGAAATCCAGCGGGATCGCCTTCTCTTTTGGTACCTTGATCATTTTCGCCTTGATTTCTGGCTTCATCATTATTGGACTTACACTGTATTCTGCAGCGATCGATCGCATCAAAGATTATGGAACACTCAAAGCGATTGGTGCAACGAACGGCTACATTCGGAAATTGATTCTCATGCAAGCCATGTTGTACGCCATCGTCGGTTTCATGATTGGGTACGCACTGATCGAAGGATTTAGAAACGGGATCGCCAATGCGGGAACATTGTTCTCGTTCCCTCCTGTGGTCAAATTTGCCTTCTTTGTGATAACCGCAGTGATCTCCATTTCAGGAACCTTGTTTGCCATCCGACGCATTGCAAAATTGGAACCTGCTTCCGTCTTTAGAACTTAATCGTATGATAAAATATATTCTGCTTTTTACCCTGCTCATTGCCACGTCAGGATCTTTCGCTCAGCAAACGCCGAAAGCGACGTACACGATTGATCAATTGGTGAATATAGCACTGAAAAACGATCCATTGTATTCCATTGCTCAGATGGATTCACAGATTTATCGCTTGCAATATGCGCAATCCTTATCTGCCTTACTTCCAAAGTTGGACATGAGTTTCGATACGCGCTACAATGTAAAACAACAGTCTTTCATCCTCCCAACGAGTGCGTTTGGAGGTACGGATGGCGGATATAAGCGTCTGTTGCAAGGAACTCCTTGGAATGCAAATCTGGCCTTTGACGGGTCAATGCCATTGTTCAACGCAAGTTCTTTGGCCAACCGTAAATTGGCAGGAATGAAGCGCACGAAAGCGATGATCGATTTAGAAAGCCGCAAACAACAGCTGACCTACGACATTTCTTTGCTTTATTTTCAGTTGTCTACCCTACAATCATTGGATGCAATCTACCGTCAACAAGAATCAGCGAAGAAAGAAATCCTGACGACTGCGACACAGAAATTAGCAAAGGGTACGGCAACCCAGATTGATTTAGAACAAGCTTCTGTAGATGTGGAATTGAGTGCTTACAACCGTGAACTTAACGCCATTCAAATAGAAAATACTGTTGCTAAAATTGAACGAATTACTGGAAAGCTAGATGGAGCGCTTGTTACGGTGAGCAACACATCATTGCTTTCTTCATACGCTATATTGTCCGCAGAAACAGATCTTTCCAGCCGTCCTGACATGCGTTTGGCGCAACAAACATCCAGTGAATTGTTGCAAATCTCCAAGGTGGCGAAATGGAATTATTTGCCCACGTTAAACCTAAACGGCCGCTTGGCTACTCAGGCTTTCCGTCAGACATTCGACCTCATGAGCGCCAATCCGTGGTATGCCTATTCGTATGTCGGTGTTGAACTCAAATTGAGCATTTTCCAAGGTGGATTCCGCATGCAATCGACAAAAATTGCACAGCTCGAAGCAGAAAAAAGCAAGGCACGCTTGAGTGATTTGGAGCGTCAGGCACAAAGTGAACTCATCGAAAGTCAAAACAACTACCGTTTGGCTCAATTTGAAATGAAGCTGCGCGCGAAAGAATTGGAGGCCTATCAACTCCGCGAAAAAAGCATGATTGATAAGGTTGCCCTTGGTGCTGCATCGAGTGCTGATCTTGCTAAATTGAATGCGGAATATACAAGCATCATGAAGAACATGTTGAATGCAACAGAACAAGCGCTAAAATCAGCATTGAATCATAAAAAGGCGCTAGGGAATTTATAAGTATTAAGTTTTGTCCAATTGGTTGAATGAATGCCTTTTGACATTATTTTTATACTGTACTTTTTGATTTGTCATGAAAAATCGTAGTTTTTTAGTTCTTGCCTTTTTCTTTTTGTCTTTGAAAGGAATAGCCCAAATCTGCAATCCTTCGGGGAACTTGATCATTTATTCCAATTATGATGGCGGAATTCTGACCATCAATGTAGATCAGAACATTCCCAATTTGAAGGTTGGGATTTGCACCTATGAGCCCATTCAAGTGACTTTCACCGGACCGTTTGTCGGCAATATCACCCAGGTGATATACGCAGGATTCAATTCATCACAAAACAACAACAATTGTAGTTTAGGTAATTATCCAACGACAATAACCGGTGTTCCTGCGGGGATCACAACAATAAATCCAGCGATGAATCCTCCATCAGTGGGCTACACACCTGCGCATGGAAATGGCTCCGGACCTTGGGGAGGTGGGATGCTCGGTGTTGCTGGACTCTGCGATACCTTGACAAATGCTGGCGGTGGCAATACACCCGATGAGGTTGTCTATTATTTTCTGAATGCAACTGGTGGAACCTTGCGTTTTCACCAAACGCAATACAACTGCTGGATCAATCAAACGGTCAATGTTTCTGCAGGGGGCAATTGTTGCATTCTTCCGCCCAATGCCAATCCATGTGCAAATCCTGTCTCGCCATCCTTTACGCAAGTAGCACCGATCTGCTCAGGTGGAAATTTCACTCTTCCTGCAACTTCCAACAATGGAATAACAGGAGCTTGGTCGCCAGCAATAAATAACTCAGCAACAACGACCTACACATTTATTCCGGCCGCAGGACAATGTGCGAGTCCTACTGCGATGACAGTCAATGTCAATCCGTCAACCACGCCAACATTCACCACGTGGGGACCCTATTGCCAGAATGAGATCTTGATTCAAGTCATGTTGCCAACAACGTCAAATGAAGGAATCACAGGAACGTGGAATCCTGGTATGGTCTCAACGGCTGTTTCGGGTAACATTGTCCATACCTTCACCCCAAATCCCGGGCAATGCGCAAATTCTACAACAATGACTGTCGTTGTGAATGCCGCTGCAACGCCAACCTTCAGTCAGATCAGCCCCATTTGTGAAGGGCAGTCATTCACACTTCAAGGTACGTCAAACAATGGAGTACAAGGAAACTGGACGCCCTCGTTGAATACGACAAATACCACCACGTATACGTTTACACCGAATTCGAACCAGTGCGCAAATCAGACCACGATGACAGTCGTTGTAAATACACCTACGCCGCCAACCTTTAGTCAGATCAGCCCAATTTGTGAAGGACAGACATTCACACTGTCAACAACGTCTAACAATGGAGTAATAGGAAGTTGGTCACCAGCATTAAATACCTCAAGCACAACTACCTATACCTTTACACCGAATTCAGGGCTCTGCGCCACATCAACGGATTTAACCGTTCAAGTCAATCCTGCGCCTGTAGTAAATGTGCTCCCATCAAACCCGAGCATTTCCTTAGGGGGTTCCATTCAGTTATCTGCGAATGGTGCAAACACCTATTCTTGGTCAAATGCGTCAACCTTAAGTTGTGCTGCCTGTCCAAATCCAATCGCGAATCCGATCTCTACGACAACGTATGTGCTAACGGGTACAACTGCCAATGGCTGCAGCGATACAGCTTCCGTTACGGTAATTGTTGTTGGTGAATGCAATGAAGTGTTTATTCCAACGCGCTTTTCTCCAAATAACAATGGGCCATCAGCGAACAATGTATTTCGCGTATTCGGCAATTGCATTCAAACCATGAAAATCTCTGTATATGACCGCTGGGGGGAACGCGTATTCGAGTCGATAAATCAGTCGGAAACATGGGATGGCACATTCAAAGGAAAGCCATTAAATAGTGGTGCCTATGTGTATACATTTAGTGCAAGCTTACTCAATGGGACACAATTCAATACATCTGGGTCAATTGAAATCGTACGTTGATACTGTTCGAATCTACCTTACAGAGGCACTTTAAACAAAATCTTTTCGCTTTGGTTTAGACCATTAAGCCATCATTACGGCAACAAAAATAAAAGTTATTGTACTTTGTAATATAATTAAAAAATAATTTACTTTTACGAACAACTAAACGATTGCTATGATCAATAAAACACTGTTATTATTTGTCGGCTGCTGCATTTCGCTCTTCTCATTTTCACAAAGTATCACGATTACAGGTACGGTGAAAACTGAAAAGAAGGAAAGCATGCCTTATGTGAGTGTAAAAGTCAAAGGTCAAAATGCGGGTGTCTTGACGGATGCCAATGGAAAGTACTCCATTAAAGCATCAGACTCAACAAGTCTCACTCTTATCTTTTCGTTCTCTGGCTTTGTGAAGCAAGAGGTGCTCGTGAATAAACGAACACTTATTGACGTGGTCATGATTAAAGATGCGCAGGAAATCGAGGAGATGGTTGTTGTCGGTTATGGTGAGGCATCGAGCAAGGAAGTTACAGGAGCAACAGGAAAAGTGAACGGGGATGATGTAGAGAAATTGAATCTTTCACGCATGGACCAAGCCCTTCAAGGTCAGGTTTCAGGGGTGACAATCAGCACAAACTCTGGTTCTCCAGGTGGATCATCGAATATCCGTATTCGCGGTCTTTCAACTTTTGGTGACAATGATCCATTGATCTTGGTGGATGGTGTCGTTTACGATTCAGAGGGATTGAATGCGCTTAACCCCTCGGACATCAAATCAATCAATGTATTGAAAGATGCAACAGCAGGAATCTATGGGGTGCGCGCTGCAAATGGGGTAATTATCGTTGAAACGAAAAACGGAAAACTCAACAGCAAGCCTACGGTAGAATACAATGGCTACTATGGAATCCAGCAAACATCGCGAAAATTGGATCTACTCAATGCGCACGAATATGCAGTAATTAAAAACGAAATGTTTGCCGCAGGTGGTCAAACACCACCGTTCAACAATACGAACTTGGGTGTGGGTACAAACTGGCAAGATTCTGTGTTCCAACGGTCACCAGTGCAAAGCCACAACATCAGCATGAGTGGGGGAACCTTCAACACAAAGTACTCGCTCGGCCTAGGGTTCTACAATCAAGATGGGATCGTCGGCGGAAGCAAAGCAAACTTCTCACGGTACAATGCACGTTTGAACTTAAGCACAGATTTAACATCCAAATTGAAGTTGAATTCGGTGTTGCTTTTTTCTTCGGACAGCCGCAGTACCTTACCCGAAAATGGCCTTGGATCGGTGTTGTACAATACGATTAACGCATTTCCAAATGAGCCGGTTCACATGGCAGACGGTAGCTTCTCCTACTTAGCACAAGTAAATGACATCATCAATCCTGTAGCTCAAATTCAAAATCAATACAACTGGAACACAGCGAACAAATTCGTTGGTAAGGAAGAGTTTGTATATGAAATCAATGAGCATTTTACGTTTACAAACCGTTTGAACTTTAACTACGCCATCGTGGATACGAAAGTATTCTCTCCATTGGTATGGTACGGTGAAGGGAAATATGCGAATACAGCCTTGAACGCGGATTTAGAGTTACCACTCGTAGAAATCTCAGATGGCGTTTTCTTAAAACGAGGTGCTGCAGTTTATGAAGATCGTTCCACATTCCTCGATTTGACCTACGAAAGCTTCATGAATTATGATCAAACCTTTGCCTCTGTGCACCGCGTGAAAGGAACACTTGGGGTTTCAGCTTTCCAACGTACAGGAAATTCGTTGAATGGAACAGCTTATAACATTCCAAACAACTCGTTGGATTATGCCGACATCTCAGCGAATACTGCAGAGGGAGGTTTCTTGAACAACACGGGATCATGGCAGTTTAAAGAGCGCTTGCTTTCAGCTTTCCTTCGTGCAGAATACGCATACGATAGCCGCTACATGGTTTCTTTCATCTTACGCCGCGATGGTTCTAGCAAGTTTGGTGAAAACCACAGATATGGTTTCTTCCCAACGGCTTCCTTGGCATGGTTGGTATCCGACGAGAAATTTTACAACATCAAGTGCATCGATTACATGAAGTTGCGTCTAAGTTACGGGGTGTCTGGAAATGACCAGATTCCAAACTTCGCCTACCGCGCCTTGTTGAATGGTGAGGGAGTTTATGTGTTTGATGATGTGATTACTCAAGGGGTAGCCATTGGCCGTCCGTCAAATCCAGATTTGAAATGGGAAACAACACGCCAATTCAACGCCGGGGTAGACATGACGTTCTGGAAAAAATTGGACTTCACTACAAACTACTTCATCAAAAATACGTACGACTTACTTTTCCAACCTGAAGTTACTGCCATTCTTGGTTCGTATGGTCCAGGTGGATATCCGCCAATCATCAATGCGGGAGACGTATCTAACAAAGGATTGGAAGTCGAAATGGCTTTCCATTCTGACAAGAAAAAAAATCTTTCAGCTGACTTAAGTGTCAACTTTACAACGATTACAAACAAAGTAATGAGCGTTCCAAACGGTGTGGATTACATCCCGGGTGCGAGCTTTGGTGTTGGTGGTGATGTTGCTACACGCTTCCAACAAGGGTATGAAATTGGGTATTTCTTCGGCTACCAGATGGCAGGAATCTATCAAACCCAAGAAGAAATTGACAATGCGCCAGTGACTCAAGAAGGAGCTCAGCCAGGAGACATTAAATTTGTAGATGTCAACGGCGATGGTAAAATCAGCTTCGCTGACAATTCCGATAAAACATACTTAGGGTCACCAATTCCAGACTTTACCATGGGATTTTCCTTCACAGTAAAATACAAGGCATTTGACTTGGGTGGAACAATCTATTCATCTATCGGACAAGAAATCATCCGAAACTACGAACGTCAACAGCCTTATGCAAATCAGTTGGCTTATGTGATTGACCGATGGACAGGACCAGGGTCCTCTTATACCGATCCACGCTTGACCACAGGTGCAACACGCAATACAGTATTCTCTTCCTACTACGTGGAAGATGGTTCTTTTGTACGCTTGAGAAACTTGCAGGTTGGATTCAATGTTCCAGCGAAATGGTTGAAGAAATTCAAGATCGAATCATTGAGAGTATATGGGGTAGCAAACAACCTTGTAACCTTGACAAAATACCGTGGTTTTGACCCAGACATCAGCTCAAGCAGTGTGCTTTCGGCTGGTGTAGATTATGGCTTCTATCCTCAAGCGCGAACATTCATGGGTGGTATTCAATTAAAATTTTAAACGATGAGAAAAGTAAATTTCTATCTGTTTTTGCTCCTAGCAGCAGTAATGGTTGCATCTACGGGATGTAAAAAATTCTTGGCTGTTGATCCTCCATACACGCAAGATGCGGAGAACTTCTTCGCAACACAAGAAGATTATGAGCGCGCCTTGACGGGAGCTTATGACTTGCTTCAAGCATCGTTCTTGACGGTTTGGATTGGAGAGATTGCCTCAGACAATGCGATTGCTGGAGGTGAAAGTGTGAACGACTCACAAGGATTGCATCAAATTGACAACATGACGCATGGCGGAGTGAACAACGAATTGCGAAATGTGCTTCGTTGGAATTATGCAGGAGTAACTCGCGCCAATTACATCCTCGAACATCAAAACAACATCGATTTCGTGGGGAAAGACAAAATCATAGCAGAGGCTCGATTCCTTCGCGCATACTACTACTTCGAGTTGGTGAAATTCTTTGGTGATGTCCCTTTGATTATCGATAAGCGCATCGGGATTGAAGAAGCGATTAAAATCCCGCGTTCACCGAAATCAGAAGTGTATGCACAAATCGAAGAGGACTTGACATATGCCGCATCGATTCTGGGGCCTGTTGCTCCGCAAAAAGGTCGCGCGACAAAAGGTGCAGCTTTATCTTTATTGGGCAAAGCTTATTTGTACCAGAACAAGTTCGTCGAAGCGGCAGCAACATTTGACCAGGTGATTACAAGTGGCGTTTACAGCTTGTATGCAGACTATGAGCAGTTGTTCTCCGCCTCAAATGAAAACAACAGTGAAACAGTATTTGATGTGGAGTACACTGGTCTTGAAGGTGGAAGTTACGGCTGCTTGATTTGCTTGGAAGGGAATGCTGCTGTTGGATTCCAAGGAATTCGCCAGTACAATGGTCCAGTTTATGGAGACGGAAACAGCTACAATCTTCCAACACAAGCACTTTACGATGCATTCTCTCCCATCGATCCACGTCGCGGATTCTCGATCTTGGATATCGACGCTTTTATCGCTGCACAAGCAAATCCTGCCGACATCACGTATGCGATTGGAGCAGGTGGACACACAGGTTTCTACAACAACAAGTACATCAAACGGCAAGGTGAAATTGGCTTGCCAGACAACGACTTGACAAGTCCCGTGAACTACCGTGTGATTCGTTATGCAGATGTTTTGCTCATGGCTGCTGAAGCACATTACAAAAATGGAAATACGTCCTATGCACAACAATTGGTAAACCAAGTGCGTGTCCGTGCAGGAATACAAGGAATTTCTGTGAACTCTATCGAAGTCATTTACAAAGAACGCCGCTTTGAGCTTTCAGGTGAAGGGTTCCGTTTCTTCGACCTTGTGCGCACTGGTCAGGCTGCGCAGTTTATTGATGGCTTCCAAGTTGGAAAACACGAGTTGTTTCCAATTCCACAAGTTGAAATTGACCTAGCAGGTGGAAATTGGAGCCAAAATCCTGGATATTGATTAAATTTATAAATACTGAAATTATGAAATCGATCGTTTTCTTTTCTCTAGTTGCCTTATTCATGGCAAGTGCATGCCAGAAGGATCATCCAGATATGGGTGATGCGCCATCAGCAGCAGACGCACTATTTACCTATGCGCCATCAGTAACAAGTCCAAATGTGATTGAATTGACTGCAGCAAATTCCAATCTTCAATGCATGTGGGACCTAGGTAATGGCACAAAAATTTCTGGTTCAAGCGTTTCTGCAACCTATCCTTATGCTGGAACATATACAGTGAAATTGACAGTGTATGGCAAAGGTGGGAGCAACAGCTCAACCCAACAGATTGTCATTGCCAACGATGACCTTTCCCTACTTAGCAATCCAATTTACGGAATGTTGACAGGCGGCACTAGTGGACTAGGCTACAAGACGTGGGTGATTGACTCCATCGCTGTTGGTCACATGGGAGTTGGCCCAGACCCAGTGAGTGCCCTTGGAAATGTGCCGGAATGGTGGGCAGCAGGATCTACTGAAAAAGCGGGTTGTGGATTGTACGATGACCGTTACCGTTTCTATTTGAATGGATTTAAATTCGACATGGTCAATCATGGTGATGTGTACATTCACAATTCATTGGCTGCTTCATTCCCTGGTTCTTTCCAAAATCTTGGTGACTTTACAGCGCCTTATACCGATCAATTGAATGAGTCTTGGTTATTGACAGAAGGTGCGGATACGACAATTACGATTTCAAACAATGCCTTTATTGGTTTCTATTCAGGTGTGAAAACATACAAAATCATAGGTGTAACGGATTCAACACTTTACCTTCAATATGCCCACCATGCGGGAGGATTGTTGTGGTATTTGAAAATGAAAACCGAATAATTTTCCAAAAAAAAAAGACAGTGTATGAATAATTTATTTCTATCCTTCCTCATCTTGCCTGTCTTGATGGCATGTGGTAAGGATCCTGAGAAACCAGCAGTTACGCTCCCAACAGGGTTGACTACAGAAATTATCGTGAATGCAGGAGAGGTACATGTCAAGGCAAGTGCACAAAGTGCAAACTTTTACACGAGTACATTTTACCACGGAACAGATTCTACGGTCATCCAAAGTACGGATGGGATAGCCATTTATTCATATACAGTTTCGGACACTTTTTTGGTCCGAACGAAAGCACATACAACCCAAACAGACTTCATCCAAAAATTGGATACGGTAATCGTTATTGTAAATCAAGGCATGGGCGGCGCACCAACAACGGGCTATACCACACCCTTAACCTATGCCGGCTACAATCTGGCGTGGAGTGATGAATTTGATGGGACAACTCTTTCTAATCAATGGGCATTCGATCTCGGCACAGGTTCTTGGGGCTGGGGAAACAATGAACTTCAGTATTACACGAACCAAAATGTGACCGTGAACAATGGTATTTTGGAAATTAAAGCGAAGGCTCAAACTTTCAATGGACAACAATTCACTTCCTCACGCATCAAAACCCAAGGAATAAATTCTTGGAAATATGGGCGAATAGATGTCAGGGCTGCATTGCCTTATGGCAAGGGGATTTGGCCTGCCATCTGGATGCTCGGTGATAACATCGGGTCAGCAGGGTGGCCAGCGTGTGGTGAAATTGACATCATGGAATTGATCGGTGGGATTGGAAGTCCGGACCGCACGGTGTATGGGACAGGACATTGGAGCGACAATGGAACTCATGCGCAATTTAGCGGAAATAGAAGCTTAGCATCAGGAAAATTTGCAGATGAATTCCATGTCTTCTCGATCGTTTGGAATCAAAACTCCATCCGTTGGTTTGTGGATGACGTTCAATACAACGTGCTTGATATCACTCCCGCTCAGCTAAGTGAGTTTCAACAGAATTTCTTCTTGATCCTCAATGTAGCTGTCGGTGGAAACTGGCCAGGTAGTCCTGACGGAACAACCGTTTTCCCTCAATCGATGTATGTGGATTATGTGCGTGTCTTTCAATAACAACACAAAATCAACAATCACTAACTTAACTGTATGAAATATTTCATTTTTGCTGCAGCTCTCGTTGCTGTGTTGTTTTCTTGTGCAACCATGCGAACGCAGAAAGATCCTGTCGAAAATCGCATTGATGCGCTGCTCAAGGAACTTTCCTTGGAGGAAAAAATAGGCCAGACCTGTCAAGTAACATTGGATGTGATCTTGAAACGCGATGCCAAAGGGAATGCGCTCATTCCAGCGCAGGTAGATGAGGCCCTACTTTCGGAAGTGATTGACACTTACAAGGTCGGATCAATTCTGAATGTTGGATCCCACACCTTGACCCGCGACGAATGGACAAGCATCATTTCTGCAGTGAATACACCCTATGTTTCTGGAAAATCAAAATCACCAATAATTTACGGAATTGATGCCATCCACGGAATGAATTATACCGTTGGAGGAACCTTATTCCCTCAAGAAATTGGTCTTGCAGCGACATGGAATCCTGCTTTGGCTAAACAGTTTGCGGAAATCACTGCTTATGAAGCACGCGCATCTGGTGTGCGTTGGAATTTCTCGCCAGTGCTCGACCTTGGACGTCAGCCCTTGTGGTCGCGTAATTTTGAAACATTGGGCGAAGATCCCTACTTAGCGTCCATCATAGGGGCAGCAATTGTTGAAGGGTATCAAGGAGAATCCATCGGTCAATACCATGTGGCGGCATGCATGAAACACTTCGTTGGTTATTCGGCAAGTTATAGCGGACGCGACCGCACACCCGCTTGGATTCCAGAAAAATACATGAAGGAATTGTATTTGCCCTCTTTCAAAAAAGCAGTGGATGCAGGCGCCTTGACGGTCATGATCAACAGTGGAGTGGTAAACGGTGTGCCTGGACATGTCAACTACCAACTACTTACCGAGACCTTGAAAAATGAATGGGGCTTCAAAGGTTTCGCCGTTTCCGATTGGGAGGATTTCATCATGCTGCATTCAGTGCACAGAACTTCTGAGTCATTGGAAGATGCCTATGTGGCGGCCTTCAATGCAGGTGTTGACATGAGCATGGTGCCGCTAAGTCCTCAATATAAAGAGTACTGTGACATTATGCTAAATGCAGTGAAAAGTGGAAAGATTTCAATGGAGCGCCTCGACGATGCCGTGCGCAGAATCCTCCGCGTGAAAGTCATCACAGGACTGTACGATGATCCTTCATTTAAGCCAGAAATGTATCCGGATTTTGGAAGTGAGAAATTCAAAACTGCAGCCTTGAATTCAGCGCTAGAGTCGATTACCTTATTGAAAAATGACAACAATGTGCTTCCCTTACAGACAGGTGGAAAAATACTCATAGCAGGACCTACAGCGGACAATCTGGTTTTCTTGAACGGTGCATGGACACATACATGGCAAGGAGTGGATTCAAGTTACAACACCCAAAATTGCAAGACCGTGCGTCAAGCCATTGAGGGAAAATTTGGCAAAGAAAATTGCCTTTATACAAAAGGCGCTGAGTTGGTGATTGAAGACAACTTCGAGAAAACCAACTTTGTGGATTTGGACGACTATGCGAAGAAACTTGATCAAGTTGATGTGGTGGTCTTGTGTTTGGGTGAAATGCCATCCACAGAAAAACCGGGAGACATTCACTCCTTGAACTTAGATCCTGAGCAACGCGAATTGGCGAAGATGGCCTATAAGAAAAACAAAAAGGTAGTGCTCGTTTTGTTGGAGGGTCGACCACGTATTATTCATGACATCGTGGAAGGAGCAGCAGCCATCGTTCAATGTTATCTTCCAGGCGATTATGGTGCTGATGCTCTAGTAAAGTTGTTGAGTGGTGAAGTGAATTTCAGCGGGAAATTGCCGTATACCTATCCGAAATACGATGGTGTCATTGAATTCTATGATCACCCACGAAGCGTTGATCGTTCAAAAGCAGGCGATTTCTCTGCCTACAATCCAGAATGGGACTTTGGTTTTGGACTGTCATACAGTACTCTGAAGTATTCGGACTTGATTTTAAGTAACACAAGTTTGTCCGTAAATGAGCAATTAAAGATTTCAGTGAAAGTGAAAAACACCAGCAACATTGCGGTGAAAGAGGTGGTCCAGCTTTACATTGGCGACACGTATGCGTCCCTCATTCCTGAAGGAAAAAAATTGAAACGTTTCTCTAAAATAGACATAGCAGCAAATTCAGAAGTTGTCGTTGATTTTGAAATTTCGACCAATGACTTGATGTTTGTAAATCAGCAAGGTATCTTTGTTGCGGGCGATGGTGATTTCCAGGTAATTATCGGCGGATTAGAAACACATTTTACAGTGAAGAAATGACGAGTAATTATAAAATAGAATTTGAAAAGTTTTTCTCCTATTCCCTATCCTTGGATTGTTTGATTTTTGGGTATCAAGAAGGACAAATTCATTTGCTTTTAATCAAAAGAAACCTTGATCCCTTTAAAGGTGATTGGGCTATTCCAGGTGATCTCGTGTATCCCGATGAGGATCTGCCAGAAGCGGCAAGTAGAATTTTGCAAGACTTGACGAATTTGGACAACTTGAAATTGCACCAAGCTCAAACCTTTGGAAATCCAAACCGACACCCACAAGGTCGGGTTATTACGTGCGCCTATTTTGCCTTGGTGAAAATTGAGGAGGTCAATGCTGTTGCATCCTCATGGGCCAATGAAGTCACGTGGACACCTGTACATGAAATTGGAAATTTGGCATTTGACCACAAGGAGATCGTCGATTCGACCTTCGAGACATTAAAAAATAAATTAAAAACAGAACCCATTTGTTTTGATTTGCTTCCAGAGAAATTTACACTCCACGAGTTGCAGCAAATCTATGAGTATGCTTTCAAAACAGATTTGAACAAGGCCAATTTTAGAAAAAAAATAAAGCCAATTCCGTTTATTGCGCACAATGAGAAACAAACAAATGTGAAGCATCGTCCAGCAAAATTGTTCTCGTTTGACAGCGATAAATACGAACATTTGGTGGCGAATGACCTCTTCACTTTTAAAATGTAAACAAGAAAAAAAAAGTTCATATTACTTTTTTTGAACTTATAGTATAATTTACTATATTGCAGGACTAAATCTAAATTAACATTTATCAAGTTGTATTAATTAATTGCTGAAAGTATGAAAAAACTGTACATTTTAATGATTGCATTCGCCTCTGTATCAGGATTGAATGCGCAAGTTGAAGGAACATGGAAACTGGCAGACCAAGCAGGTGCTTTGGGTGTTGGTCCTGGTCTTGGAGACATTTCTTGGTGGTCTAACCAAACCGCTGACCTAACAACAAGAGCTTGTCTATTTGACGACTCTGTAAAATTTGACGCTTCAGGTAGTTTCTTTAACTATATGGACGGCAACACATGGTTGGAAGCTTGGCAAGGTGTTTCACCGGATGGATGCGGTGTTCCAGTTGCTCCGCACAACGGTGCTAATGCGGCAACATGGGCATACAATGCAACGACAGGTGAACTTACTGTAACAGGAGTTGGTGCACATATCGGTCTAGCAAAAGTGGTAAACGGTGCTGAATTGACAAGCCCGGCGAATGCTCCAGCTTCAATTACGTATGTGTTGACGTTTTCAAACAACAACAACACAATGACTGCTGATATTAGCTTCGGTCCTGGATATTGGAGATTTGTATACAACCGCACAACGGTTACTCCTCCGGCTCCTGCCAATGTAACGTTTAAGGTAAACATGGTAAACTACACTGGTGTTGGAAACATCGCTAATGGTGTATTCTTGAATGGAACGTTTAACAACTGGAACGGATCAAACATTCCAATGACGAATGTTGGTGGAACAAACTGGGAGGTAACAATTCCATTGGCTCCGGGTCAAATCCAGTACAAATTTACAGTTGACGGATGGTCTGATTCAGAGCAAATGACGGCTGGTACTCCATGTGTTGACTTGGTTGCAGATGGTTTCGACAACCGTGCACTTGATGTGACTGCTGATGCTGTTCTTCCAAACGTATGTTGGGCAAGCTGTGACGTATGTCCTGGAAGTGGAATTGCTGAATTGAATGGAGCTGAGCTTCTAATCGTTTCTCCAAACCCTGCATCTACTGTATTTACAGTTTCTTTCAATGATAAGTTGAACGCTGTTGAAGTATATGACTTGACTGGTAAATTGGTTAAATCTGTGAATGGTAACGCAACTGAAATGAATGTTTCTGTTGAGAACCTTGAAGCAGGTGTATATACTGTAGTGGTTCGTTCAGCTAAAGGGGATTTCTCTAGAAAGTTGATTATCGAGTAAGCTTTTACAGTTTAATTGTTTGAAGAAGGGGGACGAAAGTCCCCCTTTTTGTGTTTATTTGTGCCGTTTTCACGCTAATATGATTCCTATGGTACGTTGGTTTATTGCAAGTTGTATTTCATTTTTTAGTTTACTTGCCCAAGCTCAAACGTACATCACCATCGATCACAATGGGGTAAGCCGTGATGCAGTTTATTACCTGCCTTCTTCGTATTCGCCTGGTCAGCACATGCCCTTATTGATTGTCTTGCACGGTCTAACACAAACAGGCCCCGGAATCATGGCGATCACAGGATACAACACAATCGCCGAACAAAATAATTTCATTGTTTGCTACCCTTCGGGCTTAAACAATGCCTGGAATGCCGACATGAATGTGTCCGTTTCTACTGCAAACGATCTAGGGTTCATTGAGATCCTTGCGCAGTATTTTCAAACGAACTTCACCACGGATCCATTGCGACAGTATCTCTGTGGATTTTCTAACGGTGGATTTATGAGCCATAAAATGGCCTGTGAATCATCCATGTGTTTCGCTGCCATTGCGACCGTTTCTGGAAACATGAGCGATAGTACCTATGCCAATTGCAATCCGCAATTTACTCCAGCTGTCTTGCACATTCATGGAACGGCTGATCCTGTGGTGCCCTATGGTGGAGGCGCGTCGACAGGGGTGTCCGTAAACTTGACCATGGAAAAGTGGCGTTCGGTTCTAAGCTGTGATGCGACTCCATCGGTTTTCAATATGCCAAATACAAGTTTAATCGATCTGTCTTCCCCGCAACGCTATACGTATTCCAATTGTATCGCTGATTTGCAGCATATTAAAATAACAGGTGGTGGACATCAATGGCCAGGAATTGCCACATTAGTTGGTGGGGCAGGCACCATCAACATGGATTTTTATTCTCCGCAAGTGATCTGGGACTTCTTAAATGGTAAATCATGTTCGGCAAATGGCTTAAGTGACCCAGGTGATGACTTTGAACTTATTTTCTATCCAAACCCAACAACGAATGCGTTGAAAATTGAGAAATCTGGGAAGTGGTGCTTCGAAATTATGGATCAATTTGGTAAGGTTCACATCTCTGGAAATGAACAAACTAATATTCGATTGTACGAGCTACATGCAGGAATTTATCTCGTCAAAGTTACCGATAGCCAAGGTTCTGTGGTAGAACGCATCATGAAAATCAACGATTAAATTCGCAGCGAGCACACGTGCTTTATGTACCTTTATACCCACATGAAAACAGACACGCCAAAAGCAAAATTCTCCGCATATCAAGTCACTGTCATTCTGATTCTTGCGCTTACTCAATTCAGTGTTGTTCTCGATTTCATGGTCATGTCTCCGCTGGGCGACTTGCTGATCAAAGACCTTAAAATTACACCTTCACAGTTTGGCGTTGTGGTTTCGAGTTATGCACTTTCAGCTGGAGTGGCTGGATTTTTAACAGCAAGTTTTGCCGATAAATTTGACCGAAAGAAAATGCTGCAGTTCTTCTACGGGGGATTTATCATTGGAACATTGCTTTGTGGTTTGTCAAGCAACTATTGGACACTTGTCGGTGCGCGAATTTTCACAGGACTTTTCGGGGGTGTCATGTCGTCCATTTCTCTAGCAATTGTTGCAGATTTATTTGCTCCGAATCAGCGCGGAAGGGTGATGGGATTCCTGCAAATGGGATTCGGAATGAGTCAGATATTGGGCATTCCAATAGGTCTGTACCTCGCAACTGTTTGGGATTGGAAAGCACCTTTCTTCATGATTGTCATTCTAGCGCTTGCTATTTTTATAGGCATTTTCTTTGTGCTAAAGCCAGTAGCTGAACACCTTAAACTTCAACGTGACAATCCATTAAAACACATGTGGAATACCATATCCAACCGCAATTACCGTATTGGTTTTCTAGCGACCGCATTTATGTCTCTTGGTGGCTATTTGATGATGCCTTGGGGCAGTGCATTTGCTGTGAATAATGTCGGCATCAATCAAACAGATTTACCACTCATGTTTATGATTGTAGGGGTCTGTACCTTTGCCATCATGCCGCTAATTGGAATCATCAGTGACCGTATAAACAAATACATGGTATTTGCAAGTGCGTCTATTCTGATGATTATTTCCATTGCGATTTATACCCATTTAGGACACGTGTCTTTGTTTCTATTGATTCTCGTCAATGTTATAATGATGATGGGAATCATGGCACGTATGGTGCCTTCACAAGCGCTGGCTGCCTCAATCCCAGAGATGAAAGATAGAGGAGCGTTTATGAGTATCAACTCATCACTGCAACAGATGGCAGGTGGAATCGCGGCCTTAGTTGGGGGAATGATAGTCACTCAGGATACACAAACTAGCCCACTAGGAAGATTTGACCTTCTCGGTTATGTGGTCATCAGTGTAATCATTATCAATATGCTCCTTACATACCGTGTGTATCGTTATGTGAGTGGGAAGGAGAAGTGAGATTCGTTGGATAGTAAGGTGCTATCCAATAAGCATGGGCACCTCCATCAACAAAATTTCTGCATCTTGTGTCATCGCTTTCAGTTTGAATGCATCGAGATCCCAAATGCCCAATCCATCACGCTCGTCGAGCAATTGCTCATTGAGCTTAAACTGACCTTTCAACACGAAGGCATAAATGCCATTTCCAGATTTCTTCAAGGTATAGGTGCTTTCAAAATCCTGATCGAATTTTCCCAAATGAAACCAAGCATCTTGATGGATCCAAACGCCGGCATCGTCGCTGTTTGGCGAAAGTATTTGTTGCAAGGTATTGCGGCGATCTTCAGGATTTAAAGTGATTTGGTCGTAGCGTGGTGTGACATTCCGCTTGTTTGGAAAGACCCAAATTTGAAGGAATTTCACCAAACGGTCTTGATTTGGGTTGTACTCGCTGTGGGTAATGCCAGTACCTGCACTCAGCACTTGGATGTCACCGTGTTTAATCGTCGCGGTATTGCCCATGCTGTCTTTATGCTCAAGATCACCGTCTAGCGGAATACTGATGATCTCCATGTTGTCGTGGGGATGTGTTCCAAAGCCCATTCCTTCCGAAACACGGTCATCATTCAACACGCGCAACACGCCAAAATTCATCCGTTCTGGATTGTAGTAATTGGCAAAACTGAAGGTGTGGTGGGAATCCAACCAACCGTGATTGGCATGGCCCCGTGTATTGGCTTTGTGAAGTATAGTGTTGTTCATGATTTGGTCGTTGGTGTTAGGTAAATGGTTGTGTCCGACAATCTCCAAGGGGCGTAAGTCATCGATGTCATTATCAATCACATGCGCCATGGCCGCTGCACTCGTTAGAAGCGCACCACCTAGTAGACTTTTTTTGAGAAACTCTTTCCGTTGCATGTGTTTGTCTTTAACACAAAAGTAATGGGAATGTTTATGCAAAGCATTGACCTAGGATAAGAAATTAATGAAAACTGCAGAGGTTCACGACGGTATTTTTTATTTTTTTTAGTTGAATAAAAAGAATTTTCAACAGAATTCTCTGCGCCTCTGCGGCTTTAGAAATTGTTTATCCAGCAGTTGAGATTCATGCTTACTTCATCTCAACCACACGAAATTTCCTACCATTGTACACATAGTTGAATCCCTGTAGAACCACCGTTTCACCATCCAAAACTTTGGATAAATCAATGATTTCCCCATTCAAATAGAACTTCCCGCCTGTCTGTTTAGCAATATCAAGGTATTCTGTTCGGATTTTTGATGGAGCAGCGCAAAGCAACACATGTACTGGTTTCGAAACATTGTCCAACAAGCGAATATCTCGCACATCCGAATAATTGTCGCCAATGAGCAAAATGTCTGTGGCCGTGGGATCGATTTCGATGGCTTTCAATACGGCTTCCATATCGTTTTCGGACAATTCAGGACCACCGCTACCTTTTCGCATCGCTGTCTCAACGACTTGATTGACTTCGTGTATGGATCGTGTTGAATAAATTCCTCCTGCTTTGCCAATTGGTTTTGCGCTGGTGTCATTGTTGTCGCCATCATTGAAAAATGTGAAACTGCTGAAAGGGATGGATGCATTATTCTCTTTGATCCATGAGAGCATCGCCGCAATGCTGCTGCCCATACTCCCTGTGACATCCATGACTAGTGCAAAGTGCTTGGTGGAATCCAAATGTTCTAAGCTCACGTAAATGCCTGACTCGCGCATGGTCTTTTGTGCTTCTTTGTATTCTTCTACTGTTTTGTATTCGGTAAGTCCTAACTCATATTCATTGAATTCTGGCCGCACCCCATTGCGCAAATATATTCCGTTGACATCTCCCGAGTAGGAAACGCGAATGTCGAGCCGAATGGTCGTCGAAACGGCTTGACCATTTTCCATCTCTGGTTCCCACTTGGGCATGCATTGAAAGGCATTTTTTACCCGATCACTCGCACTCAGTTGATAATCTTCTAAAAAGGTCAGGTTGCTTATTTCACCAGTTTCTGAAACGTTAAACGATACTTTTACCCATTGATCTATTCGATCGCGATTGATACCTGGCGAATTGATGAGTGTTTGTTGAAAATGCTTATACAAGGCATATTCACCAGTCTTGAATTTGGCAAAGGTGTTCTTTTCTTCATTTTTTTTTGGTGTTGCTGTTGAAGTTGAACTGCTCGGCCGATTTACGGTGTTGACAAGTGGATCAAGCTCAGGTTCTTTGTACCCTTCTTCAGGATGTTCAATGAAAGTCAATAAGGCATCTATTTCTTTGTTGCGATTTTCTTCAGTAAGCGCTGGACGATGCACGAGCACAAATCCATGGAAAAAAGTTTCACCTTCTTCGGATGTCGTACAACCCTTTTGCTCGACAACTTCCCATTCGATGATTGGGTCCGCGAAGAACTCGGGGAATTGTGCATTCAACCAATGAAATCGCTTGACATCAAGTGCATGTTGATCGAAGGTAAGGCTACTTCTGTAGCTAGTATTGACATAATAGATTTTCACCACAGCGATGTTTTTCAAGGCACTTTTCAGCGTTTGTATGTCAAATGTACTTCCTGAAAATTCACACGGAAGTATGGTCGTCGTCAGGGAATTCTCGCATGAAATTCGATCTGTTGAACTATGGGGTGCTGAAAGAATTTGTGTGATTTTAGCCTCGTATTGTCCGAAAGAGCTGGATAAGAGTAAGAGGAAGGTGAGGGTAGGGAGTTGCTTCATGAGAATGATAAATTCATGAGGAGAAAAAAGTTACAAATTGCTTTCTATTTTCTTCAAGCGACAAATATAGGCATAAAAAAAGCCCTCCGAAGAGGGCTTAATGTGACGAATAATTGGGATTAATTTTCAGAACGATTACGTATCGCCAATGGAATAGCAAATTTCGGAATGAATTGAATCAATGCAGTTACGATGCGAATGGCGTAGTTGTATATCTCACGGTAAATGTAATACGCAATAAGCACTAAAACGGAAGCAATAATTCCAGTGAGGGCCATTTTAATATTGACATCAAAATTGTCATAGTCACCAACAATTGCATTTGGCAACATTTCACGCATTGTATCAATTCCTGGCGCACTCATCAACACTTCACCAATCGACAACAATGGCGCATAGGCTGCAGAACCGACAAGCGTCGCAACCAACTGCATAATACCAATGTACAATACCATGATGAAGCTCAATTCTCCAATTAAGGTGATCTGTCGAGGCATTACCGTGCAAAAAATGTAGTGCAACAGTCCATTATATTGCTGATCTTTTAATTGATCTGTCCTCTTTTTCGTTACGCTGTACATAAACCATGCGGCAACAATACTCACGACAAAACCAATGACCAGCCCAATTCCAGCTCCAGCTTTTTTACCGCCAGACAAGGCTTCATTTTGTAAATTTTGTTTGATAAACCCAGAGTCACCAAATAATTCGGCTACAGTAATAGCGATTCCTCCAACCAATAAAGCGTAAGACAAAAGACGCCATATGTTGCCAACATACCATTTAAATAAATCTCCATTGTCAACATTTCCAAGGAACGGAAGAACACGATTGTTGTAGTTTTTGTCCGTAATCCCAAATTCAATAAAAGGCAAATTCTTTTCCATAAGTACAGTAGTTTTTAAGTTTAGAGTGAATTTGAGAAATTCAGTCGTTATTTACAAATAAAAAATACGGATTTTATCAACATAATATATTGATAACTAGTACTTAAGTTTTAGTGAGAAAGGTAAGTTTAATTTGAAATAAATCTTGGTTTAATTCAAGGGATAAAACAGTTTAAACGCATGGTTTACGGCCTGATGTAGTACAGTGGAGTGCAACTCTTCAGGCATGTAATCAAAATAAATACGGCTCGATGAAGCACTTTTTTTCTGAAGAATATTCGCCAATTTCTTCGCATCTTTATACATCCGAGGCTCTTCTTTTTTCTGACACGCACCAATGTAAACAGTTACTGATTCGAGTGAACTGTGCAGTGCTGTTTTAAGCAAGGATTCATTTCCCCACCACAAGCTTGGACTCGAAATGATGTAGTGCGAAAAAAGCGTGGTGTGCTCGAGGAGAATTTCTGTCGCAAGCAGTCCGCCTAGTGATTCTCCGACAACGGTGTTTTCTCCCGAAGTGCGGTACAATGAATCAATGCTCGGTCTTAATTCGCGCTCCAAAAAAGAAATGTAATGTTCAGATCCTCCATATTCTGCGAACTGCGTTGCTGGAATGTCCATTTCCTTCAAGAAATCAAGTGAAGCAACCTCAAAGGTGAAATCCCTCCGGCGCTTTGTGTTTTCGATACCAACAACAATCGACCTCGGAAAACGGGCAATCCAAGGCTGGGTATTGAAACGCACCAAACCGACCAAATGAATGAAATCTTCTTCCATGCCCCCGTCAAGAATGTAAAGGACAGGGTAATGTGCAGTGTCGTTTTCCTGATAATCTTCGGGAAGATAAATGTTGATGGTGCGTGCCTCATTTAAAAACTTGGAATCAATGGTGCGTTGTTCTCCGAGAACCAAAGGAAGGGTCTCTTGTGCTACTAATGGAATACAAACGACCAAACTAAACAGAAACAATAGCACTCTCATTGTCCCTCTATTCGTTTCATGCGCAAGACCAACATAAAGAGAATCCCAAACAGCACAGAAGCAAACAACAAGTGACTCGTCCGAACTAAACCGGGCATGTTCGCATAAGCCAATAATACCCCAGAGGTCAATTCAAGGGCTAAAACAAGAAAGATGCTGCGGATCATCCAGTGTTTTTCGCCTTTTTCATTTTTCCACGACATAAAAACAATTAACCCAAGGACTAGCCAGGAGAAACTTCGGTGAATAAAGAAGGATAAACCAAGTTTGTCGGTCCAGCTTTCGCGACCAAAGCCCATCTTGGTCAACTCATCTATGTACTCGCGCACTTGCGTGCCCAAGAACATCTGGTAAAAGGTAATCGCAAAGGCAATGACAGCGATGGCACGCATGAGTTTACTGAGTTGAATGTGGCTTTGTTGTTTGTCGCTGATTTGACGGATGAGGTAGATTTGCAAGGCAATGATGACAAGGGCAAGGAACATGTGTACCGTGATGGTCCAAGGAACCAGGTTGGAAGCAACAACGATGGATCCAAACCACGCTTGAATGGCCATCAAGACTAAATTCACCGTGCTGATCACCACAATTTTTCGCTTTCTGTAGCGCAGCAAGATCCACACGAAGCTGATCAACATCGCATCGCCAGCCAAGAATCCAACCAAGCGATTGATGTATTCTGTCCACGTTTTTCGTGCATTGAAGTCGTCTTCACCTTTTTCAAGTGAGGTATCTGTTTCAATTTTCTTTGCGGTGCTTTCCATTCCAATTCCACGAAGAAACTTACAAAACTTAATGATTTTCTTTTCGCGCTTTTCGAAAAATACCTGCTTATAATCCTTCGGCAAGGCCGCTTCTTCTGTTGGTGGAATCCATTGACCGAAACACTTTGGCCAATCGGGACAACCCATGCCACTTCCCGTGATGCGCACAAAACTTCCCGCGATGACAACCAAGTAAATTAAAATGAGCGTGGCCCATTGCAAGCGAACAAATGACAAAGAGAATTTCATGTTTATAAGGCGTTTTTAACGATTTCTTCGACCACCAATGGATCGAGTAGGGTGGATGTGTCTCCAAGGTTGCTGACATCCCCTTCGGCGATTTTCCGCAAGATGCGGCGCATAATTTTTCCAGAGCGTGTTTTTGGAAGTCCGCTCACGAATTGAATCTTTTCAGGGATGGCAATTTTTCCAATTTCTGCAGCTACGGTTTCAATGATTTCTGCCCGTGCCATTGGATGATCACTGTCGGCATCGTCGAGAATGATATAGGCATAAATCGACTGACCTTTGATGGGATGTGGATAACCCACAACAGCCGATTCAATCACTTTTGAATTCGTGTTGATGGCATTTTCAATTTCTGCCGTGCCAAAGCGGTGGCCAGAAACATTGATGACATCGTCCACGCGGCCAATCAATCGGTACATGCCATCGGCATCACGCCGAGCACCGTCACCCGTAAAATAGTAGCCATCGTAATAGGCAAAGTAGGTCAAGCGGCAGCGTTCATGGTCGCCGTATGTAGTCCGCAGAATGGAAGGCCAGGGTGCTTTGAAACAGAGGTAGCCTTCGGTATCGCTTTCTTCGATTTCTTTTCCTTCCTGATCCAATAAGACTGGATGAATGCCCGGCAGGGGATATCCGGCAAATGTGGGTTTCATGGGAGATAAATTGCCCAATCCAGAAAGCATCACGCCGCCGGTTTCTGTTTGCCAGAAGGTGTCAACAATGGCGCAGCGCTCTTTCCCGACATGGACATAATACCAGTTCCATGCTTCCTCATTGATGGGTTCACCCACACTTCCGAGCACCTTCAAGGAATGCAGGTCGTAACTCATCACATGCTCATCACCATAGGCCATGAGCGATCGGATTGCCGTTGGTGCAGTCAAGAATTGGTTGACACCATATTTATCAATGATTTGCCAGAAACGTCCGGCATCAGGATAGGTCGGGATCCCTTCGAACATCACGGTCGTCGCACCTGTAATGAGCGGACCGTAAACGATGTAGGAGTGTCCTGTCACCCAGCCAATATCAGCCGTACACCAGTAAATATCATTCTCTTCATATTGAAATACATTCTGAAAAGAGTAAGCGGTATAGACCATGTATCCGCCGCAGGTATGAACTACACCCTTCGGTTTTCCTGTTGAACCAGAGGTGTAGAGGATAAAAAGTAAATCTTCAGCATCCATCATTTCTGCTGGACAATCGCTTGATTCGTTGGCTATTATGTCGTTCCACCACAGGTCGCGACCCTCTTTCATTTCTGTCGGCCAATTCAAGCAATTGTATACGATGACATGCTCGATGCTCGTGCATAGTTCCAGGGCTTCATCAACGATGCGTTTCAGTGGTACTTGTTTGGCGCCGCGATTTAGACCGTCGGATGTGATGATGACCTTTGCTTCTGCATCATTGACTCGATCGGCAATGGATACCGCAGAGAATCCAGCGAAAATAACCGAGTGGACAGCACCAATGCGTGCGCAAGCCAACACAGCAATCATCAATTCAGGAATCATGGGCAAATAAATGCATACGCGGTCACCCTTGCCAACGCCTTGTTTTTTGAGCGCGTTGGAGAATTGACACACTTTTTCGTACAATTCACGGTAGGTCAAACGAACAGTGTCGTCTTTCGGGTCGTTCGGCTCCCAGATCAACGCCGTTTTGTTCCCTCGTGTGGCCAAATGACGGTCGAGCGCGTTCTCGGTGATGTTCAGTTTCCCACCGATGAACCATTCTACTTTCGGCTCAGAGAAATTCCATTCAAGTACCTTATCCCACTTTCTTTGCCATTGAAACGTTTCCGCAATTTCACCCCAAAAGAGTTCTGGCTGCTCAATACTTCGTTTGTACTTCTCTTGATATTCCTCGAAAGTTCTGATTTGTAGGGAATTATTCATTGGATTTCTAATAATCTGTAAAGACAATATAAATGTAGCAATCTTTAACTGTTTTTGATGGAATAAAGCTGTTTGGAAAAGCAGTAAAACTTTACACACCTAGGTCGAATCTATTCCTACTTTTGTGATAGCATGAAAATAGCAGTAATCGGTTGTGGCTGGCTCGGACTTCCCTTGGCAAAACGTCTCATGGATTTGGGACATGAGGTGCATGGCTCCACAACGCGTGATGCTTACTTGTCTTTCCTAGCGGACAGTGGCATTCAAGGTTTCTTGTACGATGGCATATCGCACGACCAGCTTTCAGAAAAGGTGAAAGAATCTGAAGTCGCCATTCTCAACTTTCCACCCTCTCGTTCAGCGGATTATGCTGCTCAGGTGAGAGATATCATCGCTCAATTTACTACTAAAACCAAACTCATTTTCACGAGTTCAACTGGCGTTTACCAAGACCTGGACGGTCCATGCACTGAATTGTCGCCCATCATCGCAACCCATCCCGTTTTTTTAGCGGAAGAAGCTGTACGGTTTTCTGCTAGACAGTTTACGATTCTGCGCTTAGCCGGACTTATTTCAGAGGATAGAAATCCAGTGAAATACTTAGCGGGAAAACAAAATACTGATGGACAGAAAGTAGTAAACTTGGTGCATCGTGAAGATGTGATTGCGACAATTCTCACTGTACTGAAACAGGAGGTGTGGCAGGAAACATTTAATGTGTGTTATCCTGCGCATCCAACACGCGCGGCCTATTATGTTGAGCAAGCTGAAAAGCGTCAAATGTTGCCTCCGAGCTTCACCTTTTCTGTGGATGCCGGAAAAGAAATCGATCCTTTTAAAATGGTCCAAGACCTAAAATTCGCATACAGTCATTCAATTTGAGGGAGATACTCCATGGATTGCTTAAGGTTCCTTAATACATTGCGGCAACATTTAGCGTACTTTTGCGTCTAAGTAACTGATGCGGTCGTTTCTGTTTGTTCTATTGTTCTTGCTTGCCAAACCGGCAATGGCCTCACACATCGTGGGAGGGGAAATGTATTATGACTATTTGGGAAACAACAATTACCGGATTGTCGTCATCGTTTACCGGGATTGTCTTTCATCAGGTGCGGCCTATGACAATCCTTTGTTACTCGGTTTGTACAGGTCCACGAATATTTATGTTTCAACGATCGAGGTTCCTTTTCCGGGAAGTGTAATTTTGCCTGTGGTTTTTAACAATCCATGCATCATTCCACCGACGGATATCTGCGTGGAGAAGGCTATTTACACCACTATTGTGAATCTACCCCCAACTCCTGGAGGATACACACTCTCCTATCAACGGTGTTGTCGGGGTCCGAATGTTACGAATTTGAATGCGCCTGCAGATACGGGATTAACCTTGTCTGTGAGCATACCTGGTCCTGAAACAGGCATTGCGATCAACAGTAGCCCACGTTTTAGCAATTATCCTCCTTTGTTAATTTGCAACAACGACGAACTTGTTTTTGATCATTCCGCAACAGATCCGGATGGCGATCAGTTGGTCTATTCCTTGGTTACGCCATATGCGGGCGGTAGTTCTGTAGGAACCAACACTGCGCCAAATCCACCACTGCCACCACCGTTTTTTCCGGTCAATTGGGCGGGCGGATTTTCAACCCCAAATCCTTTAGGTCCTGGAGCGAGCATCAATATCAATTCGGTCACCGGTGTCCTAACGGCCTCTCCGCAAATGCTTGGACTTTTTGTGGTGGGTGTCCGTGTACAAGAATACAGAAATGGGGTCTTGATTGGTGAGACTATTCGCGATTTTCTATTTCGCATCATCAATTGCACCATCACCCTTCAAGCCACCTTACCTATTCAAGAAGACCTTGCCACCTTTGTGTCGTATTGTCAGGGATTGACGGTGCAATTTGAAAACAATTCGAATGGTGGAACGAGTTACCTGTGGGATTTTGGTGTTCCTGGCACAACGACCGATGCGAGTGCGAACTTTGCCCCGATATTTACTTATCCTCAACCGGGAATTTATACGGCCATGATGATTGTGAATCCAGGTTCTCCATGCACGGACACGGCTTACATGGAGGTCAATATTAACAATCTTTTGACCATCTCGTATACAAGCGACGATTCCCTCTGTATCCTGAATAACAGTGTAGATTTTGTTGGTTCAACTGATGGCCCTGCTTCTACCACCTTTTTATGGGATTTCGGTCCGAATGCAAGCATTGCAAGTGCGACTACACTCAATGTGAATAACGTTTCGTTTAACCAGCCCGGATTTAATGTCGTTACGCTGAGCGCCAATAACGGGTCGTGTGAAAACAGCTTCACGGATTCCATCTACATTTTTGATATGCCTGTGGCTGTGATTGGTTTGCCGGCTAACTATGAATGTCAAGGCTTGTCCATCCCCTTTGGCAACAATTCGACAGGGACCTCCAATTACCTTTGGGATTTCGGTATAGCTGGAACCAACACAGATGTTAGCGCGGCCTTTGAACCGACATTTACCTTCCCGACAGGAGGCACCTATAACATCACCTTAATCGGAAGTTCGAATGGAGCTTGTGTGGATACGACGCAAACAAGCATCACCGTGTATGAATTGCTCACGGTGGCTTTCACAAGCAACGATTCGCTTTGTATTACTGACAATCTATTCAATTTCGACGGACAAATGACAGGTCCTTCCATTACACAGTTTAATTGGAACTTCGGGCCAAATGCAAACATTCCTTCCGCCACAACTTTGGATGTAAATGGGGTAGTGTTCAACACGAATGGATTTATTCCCGTCACTTTAACAGGCTCTTTCAACAGTTGCGTACAGTCGTATACCGACAGTGTGTTCCTTTTCCAAGAACCGACCATTGATTTCACCGTGTTGGATGGCCCACGTTGTGCACCTGCTGAAGTCCAGTTTGTTGATCAGTCTCAAGCCGACAGCCCTATTTTTTACGCGTGGAATTTTGGCGATGGCGGTTCATCATCAGCGAACGATCCATCCCATGTGTATATCAATCCAGGAACTTACAGCGTTGGCTTGCAGATTTACACCACAGCGGGTTGCATCGACACCTTGTATATGCTTCAGCAGGACTTGGTCACGATTCATCCTTCGCCTGTTTCAAATTTCAAGGTCAATCCAGAAAAAACCGACATCTGTCATCCAGAGGTAACCTTCACCGACTTAAGTCAAGGAGCGACGAGCATCTATTATTTCTTCGACGACAGCAGTCATTTCTCCTTCGAGCCAAATCTCGTGTATGCTTATACCCAGAGTGGATGGATGCATCCCATGCAAGTGGCCACCAATGAATTTGGGTGCAGAGATACCAGCTACCGCAACCTCTACATTGAGCCCTTTATGATCTACGCGCCTAACACATTTACCCCCGATGGCAACGAGTTCAACAACGAATTCAACCCTGTGTTTGCGACCGATGTCTTCGAAGTTTACAACTGGGAGCTACGCATCTTTAACCGCTGGGGAGAGTTGATTTATGAGTCAAGCGATCCCGAATTTGGATGGGATGGCAGCTACAACGGAAAGCTTGTCCAAGACGGCAATTACACCTGGGTCTTGCGCTATGTCTCGTGTGAGAATATCGATGGCTGGCAGGAGAAGAGGGGGCACGTCAACTTGCTTAAATAAAATTAAGAGTTAAAAATGAAAAATGAAGAATGCGGTGAATGCTTCTTAGCCAGGTTTTTCTTTTACTATTAAAACGAGTTTCCTTTTAAATTCATTTATTCGACCCCGATTGGGTAGAAAGGTAAAATGTAAGGTGTCAATTGTTAATGGTACAATTTGATTTTAATCTCGACAAAAGTATTTTTCCTAAATAAGCATTTATTTTTGAGTTCAATTTGTTTGACTTAAGCGTTCGACGTCAAGGACACGTAAAGACCCCATCGGGGTCAAATGTCTGTAGCACTGATGTGGAAATTTGTTTACGACCCCATAGGGTGTCGAACAGAAAATCTATGATCCGATAGTGAAGAATTTAACAGCCTTTAGGATTCCGTATTCTTCGATTTCAACAAAGAATTGTATTTTAAATAAAATTAAGAGTTAAAAATGAAAAATGAAGAATGCGGTGAATGCTTCTTAGCCAGGTTTTTCTTTTACTATTAAAACGAGTTTCCTTTTAAATTCATTTATTCGACCCCGATT
>CAIQQH010000018.1 GCA_903873915.1 uncultured Flavobacteriia bacterium | reverse complement strand
TGAATTTCATCGATGAAGAGCACATCCCCTTCATTTAGATTGGTAAGAAGTCCTGCCAAATCACCTGGTTTATCCAACACAGGACCGCTAGTCACTTTAAATCCTACATTAAGCTCATTGGCAATGATATTCGCCAAAGTTGTTTTTCCGAGTCCGGGAGGGCCATGCAACAACACGTGATCCAAAGGTTCTCCACGAAGGGTTGCCGCCTTTACAAAAATCTCAAGATTTTCGACAATGGAAGGTTGACCAGCAAAATCAGACAGTTTCTTCGGGCGAAGCACCTTATCGTATTCTTGTTCACCATTATTTTGTTCTTCCTGACGGTAATCGAATGAGTCCTCTTCTTCCAATGAATTGCGTTTTTACAAAAATACAAAAGCCTCTCGTTAAAAACGGGAGGCTTCATAAGTATTCTCAAGTTTGACTAATGTTCTTCTTCACCTTCAGCCAAAGGAACGTTTTGCGGAATGAAATCCTTCTCCGCTCCTGGCTTCGAATAGTCGTATGGCCAACGGTAAACTGTAGGCAATTCTCCTGGCCAGTTTCCATGCATGTGCTCTACAGGAGTAGTCCATTCAAGCGTGTTGGAATTCCAAGGGTTTTGAGGCGCCTTAGGTCCGCGGAAGATGCTATAGAAGAAGTTAAATAAGAACAAGAGCTGCCCAATTGCTGCAAAAATTGCAAAAATCGTAATGATTACATTCAAGTCCATCATCATGTCCAAAGATCCTTGGTCAAATTCACCATACACTGAATAATCGTAATAACGACGAGGTGCTCCTGCCAATCCCACGAAGTGCATTGGGAAGAATACACCATAGGCTCCGATGATTGTAATCCAGAAGTGTACATATCCCAAACGAGTATTCATCATTCGACCGAACATTTTAGGGAACCAGTGGTAAACGCCACCGAACATTCCAAAGACTGCCGACATACCCATTACAATGTGGAAGTGGGCAACAACGAAGTAGGTATCGTGCACTGCAATATCTAAAGCAGAATCCGCAAGGATAATTCCTGTAACACCACCTGTGATAAATGTCGATACCAATCCAATCGCGAACAACATTGCTGGAGTAAGGACCAAAGACCCTTTCCACAGCGTTGTCAAGTAGTTAAATACTTTTACGGCCGAAGGAATCGCAATCAACAAGGTCGTAAATACGAATACACTTCCCAAGAACGGATTCATTCCGGTGATAAACATGTGGTGACCCCATACAATGAAGGATAGGAAACCAATTGCCAAGATAGAACCAATCATCGCGCGGTAACCAAAGATCGGCTTGCGTGAGTTCGTAGATATAATTTCTGAAGAAAGTCCCAATGCAGGAAGGAGTACGATATATACCTCAGGGTGACCTAAGAACCAAAACAAGTGTTGGAACAACAATGGAGATCCACCGTGATTCGTTAACATTTCACCTTGTACAATGATGTCTGAAAGATAGAAGCTTGTTCCTGCCAAACGGTCCATGATCAACAACAAGGCTGCTGAAAGTAAAACCGGGAATGAAAGAACACCAAGAATAGCTGTAACGAAGAAGGTCCAAATGGTCAATGGCATGCGCGTCATCGTCATCCCCGCTGTACGCAAGTTCAATACTGTAACGATGTAATTCAATGAACCAATCAACGATCCGGCAATGAAAATAGCCATAGAGAACAACCACATCGTCATTCCCAAACCTGATCCTGAAACCGCTTGAGGCAATGCAGATAGTGGAGGATAAACTGTCCAACCTGCCATTGCTGGTCCTGTTTCGATAAACAAAGAACAGAACATTAAGATCGAAGAGATAAAGAAGAACCAGAACGAAAGCATGTTCAGGAACCCTGATGCCATATCACGCGCACCCAACTGCAAAGGAATGAGGATATTCGAGAAAGTACCTGACAATCCACCCGTTAAAAGGAAGAAGACCATGATTGTTCCGTGAATCGTTACAAGTCCGAGGTACATGTCTTCCTTCAAGACACCTTCTGGCGCCCAAGTTTCACCCAAGAAGAACGATAAGAAATCAGAACTCTCACCTGGCCACGCCAATTGGATTCTGAAGAGTATAGAAAGTAACATGGCGACAACCCCCATGAACACAGCGGTGATCAAGAATTGTTTTCCGATCATTTTGTGGTCATGACTGAAGATGTACTTCGAAACGAAATGTTCTTCATGGTGCTCATGGTCGTGATGACCGTGTGCTTCGTGATGTCCGTGTTCTTCGTGCGCTATTGCTGACATTTGACTTTATTTAAAGAGTTGTAAATCTTAATTATTTAACGGGTGCAGGCATTGCCATTGTATCTAACACCACCCCTGTTGAATCTGCTGGTGTCGCTGCTGCTGGTGCAGCTGGAGCTGGCGAGAAAATTGTTTTAAACGTTTTCGCCTGCGCAGCCTTCATCCAATTGTTGTATTCCTTTTCCGACAACACAACAACAATCATTTTCATTTTGTAATGGGCACCACCACATATTTTGTTGCACATCAACACGTAGTTGAATTTCGCGTCGTTTTTCTTAACGCGCATTTGCTTCGTTGTGATGTCAGGAGTAAACTTAAATCGTGTTGTCATTCCAGGCACTGTATTAATTTGTGCACGGAAATGTGGGAAATAAGCCGAGTGAAGCACATCCTTTGCACGGAAATTAAACTCATATTCCTTATTTGCGCAAAGGTACAATGTGTCTTTTTGAATGATGTCATCTTCTGCTGCACGATCCATTTTCTTGTCGTGGTGTGCACGCATTTGATACAACAAACGAATCAATCGTTCCTTGCGAGAGAGGTCAGTTTCCATTTTCTCACGTTCCTCAGGAACCAACATGATTTTGCGGTTGTTCAATTTCGACACAAGTGAATCAATTCCTGTTAAACCATGTTCCATTGAGAAGATTGCGCTGTCAATTGTTGCAGTTGTCATGAGGGCCAATTCATTCTTGTCTGTCGTCAATTTATAATCGAAACGACCAAGGATGTTATCGTACCCAGAATAACGCGCCGTCCAATCAAACTGCTTTGAGAAAAGTTCCACACGAATCGCTTCATCAGAAGCTGCTGAAGTAGCATCGTTCCATTTCTTCAATCCAAGAATGATAATCACTGCAAGTACGCATGCCGGAACTACCGTCCATAGCATCTCCAACTTGTTGTTGTGAGGATAATAAAATGCCTTAACACCTTCCTTTCGCACATATCGGTACGTGAAGTAAAACAACAATGTGTTTGTTAAGAGGAAAGCAGCAATGATTACTATAAAGTTTACATTCAGCAACCAATCCGTTTCACGTCCGATTGTAGATGCCGCTTCTCCTCGTCCAGTCCAACCGTAACGAAGAACTAGCCATAAGAAAAATACATACAAGGCAATAACAAACAAGAACATCATTCGTCCATTGAAATTATTGTCACGATCTGTGATTTCGTGTTCACCACGCTTGCGGAGCTTTGACGACAATTCGTAAACACGAACCAATTGGGAGATTGCAACAACACCCAAAACGATTACGAGCAGTGCGATTAATTTACTTAACATCTTTAGTCAATTATCTGTGATAAAATAAATTCAAATTATATTTCGTGGTGAACACTTTCATCCAAGAATGGGTGATTCGCCGGTGTAAGAGGTGCCTTTGTAAGATTTACTAGAATCATACGTACAAAGAATCCCAAGACAGCGAGTACCATTCCCAATTCTAAGAATCCAAATTGAGCTTGTGCTCCAAGTGTTCCTGCGGAAACCATGATGTAAACATCCAACCAGTGTCCTGTAAGGATGATCAAACCAACCAATGTCAAAATTCCAGCATTTCTTTTTGCATCTCTTGACATGAGGATTAACATCGGGAATGCGAAGTTGATCAAGAACATAGAGAAATAAAGTATTTTAAAGTTCTCAATACGCATGATGTAATAAGCGACTTCTTCACCAATGTTTGCGTACCAGATCAACATGAACTGAGAGAACCAAAGGTATGACCACAAGAATGACGTTGCGAATGTCCATTTTCCAAGGTCATGGATGTGGCTATCGTTTACATTTGGCAAGTAACCCAATTTTTTCAAATAGAGTGTTGTCAAAACAAGAACTACCATTGTTGAACACCACATTCCAGCGAACGTGTACCATCCAAACAAAGTAGAGAACCAATGCACATCGATTGACATCAACCAATCCCAAGAGGAAGTTGAGCTAAATACAGCAAAGCATACCAAGAACGTAGCTGCTTTTTTGTAGTTTTTGAAGTGAAGCTCTGTTCCACCTATTGAATCTTCCAACAAAGACCGCTTTCTAAAACCCATCCAGAAGATGTAATAGATGGCCATGTACACCAAGGTTCTCACCCAAAAGAAAATCTCATTCAAGAAAGGACGTTTCCCTGCAATAATTGCATCGTAGTGGTGACTTCCTTTCGTGTACATTGCTGGGTCCATCCAAGAGTAGATGTGCGCGCCGTGCATGAACGTGATCGTCAACAAAGTCAATAACATAAGCATCATTCCATAAGGTAGGAAACCTGCTACTGCTTCAATAACGCGCTTCACAGATGCATACCATCCTGTCTCAGTTGCGTATTGCAAAGCCAAGAAGAACAATGCTCCTAGACCTAAAGCGAAGAAGAAGAAACTGTTGATTAGCCCATTTGCAAGCAAGCGTGTTGCAAAATGATGATCGCTCATACCGGTAAAGATGCCGATCGCTGTGAACAATAAACCGACAACAATGAGTGCCAAGGTTACTGTTTTTGCTCTATTCGTAATTTTGAATTCCATGTTCGTAGTCATTCAGATGATTATTTCTTTGCCGCTGCTGTTGTATCTGCTGCAGCAGGAGCAGCCATGGCCAATCCGCTTGCATCAAACTTTCCATAATTTGGATCTTGGAAACGATTTACGTAGTGTACCAAGGTCCAAATTTCCTTTTTATTCAACTGAGATCTGTGTGACCCCATAGCTCCTTTACCGTAGTAGATTGAGTAGAACATTTGTCCGTCAGAAACGGCTGCACGATCCATGTAATTCGGGACACCAGCATAAGCACCACTCAAAACCATAGGGCCGTTTCCGTCTCCTTTTTCACCATGGCAGTGCTGGCACATTGCAGTGTACAATTCTTTTCCTTTTTTGAAAATTTCTTCAGAATTTGCTGCAGTGACTTTAAACGGATTCACATCCCCTGCTGCCAAGGTGTACTCGTCTGTTGTTGTCAAATCTGCACCATACATGCCATGTGTTTCACGGAAAGCTATGTTCGCTTTACGGAAATAGGGCAACATCAATGAAACCGTTGCTGAATCCGTTCCGAAGTAAGGAATTGCTCCCGCAGGCGGAGTCATCGCTGACAAGGTCATTTTCATGTTCATGTACTCTTTACCGCGCACCTCACCATAATCCACATAAGCTTCTATCGAGGGTGATCGGTACATGTCTGGCATGTATTCCAATCCGGGGCTGTCTGGGTTTGATGTGCAAGAGCCAAGAATTAATCCTGTCGCTGCAATCAATGTCAAACCTGCTAATGCCTTGAAGTTCATTTTCATCTGTCTAATATATTTTTTGTGTCAGACGCAGTATTTTTCAATACCTGGCAATTATTTAATTTCCTTTTGATCCAATTCGATCATTCCTGTTTCACGAATCATTCCTTCCAACTGCTCCGCAGAGAAGCTTGAATTTTCTGATAAGCGAATTTCCATCACAAATTTATCATCCGTTGTGCGTGGGTCAGGATTTTGCGCTGGCATACCAGGCAGTGTTTTGTTTCTCAACAAATATGTAATTGCCATTCCGTGAGCAGCACACAATACGGTGAACTCAAACGTAATTGGAATAAACGCCAACATGTTGTCCAAATACGTGAAGTTTGGTTTACCACCAATATTCATCGGCCAGTCTTCCACCATAAAGAAACGCATTCCATAGGTGGCCAACATGGTACCCGTAATTCCATAGATGAAGGCCAAAATTCCCAAACGCGTATTTTTAATTCCAATGATGGGATCAATTCCGTGAATCGGAAACGGTGAAAATACCTCCGAGATTTTTACTCCTTTTGCAACCAACTTCTTTGCGCCATCTTTTAGCACATCGTCGTCGTCATACATTGCATATATTACTTTCTCTGCCATGATTCTAACATTAATGGTTTGAGTGATTGTCGTGTGAATGATCCGGTGCATTCTTGTAAGATTCACCTGACGATTTCAAGATTGTTTTGATTTCGTTCAATGCAAGTACAGGGAAGTAACGGGCAAACAACAAGAAGAAGGTGAAGAACAAACCGATTGTACCAATATAAATGGCGATATCGATGTGACTTGGGTAGTGCATACTCCATGCTGATGGAAGGTAGTCGCGGTGCAAGGATGTCACGATAATTACGTAACGTTCGAACCACATACCGATGTTTACGACAATTGAGATAATGAATGTAAACAACAAGCTTCTTCTCAATGGACGGAACCACATCAACTGCGGACTAATTACGTTACATGTCATCATTGACCAATATGCCCACCAGTACGGCCCAGAGAAACGGTTGATAAATGCGTATGATTCATATTCCACTCCTGAGTACCAAGAAACGAACAACTCTGTCAAGTAAGCCACACCCACGATTGAACCCGTAACCATGATTACAATGTTCATGTATTCCACGTGTTTCGTATGGATATATGCCTCAAGACCCATTGCCTTACGCATCACCAAAAGAAGTGTTTGTACCATCGCAAATCCGGAGAATACAGCACCTGCCACAAAGTAAGGAGGGAAGATGGTAGTATGCCAACC
>CAIQQH010000017.1 GCA_903873915.1 uncultured Flavobacteriia bacterium | reverse complement strand
ATTGATGTCGTAGGACGAACCTATGTCGCACCTGAAGGCATTAACGCTCAAATTGCTGTTCCAATTCAATACCTCGATCGTTTCAGAGAGGATTTGTACCAGATTGATTTCTTGAATGGAGTGCGGCTCAACATCGCTGTCGATGATTCAGAAGCGGAATTTTCTTTCTTGAAGTTGAAAATTAAGGTTCGGGATAAAATTTTGGCGGATGGCCTTGAGGATCAAACTTTCGATGTCACCAACATAGGGAAGCACCTCAATGCCGAAGATTTCAATCAATTGACCAACGACCCAAATACCATTCTTATTGATTTTCGCAATCACTACGAATCGGAAGTGGGGTATTTTAAAGGAGCAATCCTTCCTGATGTGGATACATTTCGGGAGTCATTGCCCTTCATTGAGGAAGCTTATCTGAAAGGAAACGAGGATAAAAATGTGGTCATGTACTGTACGGGTGGCATTCGTTGTGAAAAGGCATCGGCTTGGTTCAAACATCGTGGATTCAAAAATGTACATCAACTAGAAGGTGGAATCATTAAATATGCGAATGACTGCCGCAATGCGGGTCTTGAGAATAAGTTCATCGGGAAGAATTTTGTTTTCGATGAGCGACGTGGTGAACGTGTCTCTGACGATGTGATTTCAGTTTGCCATCAATGTGGTGAACCAGCAGATACCCACACAAATTGCGTGAACGATGCCTGTCACTTGCTCTTCATCCAGTGTGAAAGCTGCAAGGATAAAATGGAAAATTGTTGTTCGACGGATTGTCAACAAACGACCCATTTGTCGGAGGAGGAACAAAAGGAACTTAGAAAAGGGATGTCTGCAAGCAATAAAATTTTTAAAAAAGGACGATCTGAAAAACTTCCATTTTTAGTACACAAAGAAAAACCATTACCTTTAATCCAGTCAATCAAATTGGAGAAGTAAAATGGTAGCAGCAATCAACTGGGATGTCGACTCCCAACTTATCGATGGATACAATACGCCAAATTTGTATGGTTTGCTGTTTGTTACAGGCTTGATTATCGGTTATTTTGTGGTGCGGAAAATGTTCCGAAAGGACGGTATTTCAGACGAAATGCTTGATAAGTTGGTGCTGTTCATGGTAGTGGCAACCATCGTTGGTGCGCGCCTCGGACATGTTTTTTTCTATGGCCCCTATTGGGATGAAGTAAGTGCTGATGGTGTAGTACTTGAACGTGGATATTTCTCTCACCCCGGGGATATGCTCAAAGTATGGGAGGGTGGACTTGCCAGTCATGGTGCAGCCATTGTTATTCTCATCTCTTTGTACATCTATTCCCGTCGCGTAATTCACAAACCGTATTTATGGATGCTCGATCGCATTTCAGCACCAATTGCCATCGGAGGTACATTTATTCGTCTTGGAAACCTTGTAAATCACGAAATGGTAGGTGATGAAACGACAATGCCTTGGGGTTTTCGCTTCCTTCACCACGACTGTATGCCACCCTTCGAATGCTCATGGAACGCTATTCCAATTCGTCATCCTGCACAGTTGTATGAAGCCATTTGTTATTTCATTGCCTTCCTCATTTTGATGTTCTTGTACTGGAAAAAAGACCTTTGGAAACGTCCAGGAGTTGTCTTTGGTAGTTTCTTAATCCTCATTTGGGGGGCGCGATTCATGGTGGAATTCGTCAAACTAGGACAAACGGCACGCGATGAGCAATTGTTCCTGAATACTGGACAAATACTGAGTATTCCGCTTGTTATCGCGGGGGTGATTTTGCTTTATCGTGGACTGAAAAAACCAACTGTTGTTTAGTTATTAATTACTAATTACTAATTACGAGTTGGTGGATTTTGGTGGCTAGGCCGCAGACGGTCCTTTGTCCTTAAGTTTCGAAGTACAATCAAGTCTTTTAGCGCAGCGGTCTTTTGTCTTTAATTCTACCTCGGCAGACGGTCTTTTGTCCTTCGAAGCTCAAGGAGCGAAGAAGCGTCTTTTGTCTATCAGCGCAGCGGTCTATGTTCCATCAGGCCGCTTCGGCGGACGGTCCATGCTCCATTACTTCTTCAACAACGCCTCGTAACGCACAATCCAATCCTGGGGCGTCATTTTCTTGGCAAGTTCTCCCATCAATTCAAGGGGAATCAATTCTGTTTTCTTGAACCGAATGCAGCTCTTGCCCATGTCGAGTTTCAACTTCGCAACTTTGCTAAATTCAGCCGTAAACCATTCCATAAGGTCTGGATTGACATAAATCCCCATGTGGTACACTGATATAAAGTTCTTTTGAGAGGCCATCCCGAGAAAGGGCAAAGGCAACTTTGGATCGCAATGGTATCCGGCAGGATAGGTGGATTTTGGAACGACCCAACCAATCATCCCGTAACTTATTGTTTCTTCAAAACCTTCTGGTAGCTTGTTGCGAATCGCATCAAACAAATGCATGAAATGTTCTTTGCGCTCTTCGGGGACTTTGTCTATATACTCTTGAACTTGCTCGTTAATCATGGCTTGTGTTTTTAATGTTGAATGAGTATTCCGTCGCCATCAGATCCGGTGTCGACAAGATTAGCAGGATTACCCCACAATTGTATGTTTCCGCTGCCACCTATGCGGTAATGCAGAAATTGGGTAACAGTCGCTGAGATGTCTCCTTTTGATTTGTTTTCTAATGTGGCAATATCTGCAGTCAAATTCTTTGCTTCAACCGCCATCAGTGCAACAGACCAAATTTTCAATTCATGCACTGTGCCGCGAAGAGTGAGCTTTCCACCACACGGGAAATTGTTCCAGAAATAAAAGGAGTTGCAATTGATGTCCAAGGTCGCCTGATTTAGTTTTGAGGTCATGACAATGCCTATTTCATTTCCCGTGAGGGTGTTTAATGTTTGGATATTTGAGGTTTCACCCGAATTGATGCGGGTTAGACCATTCGTTGTTATCGTTAACTTGATGCGGTTATTGGATGGATGAAGCCATTTTCCGCTAAAATCGTTGTAGAAATTCAGGGTGTTGTTCATGACTTCAGCACGCACTTTTTCGACGATTTTAGGATTGCCTTCAATCGTCACGAAGTTGCTGTCTCCTTGAATGAGGTAGACGTCAAATACACTATTCAGCGTCAAGGTGTCAAATTCTGAAAGTGACATTTGAACCGTTTCAACAGCTTTTTCTTTGGCGCATCGAACGAAAAGAAGTGCAGGAATTAGAAGGAAAAGAATGAGTTGTTTCATGTCTTTTTTCGAATAAAATAATAACCAAAACCAAGTTCAGGATAGTCCAAAATATGCAAATGACTTTTCATGGAAATACTCATCATCCAGTGTGGATTTATTTTCCACCTCAAAATTCCTCGGTTGTACATTCGTTTCCCATTCACTTGATCCACAAGTCCAACATAAAGTCCTTCTTGCAAAATGAAACTGAATCGTTCGAAAACCACTTCTTGTGAGAGGTGTATCCCTGTTCTAAAGTTATCGGCTGTGGTAAAACCGGGCTTATCGTTGGCTGCCATTTCTACCTCTGTTGAAGAGTCATAAAAGAGATCTAGTCCTGCACCAAAATGAAATTTTCTTTTGAAGTGGTACTTGTATTCCGCAGAGATGGATGAAGTGAAATAGACATCGGTTTGCAGAGCTCGTGTATGTTTGCCACCTAAAGCATAGATGAAGGCGAACTCGTGAGCAGGTTGATGTGCTTTCAATTCATGCTCAATAAATGGAAGTCGCTCTCGTAAACGGTAATTGATGCCAGCATGCGCAGTAAAAAGGTTAATGCCAAGATTTGGCTCGGCCATGTTGGCATTTGAGAAATGGATAAAAGACAGTCCAGCATTGAGTCGAAAATGCGGACTAATATCGTAATGTGTCGAAAGTTTGAAGTTGAAATGTATATTTAAATGCGAACCAATGGAAACGTTTTGATAGTTGTTCACCAAATCAAATTTTTTCGTGGCATAGCCCGCACCAAAGCCAAAGGTGCTCGAAAATTGAAACTTGTCTTTTCGAATGAGTGGTGTTTGAATGTAAGGATAGAGTGCGATTTCATGACCAAAAACCTCATTGTTACCCAAGGAACTTGCAAACAATGAAAAACCAAATTCTGGATAACGGTACAATTGTTCCCAAAAATTTCTACCTCGTGAGGCCTTGTGCAAACTCAATTCAATGCCTTGGATGGGTTTTTCGACCAAATAGTTGAAATGCTGGTATTCGGGAAGAACAAAACCAAAATGAGCATCTGCCCGAACATCCCAAGGATTTTTTTGATCGGTTTGACCATAAGAAGGATGACAAAAGATAAGCATGTAGATGAGCGTCACCCAAAATAATGAAAGGAGATTGAACTTCATTTTATGTTGATTCCTAGTCGTCATTACACGAGTTCCTTGATTGCTTTTGCTGTTCCTATACGCATGGTCATAAAATCTTTTTCCCGTTTCGGACTTCGTGCGGGAGAGTATTCACGGCCATAGAAAATGATTTGCAGGTGCAATTTATTCCATTTTTCTTTTGGAAAGAGTTTTTTTGCGTCGCGTTCGGTCTCTTCCACATTTTTTCCTGAGGTGATTCCCCAACGCGTTAGCAAACGATGGATGTGTGTATCAACAGGAAATGCAGGAACTCCAAAGGATTGCGCCATGACCACCGATGCTGTTTTGTGTCCAACACCTGGCAGCTCTTCCAGAGCTTCAAACGATTGAGGTACTTCTCCTTGATGCTTGTTCAACAGGATATGTGATAGTTGAAATATAGCCTCCGATTTTTTCGGTGAAAGTCCACAAGGACGAATAATCGCACGGATTTCCTCGACACTGAGCGTAATCATGTCCGTAGGATTTTTTGCACGTGCAAATAGAGCAGGAGTGATTTTGTTCACCCGGACATCGGTGCATTGCGCAGAAAGCAGAACAGCTATAAGTAGGGTATAGGGATCACTATGGTCTAAGGGAATGGGCGTTTCCGGGTACAAATGTTCCAATTCCTCAATGATATACTTCGCTTTTTCTTTTTTCGTCATGGAGAATAAATCCTGTGTTGTACTTTTGATCTGTGAGTGATAAAAATACGGACTTTCCGCAATACCGAAAACTACCAAACAATAAGGCCTTTTACCGGATCAACAGCAATCGTGATTTTGATGAGGTGCAAGTGCTTGGTACTAAGGTCTTGCGCTACCATCACGACGCGAAACAATATCCTGAAATTCTGCGTATTATGTCTATGATGGATTGCGAAGAACCTTTTATTCAGGCTGGTAATAATGAGTTTGACGGGTACAATGAACGCAAATAAGGCCTAACAAAAAGGTCTCAAATTCTCCTACATCATTATTTGGAAGATCGGAATGTTTCTCCGTATCTTTAATAGATGAACCACTTTTCGACAATTGCGCACGCAATTATTCCCTTTTTCCTGCATCCCCTTTTTGCTCAGCCCGAACCAATCGTCGGAGCTCGACTTGCCGCTTGTGGCGCTGCGCATGTTGCTCTATCTGACCCCTGGGCTTTTCAATCCAATCCAGGTGCCTTGGCTTCCATGCGTCAATCAACAGTTTCTGCCACCTATCAATCAAGGTTTTTACTTAAGGAGCTGCAATCGCAAGGCCTCGTGTTCGTTCAACCAATTCGAGTGGGCGTACTTTCGTTCGGAACCTTTATGCACGGCAATGAGCTTCTTAGGATTTTTCGTGGAGGACTAGGATACAGCATGAAATTGTCTGAGAAATTTTACGCAGGCCTTCAATTCAATTACAACAGAATAGCCCTTGCCGAGAATTACGGAACGCAGTCAACGATGACAGCCGAATGTGGGGTATTCGTTTCGTTCACTGAAAATTGGAAGATGGGTGCGAGTGTGTTTAATCTTGGACGTGCGAAGTTGGCTGATGACCAGGATGAACGCTTGACAACTCAATTGCGCTTGGGATCAAGCATTTCATTGTCTAAATTGGTGTTATTGTGCTTTGAAGCACAAAAAGACTTGGAGCATGCCTTGAGGATAAAAGCAGGGATGGAGTATCTTCCCAATAAGTCAATTGCCATTCGAGCAGGCTGCAAGCTAAATCCATTGGAAATTAGCTCCGGTTTTGGGTGTATGTGGCCTGCCTTTCAATTGGATGTGGCGACGCAGTACCATCAATTTCTCGGATGGACTCCCCAAGTGACCTTTACTTTTCGAACCAAAGAGAAGTCAAAATGAAGAGGGGATTGCATCCCGCTCTGCTCTTTTTATTCAGTTCGTTTTTTTCCTTTGGACAAGATAAATCTGAGCTTATTCAACAGCGCATTGAATTTATTTCAGAGCACCTTCCATCAGAAACACTTGATTTCTCTTACCTCACAGAGCTCTTGAATGATTATGCTGAACACCCAATGAATCTCAATGCGGTGGAGGAAGGAGAGTTGCAAGCGATTTTCTTATTGTCCGATTTTCAAATCAATGCTTTTCTCTTACACAGAAGACTTTATGGAAAATTCATTACCATCTATGAACTTCAAAGTATCGATTTTTGGGACCAAGAAACGATCGACCGCGTTCTCCCTTTTGTTCGCATAGATGATAAACTGGACCAATTGCACCTTTCAGTAAAGGAGGCTATAAGACAGGGCAGTTACGAAGCAACTTTTCGTTACCAAACAATTCCTCAGAAAAAACAGGGTTACACTGAAGTTAGTGATTCACTATTAAGCACGAGCAATGCCTATTACCACGGAAACAAAGACCATTATTACACACGCCTCAACTATGCCTATCGAACAAATCTCAGCGTGGGAATTACGGCGGAAAAGGATCCTGGAGAAGCATTTTTTCATGGCGCACAAAAAAATGGCTTCGATTTTTACTCAGCACACGCTTTTTATCAAGGGGGGAAATACCTTAAGTCATTTGCTCTAGGTGACTATCAGGTACAATTCGGCCAAGGTATAAATTTTTGGACGGGCTATGCCTTCAATAAGTCGGCCGAGGCCATGTCGATCAAGAAAACAGCGCAGTCTTTAAGGCCATTAAAATCCACTGATGAATCTCGGTTTCTTCGAGGGGCGGCGGTTCATCTGGGCTTTGGCGCATGGAGTATATTAACCTTTGCATCGATGAAGAAGGTGGATGCCAAACTTGAGATGGATTCAACAAATGGAGCATTTTTCTTTGCCTCAGGCACAGATTTGACGGGCTTGCATCGCACGAATGCTGAAATTTCTCACCGCAATTCTCTGAAGGAAACCATTGCAGGCACTTCGGTTCGATTTCAGTTGCGACGAATTCAACTTGGGGTCCAAGCAGTCTATCAAGGATATGATCAACCAATACTAAAAGAAACCTTGCCGTATAATCAATTTGATTTCCGAGGTGATCGCGTGTTCACTGGGAGCATGGATTACAGCATCCTCTATAAGAATACCCACTTTTTCGGTGAATTTTCAGTCAATGCCTCAACAAAAGCGAAGGCCCAACTTCACGGTGTACTTTTGGCCTTACATCCGCGCTGTTCGTTTAGTGCTTTGTTCCGTTCTTACGATCGCAATTATGCCTCGTTTTACACAGCTGGATTTTCGGAAAATGGCAGCACACAAAACGAAAGAGGTCTGTATATGGGCTTAAAGTTTCAGCCGAATAGGTCATTTACGATGAACGCCTTTGTGGATGTTTTTACATTTCCTTGGCTCAACTACCAAGTTTCTGCCCCAACAAAAGGAAATGAGGTATTGTTCCAATTGAATTACCGACCAAACAAATCCCTAGAGATTTATGCACGTTACCGTCAACAGATTCATCAGCAAAATAGCCGTGATCTTGATGGAACTGTTCCTTTTATTGAGGATGTCCAAAAAATGAACTACCGCATTCACATTTCTTATACGGCGAATGAATATATCACATTTCGATCGCGCATGGAGTGCGTTTCTTTGAAGCGTTTGAGCAATTCGAATGAAAAAGGTGTCGTTCTTTTCAGTGATGTACTTATAAAACCGAAATCTTGGCCTTTGGATTTTACATTTAGGTATACCTTATTTGATACAGACAGTTATGATTCTCGCCTCTATGCCTATGAAAACAATGTATTAAATGTGTTTTCAATTCCCGCACTGTTTAATCAAGGTAGTCGAGGATATGTTGTGGTGCGCTGGACCTTTTTATCACATTGCGACGTATGGTTTCGCTATGGCGTGAGCATTTATGCCCACAAGAAAACGATAGGAACGGGTGCAGAGGAAATTTTAGGCGCGAAGAAATCGGATATTAGCCTTCAGTTTCGTGTGAAATTCTAGTAATCGATGTCTAGATTGAAGGTGTTTTTCAGCGTATGAAGATTCGGGTTTTTTCTCGCCAAGGCAGCGAATTTATCCTTGCCACTGAGGTATTTTACTTCTTCCTCAGGGTGTTCACTCAGGAAAATTTCGATGTTCACAGAGTAATTGCGCAATTCCTTTTGGAAAAATGCGCGCATTTCTTGAAGATGCGGTGTGATGTAGTCAATTTGAATTTGGTTATCTACCTCCATTTTCAAAATCACATCATCTTTAATCGTAGGCTCCCGCTTGATCATGGCGTTGTAGAACGTGTCTAAATTGCGTTCCTTCATTTCAAAAGCAAAGCGACGCCACAACATTTTTAATTTGTCAAATGAGAAATCTTCTCGTGGCAGATTTTCGGTGTTTCGCTCTATTACAGGCTCGCTTTCTTCTTTTTCCATCATCTTAGAGATGGAAAGGTTGGTGGTGTTTAAAGTGCCAATGGGCACTGCACTCACCTTCGGTTCTGGTTCACGAGGAATTTCTTGACGAACCGGAGGCGCTAAAGGTTTTGGCGTCTGCGGAACTTTGTCGCGAAGATTTTGATTAGGGAACGGAATAATCGCTACCGGGTCAGTCAGGAGTTTTTTTTTTCCTGCTCCTGCTTAATGGAACAGAGCTGCATGAGCGCCATTTCGACGAGCAAGCGCCGATTTTTTGCAGACTTGTACTCAACATCTGCCTTGCTCAATACGCCCAAAGCACGAATAATCAAAGCACTTTCAAGGGGCTTGGCTTGATCGATGTAGCGTTGTTCAACTGCTTCACCTACCTCAAGTAGAGACGCAACTCGAACATCCTTACACATCAATAAATTGCGGTAGTGTTCGGAAAGTCCCCCTAAAAAATTATGGGTATCAAATCCTTTGTCAATGATATCATTCAAGAGCAGCAGAGCAGCAGGGATGTCCTCTTTTTCGGCACTTTCAACGATTCTGAAATAGTAATCGTAGTCGAGTACGTTCAAATTCTCCAAAACACTCTTGTAGGTAATTGTTGTACCTGTGAATGTCACGATTTGGTCAAACATGGAAAGTGCATCACGCAAGGCGCCATCTGCCTTTTGAGCGATGAGGTGCAAGGATTCAGAATCAATGGCAATGCTTTCCTTTACTGCGATTCCAGCCAAATGGTCTGCAATGTCTTTGACACGAATTCTATTGAAATCGAAAATCTGACAACGCGATAAAATCGTTGGAATAATTTTATGCTTCTCAGTCGTAGCAAGAATGAAAATCGCATGCTTAGGAGGCTCCTCTAAGGTCTTTAGGAATGCGTTGAAAGCTGAATTTGACAACATGTGGACCTCATCTATGATGTAGACCCTATAGTTTCCAAGTTGTGGAGGTATACGCACCTGGTCAACTAGATTTCGAATGTCTTCTACGGAGTTGTTTGAGGCAGCATCCAATTCATACACATTCAGCGAGTTTCCAGTATTGAATGAAATGCATGAATCGCACACGTCGCATGCTTCAATGTTTTCTGTGCGATTGAAACAATTGATGGTCTTTGCAAGAATACGTGCGGAGGATGTTTTTCCTACGCCGCGAGATCCACAAAAAAGGAATGCTTGCGCCAGGTGATCTGTTTTTATCGCATTCTTTAAAGTAGATGTAATAGACCGTTGACCAACGACTGTGTCAAAGGTTTGAGGTCTATATTTTCTAGCGGAAACAACGAAATCACTCATGATTAACAAATGTAGTGTTTGAAATTTAAATTTTTAATCAATTTTTCCGATTGTTAAAAACTATTCATATCAAGGAATGAATGGACATGAATGAATGAGCTGTACTTCATTTTTAATTTTTCACTTTTCATTTATTAATTCGCCATTCTGCCTATTTTTATCAAAAAAAATCAAAGGATGAAAAAAGTGTTTTTTACAGGTGTGGTGGTTATTTCAGTTCTTGCTTCTTGCGGACCTAGCAAGGAGGATTATCGCCAAGCTTCAAACAAAATGTGCGAATGCATGAAGAAAAAAGATGTTGAAAGTGAAGAGCTTAAAGCACTTAATATCGATATGACAGACGCGAATTATGCGGTTTGTGCGCTGGAGATGGCTGAAAAAAAAGACATAAACCCTGTTTCAAAGGAATTCGCAGATGCCATTGCTGAAAATTGTCCAGATCTTAAGGAAGCGCATGCCAATTATGTAAAAATGGCAAAGCAACTGACAAAAAAATAAAAGTAAAAAGTCCAGTTAACGCTGGACTTTTATTACTTTTTAATCAATAATTTCTACCGAATCGATGCTGTCGTTTTGACGGATATCGTCAATAATATCAACGCCTTCAATAACTTTACCAAAGCACGTATGGTTCCCATCGAGATGTGCTGTATTGTCGCGAGAATGACAAATGAAAAATTGTGATCCTCCTGTGTTTCTTCCAGCGTGTGCCATGGACAAAACTCCGCGGTCGTGGTGCTGACTTCCCCCTTTTACTTCACAATCGATGGAATAACCTGGTCCACCTGTTCCCGGCATTCCCTTCGCACCATCTCGGCTATTCGGACATCCGCCTTGAACCATGAAATTTGGAATAACGCGGTGAAATTTTAATCCATCGTAGTAGCCTTCTTTGGCAAGTTTAACAAAATTAGCAACCGTATTCGGCGCGTCTTCGGTGTAAAGGGATACTTTCATTTCCCCCTTGTTTGTGCGTATAATCGCTTCCATGTTCTTTTTTTTGACAAAGATAAGGGCAATCATTCGAATGAAGTCATGTTTGAGTTGATTACATTTGTACATGCAAAAGTTCAACATCCCGCGATCGCATACAGGTTATTTTACGGAGCAACAGCTCATGCTTGCGTCGGACCAAGAAAAAGTTCTCCCATTTATTCAAAATTCTTTTTCGCTTGAACATTTCTCAAATCAAATCGAATTAAAGAAAAATTCTTTCGGTACCAATTCACGTGAAATATTGAAAGCGTATTGGGAAGAATTGTATTCCGACAAAAAACAATCGTCAGCAGTTCAATCAAATATTGAGGGCATCAGTAACCCCGCGTGTTTTACACTAACAACAGGACATCAATTGAACGTTTTCACTGGTCCTGTTTTCATGATCTACAAAATTCTTCATGTCATTCGACTTAGTGAGGAATTAAAAAAAGAATATCCGGGTTGCCAGTTTGTTCCTGTTTTCTGGATGGCAACGGAAGATCACGACTACGAAGAAATTTCTAGCGTTGAATTGTTTGGTCGTGAGTTAAAATGGGAGACAGCGCAAACGGGCGCAGTAGGCCGTTTTGAAACCGAAGGACTGGAGGCATTGAAAGATGAAATTCACACTTCCTTTAGCCGAGTGGACACCTCGCAAATTGACGCATTTTTATCCGCTTATTCTGGTGATACCTTGACTGAAGCTTCTTTTTCACTGATTCATGAGCTTTTTTCGGAATACGGTTTATTGTGTATTGACGGGGATCATGCATTACTGAAGAGACAGTTCGTTCCAATCATTCATAAAGAATTAAGTGAAGAGTTTTCCTACAAGGCTGTTGTTAAAACAAACGAATGCTTGAATCATGAAGGTTGGAAAGTTCAAGCCACACCACGTGAAGTGAATTTGTTTTATCTGACAGCGAATGCGCGCGAAAGAATTATAAAAATTGAGGACGGGTTTTTTATTGAGGGAATAGGAAAACGTACCTTGAAGGAATTACTTGAAGAGTCAAGTGTTCATCCAGAACGATTTTCACCGAATGTTATTCTTCGACCGGTTTATCAAGAACTTTTGCTTCCTAACCTGTGTTACGTCGGTGGGGCAGGAGAAATTTCATATTGGTTGCAATTGAAAGGCGTGTTCGATCAGGTTTCGGTTCCTTATCCGCTCATTCAAGTGCGAACGTCTATCTTGATGATTGATTCATCCACGGCAAAAAAAATGGATAAGTATGGAATTGTCCTAGAGGACATGTTCCAGGATGTGCATCGGCTGAAAGAACAGTACTTGGCTTTAAAAGCTTCCGATGAGGTGGACTTTACTCAAATTGATGAACACCTCGAACTTTTGCGTGAAAGCATTACAACTCATGTCTTGTTATGCGACGAAGGGCTTTCGGGGTATGCCGAAGCAGAGGGTGTCCGTCTTGAAAAAACCATTCAGAGTATTAAAGATAAAATCACCAAAACGGTAAAGCAACGTCACGACACGGCATTGCGGGCCATCGAGCAAATCCATGAGCGCATTGTGCCTAAGAATTCAATGCAGGAAAGATCGGTGAGTGTGTTTTCCTTGGCAGCCGATGGCGACTTGAACGGGTTTGTCCAGCGTGTTTGCGCGTCGATTGATCCATTTGATCCAGATTTTGTTGTTCTTCGTTCGTAAAATAATCCTTTGAAATACGCGTTTTAGATCGGCCCATGAGCAAAATTCTCACATTTCTTTTCTTCTGTGTAGCGCTAAATTCAATCGCGCAGCAAGCGGTCGTAAAGGGATTTTGCTTGGATAAAAAAGGAAAGCCAGTCGAAAATGTCAAGGTTTTTTGTGACAAGGCATCCCCAAGTCTGACTTATACAGATTCACTCGGGACTTACATCCTTCATGTGTCGATTGGAGACACTGTTACGCTTAGTTTTCGATCTTCGGATTTAGAGGAGAAACGAACGTTGATTGTGTCAAGAACCGAAGTAAATGCTCCAGATATTCGGTTTAATTTTCAACAAGAAACAGGAGTTTCCGTCCATGAAATACGTCAAGATCCTTTAGAATTGCCCACATTAAAAATAACGGATGTCCAGAATATTCCTCTCGGAAGTTACGAGCGTTTTTTGACCTATACGACGGCGGCCACATCGAACAACGAGCTAACAACGAATTACAATGTACGCGGCGGTAGTTATGACGAAAACCTAGTTTATGTCAACGGGTTCACTATTTACAGGCCTTTTCTAACGCGCAGTGGTCAACAAGAAGGGATGAGCTTTATCAATTCGGCGCTCGTTGGTTCTGTGAAGTTTTCAGCCGGGGGATTTGATTCGCAATATGGCGACAAACTGAGTTCTGTTCTTGATATTGAGTATAAAAAACCAAAACCATTTGCGGGCTCAGTAATGGCTTCATTGCTTGGGGTTGAATTGCACACTGAGCAAGAGGTAAACAGCCGTTTCAGCTATCTCTTTGGCGCACGCTATCGATCCAATGGGTATTTATTGAATTCCTTGCCTACAAAAGGCTCATACAATCCTGTATTTTGGGATGTTCAGTTTTTATCAAACTATAAGATTACCGAAAAGTTGACTTGGAGCGTGATTTCCCATTTTTCAAGCAACAATTATCGCTTTACTCCGCAAAGTCAACGAACAGATTTTGGAACGGCCAATGAGGCGTATTCATTTATGATTTATTTTGATGGGAAGGAGGATACGCGCTTTCAAACGATGATGGGGGGAACAGCATTGAAATGGCAGCCTACAAAGAAGACCAAACTCGATCTGTATGCAACAGTTTTTAATACGGTTGAACGTGAATATTTCGACATTCAAGGCCAGTATTACATCAATCAACTCGAAACTGATCCATCAAAGGAAGAGTATGGCGATTCAGTGGCTGTGCTTGGCGTAGGGACTTTTTTGAATCACGCACGAAATAAGCTCAATGCAACAATCATCAACATTTATCACAATGGTAGCCATGAATTTAAAAATGGATTTAAGGCGGAAGATTCCGTCCGATACAGTCGGATCACGGCACTTTGGGGCGTGAATTACCAACACGACGAGTTTACCGACGTGCTTAGTGAATGGAAAATGATCGATTCAGCCGGGTACAGTGTCCCTCAGGGAAGTCCCAATGTAGTTGAATTGTTTGAGACCATCAAAAGCAATTTGCAATTGCGTTCAGAACGTTTTACAGGATTTGCTCAGTTGAATTCCCAATGGTCGAAAACAAAGAAAAATCATGTGGTTACGGTTCGTAAACGCGTGAAAGTAAATGGTGTAAAAACAACAAAAGTATACTCGGATACGATCAAAGAATCTACGGCTCGATTGAGCTTTAGTTTTGGAACACGTGCAGGGTACACCACAGCAAATCATGAAGGGTATGTCACACCGCGAATGGCCTTGACTTATGTTCCTCGAATGTATATGGTGAACAAGGGCAAGGTGGCACGTAGAAACATTAGCTTTCGAATGGCGACGGGTTTGTATTATCAACCTCCATTTTACCGTGAATTCAGAACATTTAATGGTGCATTAAACCTCGATGTCAAGGCGCAAAAATCATTTCACTTTGTCACAGGAACAGATGTCTATTTCAATATGTGGGGACGTGAGGTACCGTTTAAATTCACAGCGGAAGCATATTACAAGTACATCTGGGACGTGAATCCCTATGAAATTGACAATGTGCGCACAAGGTATTATGCCACAAATGATGCCGTTGCCTATGCATACGGACTAGACTTGAACATTCACGGTCAATTTGTAGAAGGTATTGAATCGTATTTTAAAATGGGTTTGATGCACACCATGGAAGATCTTCGCCACGACTCTTACAAGGAGTATTACAATGCGGCGGGAGAGAAAATTATTTTTGGCTACAGCGCCGATCAGGTTGTAGTTGATAGTGCGACAATTTATCCTGGATTTATCCCCAAGCCTACTGACCAATGGTTGACTTTTGGCGCTTTAATACAAGACCAGATGCCCGGATTTGAGCGTTTTACTGTGCAGATGGGCCTTCAATATGGATCGCGTTTGCCGTACGGTCCGCCAGACTTTAATCGATACAAAGACACCCTTCGAATGAAGGCGTATTTCCGTGTAGATATAGGAATGTCGTACGATTTACTCTATGAAAAAAAGAAACAGAATTTCTTCAGGAAGACCTTCACTGATGCCATAGTTTCCTTTGAAGTTTTCAATTTATTGGGCATCAATAATGTCTTGTCAAAACAATGGATCCAAGATGTTGGAGGAAAATTCTATTCGATCCCAAATTACCTCACTCAACGTCGATTTAACCTTAAGTTGATCCTGCGTTTTTAAGTCACCAAAATCTTTCCATTTTTTTTCTTCTGTTACTTTTTCATACAAGTGCGGTTAATCGAACTATGAAGAAGTTAATGAACATATTGGTAATCATTCTTTTGGTGAAAGGATATGCCGCAGCTCAAGTGAATATCAAGGAGATTATTCGTTTCAAGGATACCGTGGTTGTAGACAAATACGCGCCCGACAAGAACAATTTCTCCCACTTAAAGCTGAAAATGACACCTGGCGACTATTCCATTTTGACTTTATCTGAGCTTGAAAAATTGGATGGGCAAACGCTTATAGGAGTTGATTTGGTCTATAGTGATTACCCTGTTGGAGAAAATTTCACAGAATTAAACAGAAAGCGTGTGCTTGAATTGTATATTCACCTGCCCTCAGCGTTTAATAATCCGATGATTAAATGGCAAATTGTAAAACAAACAGGGGTTGAACATACGGGGAACATTCAAAGTTATTTTCATGGTTTTGTCATTTATTACCGCCCGATGCCCACGTATCAAGACGAGAATAAATTAATCACTGATATTATTGATGGAAAAGTAGCGCCTACTGACTCGACTTTACTTAAGGTGTTTAGTCGAAATAAAACATGGAAAGATATGCTCGTGGTCTGCGATGTGACTGGGAGTATGTCGCCCTATACAGCACAATTGTTGTTTTGGATCAAAAGCAATCAGAAGCTCAATACATTCAAGCAAATTGTCTTTTTCAATGATGATTATGATTTGAGCACAAATCAAACATCTAAGTTCGATGAAACGGGGATCTGGAGCATTGAATCAGGCAACACAACGAAAGTGATTGAAACTGCTTTTGAAGCGATGCGGAAAGGCGAACATTCTGAAAATGACCTTGAGGCAATCTGTTATGCCATTAAGAAATTCCCAGAGAATAAAGGCAATGTTGTGCTCATTGCAGACAACTGGGAAAATCCTTGCGACATGCACCTGCTGGAGTTTTTAAAGAATCAAAAAATTCCTGTGCACATCATTATTTGTGGGGTCGAAGACCGGATGAATACACTTTATCTCGATCTTGCCTATGCCACTGGTGGGTCAATTCATACCATGGAAGAGGATCTGGCCAACATCGCCACCATGGGGGAAGGAAAGGTCATCCGTTTCGGGAACATGAAGTTCAAGATGACCGGTGGAAAATTCCTCCAAATTGGGGGCTAAACTCTTCGGAGTAAGCCCAGCTGTCAAGTGAAAGAATTAAGCTGCTCCGTAAAAAGATGTCAACTGCGTTTTGAATTGCATGGGAACAGTCAATAGATTTTGAATGTCATACCCAAGTTCCAAAATATCTTCGTCGTATTTTTCGTAGATCCAATTGATCTGCACCTTGTGCCCCTTGAGTTGTAAAAATTGGCTGATCTTTAAAAAAGTGAATAGCTGTTTTACACTCAAGGTGTTCAAGTATTCAAACTCTAAGTTGATGATGGTTTGTTCAACTGGCGAATCCAAGTATTGCAATAACCATGTTTGAATTTCTGACCAAAATTCTGTGGGATTAACTCCCAAAGAGCGTCCTGAGATTTCGATTACTCCCGTTGAAGGATTGCAGTTAACTGCTGGCGTCAATGCTGTTGATTTAATGTTAAGTGTATTCATGGTATGTGTGTGTTTATTTGTTTTATAGAACAATGTTCGGCATCTTTCATCGTGTATGAAGTAAATACACTCTCGGACCAGAGCAAAATCAGCGCAACGCACTACGGGCAACTACGTGTTTCTACATAGGAGCAGCTTAATTTTGGAAATGATTCTTTCCAAAATCACCAAAATAGCTTTCAGTTTTTAGGGGTTTCAGCCTTCCGTTTCGGCTTCATTTTGTACTTTTGAGTTTGTATGTAAATACCTCAATCGTTATGGAAAAAGTGGAGCAGTATAAACCACAACATAAAATACGCATCGTTACCGCAGCATCTTTGTTCGACGGACACGATGCCGCTATCAACGTCATGCGACGAATCATTCAATCTACGGGTTGTGAAGTGATTCACCTCGGGCACGATCGTTCGGTAGAAGAAGTCGTAAACTGCGCCATTCAAGAGGATGTTCAAGCCATAGCGATGACATCCTATCAAGGGGGTCACATGGAGTATTTCAAATACATGCATGATCTCCTTAAGGAAAAAGGAGCGCCACACATTAAGATTTTTGGAGGTGGAGGTGGTACCATTCTTCCCACTGAAATCGAAGAACTGCATGCCTATGGAATTACACGCCTTTACCATCCTGATGATGGACGTACCATGGGATTACAAGGTATGATTAACGACCTTGTGCAAAAATGTGATTTTGCCGTTGGTGAAAATGTGACAAATACGGATGGCATTGCCGAAAAATTTGTTCCCGCCATTGCACACATGATTTCTGCAGCAGAGAATTACCCTGAACAATCCGTCGAAGTATTGAACCAAGTGCGTGAAATGGCCGAAAAGAACCATGTTCCAGTACTCGGGATTACAGGTACGGGCGGTGCAGGTAAGTCTTCTTTGGTAGACGAATTGGTGCGCCGCTTCTTAATCGATTTTTCGGACAAGCAAATTGCCGTCGTATCCGTTGATCCGTCGAAACGAAAAACGGGTGGAGCTCTGCTGGGTGACCGTATTCGCATGAATTCCATTCGCAGTGAACGGGTGTATATGCGCTCTTTGGCGACACGACAATCCAACCTCGCCCTGTCTAAACATGTGGCTGAGGCAATCACTATTTTAAAAGCAGCAAACTACGATTTAATTATCCTTGAAACTTCAGGTATTGGTCAGTCGGATACAGAGATTATTGAACATTCAGATGTCTCTTTGTATGTAATGACCCCTGAATATGGAGCAGCAACGCAATTGGAAAAAATCGACATGCTCGATTTTGCGGATGTTATTTCCTTAAACAAATTCGATAAACGAGGGGCCTTAGATGCCCTAAGAGATGTGCGCAAACAATACCAACGCAACCACAATCTTTGGGAGAGCGATGTCGATTCAATGCCAGTTTATGGTACAATTGCTTCGCAGTTCAATGACCCAGGGATGAATTCCCTGTACAAGGTAATCATGGATAAAGTGGTCGAGAAAACTCAGGCACCACTAAACTCTACTTTTTCGATTACACGTGAAATGTCGGAGAAAATCTATGTGATACCGCCAGATAGAACACGTTACTTGTCTGAAATTTCAGAAAACAACCGCTCGTATGACCAATGGGTGAATCAACAGGGTTTTGTTGCGGATAAATTGTACGGTTTGCATATGAGCATCCAATCGATTGGTGCATCTTCATTGGAAGATAAGGACCGCTTGATTAAGGGATTGCATGAAGCGTTTGAAAAGGAAAAATTAAACTTCGACCCAAAAAACTGGGAGATTTTGGAGAAATGGGAAGCCAAAAAGAAGTTGTATAAGGATCCTGAATTTAATTTTAAAGTACGCGATAAAGTGTTGTCCATTCAAACGCATTCTGAATCACTTTCGCATTTACAAATTCCAAAAGTGGCCACTCCGCGCTATTCGAGTTGGGGTGACATTCTTCGTTGGACTCTGCAAGAAAATGTGCCGGGAGAATTCCCATATACCGCCGGTTTGTTTCCATTTAAACGAGAAGGGGAAGATCCAACACGCATGTTTGCTGGAGAAGGAGGCCCTGAACGAACAAATAAACGATTCCATTATGTTTCACTTGGAATGCCAGCAAAACGTTTATCGACGGCATTTGATTCAGTAACTCTATATGGAAACAATCCAAATCTTCGTCCAGATATTTATGGAAAAATTGGAAATTCAGGTGTCTCCATCTGCTGTTTAGATGATGCGAAAAAATTATACTCAGGCTTTGATTTATGTCATCCGATGACCTCTGTTTCAATGACTATAAATGGTCCTGCACCAATGTTGCTTGGATTCTTTATGAATGCAGCTATTGATCAGAACTGCGAGAAATACATCAAGACGAACAATTTGGAGAAAGAGGTTGAAGCGAAAATCGTCGAAATCTATCGTGCCAAAGGAACCGTTCGTCCTACCTATCAAGGGGATCTGCCAGAAGGGAATGATGGTCTCGGATTAATGCTACTCGGCGCAACGGGCGACCAAGTATTGCCTGCAGATGTGTACCAGAAAATTAAGGCCGAGACACTCACACAAGTGCGCGGTACGGTTCAAGCGGACATTCTAAAAGAAGATCAAGCACAAAACACCTGCATCTTCTCGACTGAATTTGCCCTTCGCCTCATGGGGGATGTGCAACAATACTTCATCGATCATGGTGTGCGTAATTTTTATTCTGTTTCTATTTCAGGATACCATATTGCTGAAGCTGGTGCAAATCCAATTACTCAGTTGGCATTTACCTTGGCAAATGGATTTACTTATGTAGAATATTATTTGAGTCGAGGAATGAGCATCAACGACTTCGGACCGAACTTATCCTTCTTCTTTTCGAATGGGATCGATCCGGAATATGCGGTGATTGGTCGTGTTGCGCGACGTATATGGGCGAAAGCTCTGTCGCGAAAATACAACGCCAATGCACGTGCTCAAATGTTGAAATACCACATTCAAACATCTGGTCGTTCCTTGCATGCGCAAGAGATTGATTTCAATGATATCCGAACGACATTGCAGGCCTTGTACGCGATTTATGACAATTGCAATTCCCTGCATACAAATGCTTACGATGAAGCCATTACGACACCTACTGAAGAGTCTGTGCGTCGGGCTATGGCCATTCAGTTGATCATTAACCGAGAACTTGGTTTGTCAAAAAATGAAAATCCACTACAGGGTTCATTTATCATTGAAGAATTGACAGAATTGGTGGAGGAGGCTGTTTTGTCAGAATTTGATCGCATTACAGAACGTGGTGGTGTGCTCGGTGCAATGGAAACCATGTACCAGCGCTCGAAAATTCAAGAGGAGTCACTCCATTATGAAATGTTGAAACACACAGGAGAATTTCCAATTATTGGGGTGAACACCTTCCTCAGCTCAAAAGGATCTCCAACAGTTTTGCCAAAGGAGGTGATTCGCGCCACCGAGGAGGAAAAAGAATACCAAATTACAATGCTTTCCAATTTACATCAAGTAAATGCGGACACAGCGGTGGAAGGAATTGCACAAATTCAAGATGCAGCAATCAGCAACCGCAATATGTTTGAAGAATTGATGGAAACATGCAAGTTCGCTTCCTTAGGACAGATTACCAATGCCTTGTTTGAAGTGGGTGGACAATACCGTCGAAATATGTAAATGAGTAGTATGAAAGGGACTAAAATGCGTTTTGTCGCACTCGTAATTGGCGTTTTAATCTCTGTAAGCTGCGGATTTTCTCAGTGCCCAATCATTCCAGCACCCGTGACCTTTGTGACCGCTGCTGGGCAGTTCTCTTTTGGGGAGGACATCGCCATCAATAGCGATAATGCCCCTTCTGGAATTATTGATTATGCAGCGAATCGGTTTACAAATACATTCGGGATCCGCGTGGTCATTTCTCCAAGTGCGAAACAACTTGTCTTTAAAAAAGTAGCCAATGTCCCCACGGATTATTATTCCATCAATGTAGGTGAAACGATTATCATTACCTACAGTTCAGATGCCAGTTGTTTCTATGCTGTCAATTCACTTTTTCAGCTAATTCAAGGAAATCCAGATCAATATAGCATCGCGAAGTGCTTTTTAAAGGATTACCCAAAGTTTTCATGGAGAGGTTTACACCTAGATGTTTCCCGCCATTTTTTCACAGTCGATGAGGTGAAACGCTACATCGATCTCATGGCCTTGTACAAATTCAATACGTTTCATTGGCACTTAACAGATGATCAGGGTTGGCGCATTGAAATAAAACAATATCCTAAATTGACAGAAATTGGTGCTTGGCGTGATAGCACAGTCAATGCCCATTATTCCACAACACCAAGGACATATACCGTTGAGCACACAGGCGGATTTTACACGCAAGAGCAAATTAAAGAAATTGTTCAGTATGCAGCGAATAGATACATCACAGTGATTCCTGAAATTGAAATGCCGGGTCATGCGCGTGCTGCCTTGGCTGCATATCCAGAGCTTTCGTGTACAGGAAAACAGCACGGAGTAGAGGGCTTATGGGGTGTCTTTGACGATATTTTTTGTGCACATGAATCGAGCATCCAATTTTTGAAGAATGTATTGGATGAGGTGATGGTGCTCTTTCCTTCGGAGTATATTCATATAGGCGGAGATGAGGCACCAAAAACTCGCTGGAAAAAGTGTGCGAAATGTCAGGCAGTGATTCGTGAAAATGGATTGAAGGATGAACATGAACTGCAAAGCTGGTTCGTCACTCAGATGGACATGTATTTGACTTCCAAAGGAAGAAAACTCATTGGGTGGGATGAAATTCTTGAAGGCGGTCTGAGTCCGAACGCAACAGTAATGTCATGGCGAGGGTTCGATGGTGGTGTAGATGCAGCAAAACAAGGCCACGACGTGATCATGTCGCCGGGATCGCATTGTTATTTTGATCACTATCAAAGTAAAAATTCAACCGAACCATTGGCTATTGGAGGCTTTACGCCGATCGAAAAAGTATATGAATTCAATCCAATTCCTTCGAGTCTCACGGCAGCGGAAGCAACGCATGTCTTGGGCGGCCAAGCCAATTTATGGACGGAGTACATACCAGACATGAAGCAATTGGAATACATGGTCTATCCACGCGCCTTGGCTTTGTCGCAGGTGCTTTGGTGTGTTGAACCTCCTTCATTTGAGGTATTTCGTTCTGTTTTAATCAAACACCAGTTGAACTATCTCGACCGATTTAAAGTGAATTACTCGCGTGCTATGTGTTATCCCGAAATGAAAGTTTCGCGAAAAGAGGATGGATTGGGCGTGGTTTTCACTGCGGCTGATACAAGTGATCAATTGTCACTGATTGTGCGCGTGGATGAAACGAATATTGCGCCTAAATTCCCGGATTTTCTTATTGGAAAAAATATCCTATCATTTAAAAGAGGGATTGATTCTGTGGTAACGTATCGCTTTGAAGTGAAATCTGAATACATGCCCAAGCCGTCTGAATTTAAAATGACGATACACCCTTCAATAGGTCTGAATGTGGAATACATTACGGCACCAGATGAGCGCTACAATAGCGGAGGTAATCTCACCTTGGTAGACGGAATTATCGGTGCAAAACCATGGAAGGGCAACGAATGGGTAGGTTTCGATGATCAGGAAATTGAATTCATTGTCGACCTCGGTAAGAAAACCAAAATTGATCGAGCTGAATTAAACTTTTTGGAAGACATCGGTTCATGGATTCATCTGCCCAATTTTGTAAGGATCTCGGTGTCAACCAACGGAAAAAAATGGGCCTTCCTGCCTGATAAACCTATTTATAAGGCTCAAGGGTGCGGTAAACACTTGCCTTTTGCTTTTCAAATTCAAAAAAAAGCACGCTACGTGCGATTTAAAATCGTGACGTATGATACGATTCCGGAAGGAATGCCAGGCGAAGGCCATGTACAATGGACCTTTTTAGATGAAATTATGCTATTTTCCAAGTAATGAAATTTGAATTGTGCGCCGCTTCGATTGAAGCCATTCAACTCGCGAAAGAATTGAATTTTGACCGGATTGAACTGTGTCAAAACCTCGAACAGGGTGGACTTACACCTTCATTCTCCATGATCGAATATGCCATTGCATATGGAATTCCTACCCATGTGCTCATACGTCCACGACCGGGGGGATTCACCTACAACTCAGATGAATTGGAGTTGATCATCCGCGAAGTCGTAAACTGTAGAACTATGGGAGCGGCAGGAATCGTGATTGGCGTGTTGAATGAAAGTGGGTCCATCGATGAGTCAATTCTTGAGGAAATCATGAAAAAAGCAGCTGGACTTGAAGTTACCTTTCATCGGGCTTTCGACGATTGTGTGGAATGGAGAAAGGGAATGGATATCCTGATTAAACATGGAGTTCATCGAATTTTGTCTTCGGGATTGGCGAGAAATGTAGATATCGGCTATCCCGTGCTAAGTGACATGCTAAAGTACTCCCAGGGACGCATTGAAATCATGACTGGGGGTGGTGTAAATGCTGCAAATATTGGTCGTTTAGTTTCAGAATTGAATCCTGATGCCATTCATTTTTCAGGTACTGCAAAAGTGCAGTTGGATGAAGAATCACTATTCTCTGAATCCATTTTAAAAGTAGATGTCAATAAGGTGAAACGCATTCTATCAGCTGCTTCTGTGTAACGATTGAAGGTAAATTCGTTTTCGGACCATGAAAAATATTTTTCTTACTTGTTTACTGTTCGTGTCATCCAGCGTCATGGCGCAATGTGATTCTATTTCAGCGATGAATAGTCAAATCATTGATTTGGCTGGGAAGAAACTAGGAAAAAAGGTCGATCGTGGTGAGTGTTGGGATTTGGCGAAGTATGTGCTCGATGAAACAGGGGCCAAATGGGACGGGATGTATAAGTTTGGAAGGCCCTTGAAGAAAGGGGAGTGCATCATGCCGGGTGACATCATCCAATTTGAGAAACTTAAAACGGTTTCCGAAAACAATGGAGTGAAATCAACAGAAATGTTTCCGCACCACACAGCGATTGTCTTTGATGTGAAAAATGCGGATGAACTTGTACTTATTCATCAAAATACGGGGCATACAGGCAAAAAAGTAGGGAAGAGTACATTTAAATTCAGTACAATCACAACAGGAAAGTACACCATCTATCGGCCAGTGTCCAATTAAATTCGATCGAGAACATAACGAATCAAAGCCGTCATTTCTTCATTATACCCTTTTGAAAATTCCAGCTTTGGACGATTGCCAATTCCTAGACATATTGTTGCGCATTGATGACCTAAGGAGCGTCCTAACGCAAACAAAGCTGAACTTTCCATCTCAAAATTCATCACCTTCAATCCTTCGAGTTTTACATCCGTCAATTGCTCGTTCAGGAGTGCAGTTTTAGCCTTGAGGCGCAGTTGTCTGCCTTGAGGACCATAAAAGCCACTGCTCGAAACTGTTACCCCATCAAACGTGAGTTCTGAGCGCAATCGATCATTCAGTTCTTGTGAAGCACCAATCAAATAGGGGTGAATGGCTTCGGGTAGGGTTAATTGAGATTCAATTGCCTCTTTCAGCGACAGCTCGACTTCGGTTTGTGGAACTTCATAAAAGTGCGCAATGTTGTCCAATCCAAAGGCATGCGAACTGAGGATGTAGGAATGGATTGGTACTTCTTCTTGCAAAATGCCACAAGTGCCTATGCGTATGAGCGTTAGTTGTCTAAATGTTGGTAGATTCTCCCGTTGAATTAAATCAATGTTTGCCAAGGCATCCAACTCATTGACCGAAATGTCAATGTTGTCCGTTCCAATGCCTGTAGAAATGGCTGATATTCGTTTTCCATTGAACATCCCTGTGTGACAAACAAATTCACGGTGTCTCGAGCGGTGTTCAACAGTATCAAATAAATCTGAAACCATAGTCACGCGATCTTGATCGCCAACAAGGATTACGGTATTCGCAAGGACATCTGGTGAAATGCCCAAATGATAGACCTGTCCTTTAGCGTTTAGAACAAGTTCAGTGGCAGGATATTTCATGTAAAGTAAAGTCCGAGATTAATGCTGGGAAAGACTTCCAAATACTTTCGCTAATAGATCGGTTACGCGGGCCATTGGATCTTTACGGATCTTATTTTCTTCAATGGCAACCATATAGAACAATCCTTCAATTGCCTTTTCAGTCACGTACTTGTTCAAGTCAGGATTCAACTTCTGACCACCTGAAATCGTCATTGCCGCGTTGTATTTGGTAATCAATGGCTCCCAATATTCGGTCAATTTTACTGTAGCTATTGCCGCTTGAACTTTTGGAGAAAAGGCAGCTACCAATTTTTGAGTCGTATTGTCGCGCAAGAACTTTGTCGCTGAACCGTCTCCGCCATTTAAGATGGCAAAACCATCAGCAATACTCATGTTTTTAATGGCATCTGCAAAAATGGGCAAGGCTTCTTTTGTTGCTTCCTCAGCCGCTCGGTTAAGTGTTGTTTCAAATTTCTCCACTTGAGCTGTTAGTCCAAGGTCAAGCGCTTTTTGTTTTACTTTGGCAGCGTCAGGAGGGAAAGGTAAACGAATAGATGCATTTTTAAGAAAACCATCCGTAACAGAAGTTAAACTTACCGAATTTTTGATGCCAACACTCAAGGCCTCTTTCAACCCAGAAATCACCTCATCATTTGTTAATGAGGGCTTTACAGGTGTTGTTGTCGTTGCAGAATTGACCATTGAAGCCGCTTCATTGAGCACTTCACATGCAGTAAAAAATAACAAGGATGTTGCGGAAAATAGTAGAATGAACGTCTTTTTCATGGTTGGTTTATTTGAGTACAAAAATGGTGTTTTTCTATGGTTTAACAAAATAAAAAAGAGGAGACCATGGGGCTCCTCTTTTGAATTCGTTTATGTGAGAATTATTTCAAGACATTGATGCTACCAGTGAAGGTGAATTTATTGTCATTTACGGTATCTTTCCCACGCGCAATCCATGTGTAAGTGCCTTGAGGAACGATGTTTCCTCCATAGGTGCCGTCCCATTTCTCTGTAGCGTCGTGTGATTCCCAAATGACTTCACCCCAACGGTTGTAAATAAACAATTCGAAGTTGTAGATGTCAAGTCCAGCGACATAGATTTCCCACGATTGATTGTGTTCATCACCATCAGGTGTAAATGTGTTTGGCGCATAGAAAATCACATCTTGTATGATGTTCATGTCAATGGTGACAGTATCAGTACACCCATATTCAGTAGTAACAATCAAGGTTACTGGATACACACCAACAACACCTTCTGGATAAATAAATACCGGATTTTCGGAGTTGCTATAAGATGGGCTTGAACCTGGACTCAACCACTGCCAGTCGATTACATCGGCAGTTGATCTGTCTTGCAATTGTATTGTTGTTTCGAAGAATGTTGCAGGGTTGGTAGAGAACGTAAAGTCTGCCACAGGCAAAGGCCGAACTTCTATGAAATCGATGAATGATCCAGTGTATACACAACCAAAGATTGAAGTAATAGTCATGTTTGCAGAATACATGCTTGGTATTTCGAACCAATTGCTCGTCGAATCTGCCCCTTGTTCCATGATACTTGTTCCATCAGTGAACTCGAAGAATGTGGTAGCGATTTCCCCTCCGTTTGAAGATGAGTTTATGAACTCGAAGAACGCTGGTGTACAGTCTTCCAATTTGTTTGGAGTAATGTTCGGAACAATAGGTGTTGGGAAGTAGATTAAGGTACACGTATCATCAGTAGGCGAACCACATGCTTCACTCAACACGACGCAGTATTGGGTGTTTGTGAATTCTGGATCTACAGTAATTGATGTTCCAGTACCAATTTGAGTTCCATTTTCGGACCATGTAAACGTGTAAGGAGATGACCCACCAATTGCGGTAACGTCCAATTGAATATCAGCTTCAGGACAAATTTGTGTAGAAGGGGTAATTGACTGAATATCGAGTGCAGGTGGTTCACCAATGGTAATTACTTGAGTTATCACACATCCATTGGCATCTGTAATTGTCAATGTATGATCCGCAGCAACCAAGTCATTTGCACTGTTTGTTGTAGACACAGATTGGTCCCAAGAATACGTATATGGTGCCGTACCTTGAGTAATCAGTACTGTAGCGGTACCATTGCTTCCAGAATTACACGTGGCATCCGTTTGATAGGCAATCGTGCAAATCATTCCTGGTATCTCTGAAACAACCACTGTGGTGATATCTTGACAACCTACATCTGAAATCACGGTGCAGTTATATGTGCCTGCTGCAAGTCCAGTTGCTGTTTGCGTAGTTTGCTGTAAGGGGTCATCCCATAGGTAAGTGACGTTACCAAGAAGTGGAGTCATCGTTGCTGTTGCCGTTCCATTGGATCCACCCGGACAAGAAACTAATGTAGATGATGATGTAAACGTTGCAGGAGTATCACCGACTGTTACACTTGCCGTTGCTGTGCATCCCATTCCGTCAATTGCACTTACTGTATATGTTCCTGCTGGCACGCCTGTTACTGTGGCTCCACTAGCAGCCAATGTTGGCCAAGTGAATGTAAAGGGTTGCATTCCCACACCTGGAACAGCAGTAACCGTTCCGATGCTGGAACTACAGATGTCTGGCGTTGATGTTGCGGTTACGGACGCCGAAACGCGCGTTAGCCATGTTGTATCTTGCGTGATTGAACCAATACTTGCTCCACAGGCAGAACCTGTCAAGAAATAACCCGTTGTACCCGCAGGGACGACAGGCACTGGCAGTACGCCATTGTTGTAGGGGAATGTTTGACCAAGTGTATTGGCCCAACCCATTCCAGTTCCTGGGGAGTAAACAAGCAAATAAGGAACAGTGGTAATGGTATATCCTCCCGAAACACCTGGCGCTCCTGGAGTGTAGCGTTTACCGTCTTGATTTGCAGACCATGCCGTGTTATTTCTTCCAGGCGTGATGTGTGCGACTGTTCCGGTTGAATTTTCTGTTCCTTGAATGGCTAAACCCCCGTTCCAGTTTGGACAAGGTGGCTTATTTCCAATATGGAATTCCACAACATTTGTTGTTTCGTACAAAACAATGGCAAGGTAAGAACACTGTGCACATGAAAATGTTGGCACTTCTCGGTAGAGTACTAAGAATTTCCTGTTGGGTGCGGTTCCAATTGTTTGATAGGAAACTTGTCCACCAATACCGGGGTTAAGATCTTGATAACATCCCATCGCGGCATTTTTAGCATCGGCAAACGTTGCATTAGGCAAGGTCCCAATTCCACCAAGTGACCAAGTACAATATCCATTCGCTTTGGCTAAGTCAAAAGAAACGAGTCCGTTCGATCCAATCACCAATTGAGTAAAGTTGTTGTTGTAGAAGTTGAATGTAAAACCAATATTTACCACACCTGAATAAACGTCATCGCTTAAAGAAACATTCGTTGGTGCGTTCATGAACAGCCCTGCTGCTCCAGCACCACCTATCCCACCAGTGCTACAATTATTTATTGTTACTGGCGTCCCAGCGCACACTGTAGCATCTTCACCAAGACAAAGCGTTACAGGAGTTTGAGCATACGCAGTGCCCATAAAGGCGAGTAGTAGTGTCGAAAAAAGTAGTTTTCTCATGGTGGTGTTAAGTCAGTTTTAACTAGTGAGTAGACGCACAAATTTATATAAAGTTGCCGTTTAATAAAAATCTAAGCGTAATTAGAATTTAATTAGCTGTAATACAATAGTTTAAATACAAAATAAGTTTAGGTGAGAATCGATATTTTTGAACAAATTTCAGACGGATATCAGTTCCTTAAAATATTCATTACATTTGTCCGACCAATAAAATTTTATAGAAAATGTCAAGTAAATATCAAGCAGAAATCGATGCGTTCATGGATCGCGTGAGAGCTAAGAACGGACATGAACCAGAATTTCTTCAAGCTGTTCATGAGGTTGCAGAGGCGGTGATCCCAGTGATTGAGGAGAACCCGAAATACAAAGCATCAAAGATTTTAGATCGAATCGTTGAGCCAGAAAGAACAATCATTTTTCGTGTTCCTTGGTTGGACGATAATGGAAGTGTGCAGGTGAACCGCGGATACCGTGTGGAGTTCAACTCGGCAATCGGACCTTATAAAGGTGGTTTGCGTTTTCACCCATCAGTGAACTTGTCAATCCTTAAGTTCTTAGGATTTGAACAAATCTTCAAAAATTCCTTGACTACATTGCCTATGGGTGGTGGTAAAGGAGGTTCTGATTTTGATCCGAAAGGAAAGTCAGACAATGAAGTGATGAAATTTTGCCAATCATTTATGACAGAACTGAGCCGTCACATTGGTGCTGATACAGATGTTCCTGCGGGTGATATCGGTGTTGGTGGACGTGAGATTGGATACATGTTCGGTCAATACAAAAGAATCCGAAATGAATTTACAGGTGTACTTACAGGTAAGGCTCGCAACTGGGGTGGATCTTTGATTCGTCCAGAAGCAACAGGATACGGTACAGTTTATTTCGCGAAAGAAATGTTGGCTGTGAAGGGTGATTCTTTTAAAGGTAAAATAGTAGCTGTTTCAGGTTCGGGTAACGTAGCACAATATGCGTGCGAGAAAGCAACTCAACTTGGAGCAACTGTAGTAACTCTTTCGGATTCTGAAGGATATATCTATGATGCTGCAGGGATCAATGCGGAGAAATTGGCATTCGTGATGGAACTTAAAAACGTGAAGCGCGGTCGGATCTCTGAATATGTGACGCATTACCCTTCTGCAACATTTGTCGCTGGAAAACGTCCGTGGGAAGTGAAGGTAGACATCGCGTTGCCATGTGCTACGCAGAATGAGTTGAACGGTGACGAAGCGAAAGCATTGATTGCGAATGGTGTTCATTGTGTTGCTGAAGGAGCAAACATGCCTTCAACACCAGAAGCAATTTCAGCTTTTCAAGCAGCAAAAGTTCTCTTCGCCCCAGGTAAAGCATCGAACGCAGGTGGTGTAGCAACATCAGGACTTGAAATGTCTCAAAACTCACTTCGTTTGTCATGGAGCGCGGAAGAGGTGGATCAACGTCTACACGGAATCATGGTGTCTATCCATGAAGCATGTATGAAATACGGTACAAGTGATGATGGATATGTGGATTATGTGAAAGGTGCGAACATCGCAGGATTTGTGAAAGTAGCCGATTCAATGATCGATCAAGGTTTGGTTTAATCAAATCCTTATGAAATAGTGAAAGCCGTTCTTTGTGGACGGCTTTTTTTGTGGATAAAATGCTGAAAAGTGAAAAACGCATCGGACATTTTGCAGTAATTTTACCGAAACATTTTAGACATATGGACGCATTGGACAAACGCTATATTGAGTTCAATAGAGACGGATTTGACGATCAAGAATTGCTAACAATTTATCGGGCGATATTAAAGCCGCGGATGATTGAAGAAAAGATGCTTATTCTTTTGCGTCAGGGAAAAATCACGAAATGGTTTTCTGGCTGGGGTCAAGAAGGAATTTCAGTAGGTTGCGCCTATGCCATGCATTCGGATGAATATATTCTCCCAATGCATAGAAATCTTGGAGTGTTTACCACTAGAGGGATTCCGATGAACCGACTTTTCGCACAATTCCAAGGAAAAATGTCAGGTTTCACAAAGGGAAGAGATCGCTCTTTTCACTTCGGAACACAGGACTACAAATTGGTGGGAATGATATCTCACCTCGGTCCACAGTTAGGCATTGCAGATGGGATCGCATTGGCCAGTAAATTGAAAGATGAGAAGAAATCAACGATTGTTTTTACAGGCGATGGTGGTGCATCAGAGGGTGATTTTCACGAATCTTTAAATGTCGCTTCAGTTTGGGATTTGCCTGTCATTTTTGCAATTGAAAATAACTGTTGGGGCCTCTCAACTCCCTCTTCAGAACAATTCCGCTGCAAACAATTCATCGACAAAGGAATTGGCTATGGCATGGAGGCCGTTCAAGTGAATGGGAACAACATTCTAGATGTCATTCGCACTGTTCGAAAAATCAATGACGACATTCGATCGAATCCAAAGCCATATATTTTGGAGTTAATGACTTTCAGAATGCGAGGTCATGAAGAGTCCTCTGGAACGAAATATTATCCTGAAGGATTGCAGGACGAATGGGCGAAGCAAGATCCTGTATCCAATTTTGAGTTTTACCTGAAGGAGATTGGTGTCTTAACAAATGAGATAGATGAGCAGTATCGAACTGAGTTGAAAGAAGAAATACAACATGGATTCGACGAGGCCAATGCACAGCCAATGATTGAAGCTTCTTTGGAACGTGAAATGGACGATTTGTTTGCACCTTTCAATCAAGTGGTCCAGAATTCCAATGGAAATAAAACAGAAAAACGATTCATTGATGCCATTCAAGATGGATTGCGTAAGTCGATGGAGAAATATCCAAACTTGGTGATTATGGGACAAGACATTGCCGAATACGGTGGTGCGTTTAAAGTCACAGAAGGATTTGTCGATCAATTTGGAAAGGAACGCGTTCGAAACACACCAATTTGCGAGTCAGCCATTGTTGGAGCAGGTTTGGGCTTGTCAATTGCTGGAATGAAAGCGATTGTTGAAATGCAATTTGCAGATTTCGTGACCTGTGGTTTCAACCAAATCGTGAATAACTTGGCTAAAATGCACTGGCGTTGGGGACAAAATGCCGACGTTGTCGTGCGCATGCCTACAGGAGCTGGAACTGCAGCAGGACCATTCCATTCCCAAAGCAATGAAGCATGGTTTTTTCATACCCCAGGACTAAAAATCGTTTATCCTTCGACTCCATACGATGCGAAAGGATTGATGAATGCGGCCATCGAGGATCCAAATCCTGTGATGGTGTTTGAACACAAATACTTGTACCGCAGCTTGAAGGAGGAAATTCCTGATGACTACTATACGGTTGAGATTGGGAAAGCACGAACCGTTGCGGTAGGCAATGAATTGACCATTATTACTTACGGTTTAGGTGTTCATTGGGCAACAGAGGCAACAGAGGCCTTGAATATCTCTGCTGAAATCATTGATCTAAGAACCTTGTTGCCCCTGGATAAAGAAGCTATTTATTCCGCTGCTCGAAAGACAGGAAAAGTATTGGTGCTTCATGAAGATTGCATGACCGGTGGAATAGGAGGTGAGTTGGTAGCATTGATCAACGAGCATTGTTTCACTGATTTGGATGCGCCAGTGAAACGCATTGCATCACTAGATACGCCTGTTCCGTTTGCGATTCCTTTGGAAAATCAATTCCTACCGAAAGAGAGATTGCTCGATGCGCTCAAGGAATTGAGAAATTACTAGACATAAAAAAAACCGGTCATTGCTGATCGGTTTTTTTGTTTTATTCTATCTGGAACTAGTCTTTAATAACTTCGTAACCAGGATATTTCTTTATGTCGAAAACGAATTTTGAATCTTCTACAGTTGGGTTCGACTGAAACTTCGTAATGGTATAAGTCATCGTTGTACCATCTTTGGTTTTCATCACTGCCTTTTTCAATTCATTGGTTGCTTTTGAAATGTACAAGGTGATGGTGTGATAATCCACTTTAGCTGGATTTTTTGGATACAAACTGATGACATGAACGGCTTCATTGTTTAATTTATCTTCACGCTCGTATTTATTTTTAAAACCTGTTTCCCAAATGGTCATCAATTCTTTTGGATTCATGGACTCTTCATCCTTTTCATTGGCATCGGTTTCATACACCATTTTTTCTTCCTTGATGACAGTCCACGTTTTTATTCCGTTTGAAATGATCGTGTTTTCACCATAGGAGGCATAGAATTTCTCTGCTTTAACCCATCCTTTTCCGGTTTCGCTTTCGTTTGTCCCGTTGTCCGCATTTTTAATGCTCGCAGAAAATTCAATGTAGAAAGATTTTTGGGCTTTCATTTTCGCTGAAAGCTTGTCTAGAATACCTTGTGACTTCGCATCTTGCGCAATAGCAGATGTTCCAAGGGTAAAAAGTGTCGCAAATAAAAGTATCGCTCGCATCGTATAAAATTTCGGCTCAAATATCAGAAATTATGCCAAATAAACAGTGATTTGATTGTATTATTCGCTTGACAAGATATTTACAAGGGTATTCTCATCAAGATCATGGCCTCCGTCGAACGTGATTGTAGTAAATCCGAGCTGCACAAAATAATCGATTGCCAACAAGCCATCAATGCCTTGAAAATAAGAGTCATCTTTCCCAACCACAAAGACACCATTGCCTTCATTTGTTTTTAATTCTTTTTCAATGGCCAAATCAGGTGGAAAAACACTGGCCCACATGATGAGTTGGTCTGCTAGAATGTTTCCTTTATAGAACCAACGGGCAGCAGTGGCACCGCCTTGCGAAAATCCAAGAATAATTTTTCTCCGTTGCTGCTTGTCAGCATCAATTCGTTTGTCCAATTCATTGAGCCAATGGATATTGTCTGAAATATCTGTTTCGCGTGCTTCCTTGGTCATCCATGAAGCCCCAACGCGACCAGAAGTTCCATTGAGGTAAAATCGATGCATTCCTTCAGGTGCGACAACGAAAAAACCTTCCCCAAGATTGGCGAATTTTCGAATGAAAAATTCAGCCAGTTGTCCATAGCCATGAAGCACGTAAATAATGGTATGGGCGGTGCTTAATTCGCCACTTGTCGCATAGCGAAATGTTTTTTCTGATGTGAATTCGTGCAGCATCGGTTGAGATTGTTTCCACCAAAGTTATACATTTGCATGTGCGAAAACTTATGCCATCTGTATTGTTTGTGTTGCTGGTCATTCAATTGATTGGCTTTACGGCCTACTTTGAGGTATCGCATTACTTGATTCGAAAAGAGGTTAAAGCGTTGATTAAACAAGGTGTTCCTGAAGAAAATCGCATCATTTTTACCTTTACTTCAGCACAAATCAAGTCCCTTCAATGGGTGAAGAAGAATGAATTTCGCTTGGGTACTCGCATGTATGACATCATTCAATCGCGAAAATTAAGCAACGGAACTACCGAGTTTCAATGTATTTCCGATAAGCAAGAAGACGAATTATTCGCAAATTTGTCGTTAACGGTTGGAAGAAACATGGGGGATGAAGACCATTCGACGCCTTATACCACATTGTTTAAAATCATTCAGACGCCAGCTCTAGTCAATGAACCTACAGCAATTGTAGCATACATGTTTGTTGATATTTATTCTCAGAAATCTTTCTTGTATACAGCTCCCGTTTCTGAGGAGTTCAAGCGCGCTCTGGAGCAGCCACCCTGTACTTTTTGTTAAACACCCACACAACCGGATTTATTCAGGTTGAACTTATTTATTTAACAAAAATGTATAATCATGAACAAGATTTTAATGATCATTTCTTGTCTGTGCGTAATGTTTGCTGCACAGGCACAAACGGTTGAAGTATTCGACCAACAAACTTTACAACCGATTTTTGGTGTACAAGTAATTTCTCAAGCTACAAATAAGGTGTTGGTTTCGACTGACACGGATGGTAAAGCGATAATAAATGTTAGTGCTAGCGATAAAATTGGATTTTCGCATGCACAGTACAATCCAATGATGTTGTCTTATGTAGACTTAAAATCAAACGATTTCAAAGTGTATCTTTCGATTAATTCCCAATCTTTAGAGGAAGTTATCGCTTCTGCAAGTAAGTTTGAAGAGAAACGTAAAGATGTTGCCCAAAAGGTTCAAGTTATTCGTTCGAACGATTTGATTAACATGAATCAATCCTCTACTGCAGATGTCATTTCCAACTCTGGAAATGTGATGGTGCAAAAGAGTCAGCTTGGTGGTGGTAGTCCAATTATTCGCGGATTTGAAACAAACAAAGTGTTGATGGTGGTAGATGGTATCCGCATGAACAATGCGATTTATCGCGGTGGACACCTTCAAAATGTAATTACGCTTGATAATGCAATTATGGATCGCGTAGAAATAGTTTACGGTCCAGGATCAGTAGTTTATGGTTCTGATGCACTTGGTGGGGTTATGTCATTCACGACGAAAAACCCTTTACTCTCAACGAATGGAAAAGTAAATGTGAATGCAGGTGCTTATGCACGTTATATGTCAGCGGCATCCGGATACCAAGCACACGCAGATGTTTCAGTAGGAGGTAAGCGTTTCGGTTCTTTGACATCATTTACGTATTCCAACTTTGGCGATTTGCGTCAAGGTGCTAACCGCGATCCATCTGTTGGAAATTTCGGAGCCCGCCCTTGGTATGTGCAACGTGTCGATGGAAAGGATTCAATCTTTGTGAATAAAGACACAAATGTGCAAGTGGGTTCTGGATATACGCAGTATGATATCCTTCAAAAATTCCTATTTCAACAAAATCAATTTGTGAAACATACGGTGAACTTCCAGTACTCAACTTCTGGGAATGTTCCTCGATACGATCGTTTGGTGCAAGTTTCTGGCGGACTGCCTAAATATGCTGAATGGAACTATGGACCTCAGCAACGTTTGTTAGGGTCTTACACTTTGGAGTTAACGAAGAAAAATGTAATGTACGACCGTGCTCGATTTATTCTAGGATACCAAAAAATTCAAGAAAGCCGCATTGATCGTAAGTTCAATAAAACAGGTCAAAACAACCGCATCGAAGACTTGAATATTCTCACCTTGAACCTCGATATGGCGAAAGAAATTGGTAAACATGAAGTGCGTTATGGTCTTGAAGGTTGGTACAACGCGGTTGCATCATCGGCATTTACGAAAAATATCTTAACAGGTGAAGAAACGGCCTTGGATACGCGTTATGCTTCCGGAGGTGCTACTATGGGCTCCCTTGCGGCTTATATCACGCATACATGGGAAATCAACGATCGCCTCGTGTTGAATGATGGATTGCGTTTTTCTCATGTTGGATTGAATGCGAAATTTACAGACACGACTTTCTTTAACTTCCCATTCAAGGATGCCAAGCAAAAAAATGGCGCGTTGACAGGAAATATTGGATTGATTTATATGCCAAGCTCAACATGTCGCATCAGTGCATTGGTTTCAACCGGATTCCGTGCACCAAACGTGGACGATTTGAGCAAAGTGTTTGAATCTACATCGGGGAACATCAATGTTCCAAATCCAGATTTGAAGCCAGAGTATACCTACAACGGTGAAGTAGGGATTTCAAATCGTTTTTCGGACTGGTTGACCTTCCAAGCGACTGGATACTATACCTTGTACCGCAATGCTTTGACAACTCAAAATTTCACCTACCAAGGTCAGGATTCAATCATGTATGGAGGGGTGATGAGTCAAGTAGTCGCTACTACGAATGCCAGCAAAGCGTATGTATATGGTTTGGAACTTGCCATGAATGGACAAGTGAATAAAAATGTTTCTGTTTATGCGACATTCAATTACACATACGGAAGAATTGTCACTGGAACTACTGCAATTCCATTGGATCACATTCCACCAGTATTTGGAAAATTTGGTGTTCAGTTCATAGAGAAGAAGTTTCGAGGAGAATTTTTCGCGAACTATAGTGGATGGAAACACATCGAAGATTACAGACTGAATGCGGAGGATAACGAAGCATACGCTTTGCCTACAGGAATGCCAGCTTGGTTTACTGTAAATGCGCGTGTTGGATACCAGTTTTGCAAGTACTTAGGTCTTCAAGTGGCCTGTGAAAACATCCTTGATCAAAACTACCGTGTGTTCGCTTCGAATATTTCGTCGCCAGGACGTAACTTCATTCTTACTCTTCGCGGAAATTTTTAATTGAAAAAAAACAAGCAAGAAGGGCTGTCTCACCTCGAGGCAGCCTTTTTTATTGTTTCATTGTAACGTACTTCCCATGTGCCGGATGCACGAAAAAGCGATAGGCGATCTCGCTGGTAGGTGTTAGCTCCGGCTGAAAGGTGTAAATATCTGTGTCGGCCGTCGGCTGTTGCAAATTGGCTTTACGAACAATAATGTCTCTCGACTCCACCATAGTGCCTTTGTCGTATTCGAAAACATAGGCCTCGTAGGTGCTTTTCCCTAATCCATCGTAGTTTTTCCATTGGAAAATGCGACGCGGAACACGGTTGGTAATGGTGTAAAAATCTTTGTAACTCGCGCTGAGGACACGGTAATCGATCAGGATATCCTTGTAATCTTCTGAGGTGATGTTTTCGAAGTTCACTACTAGCGGCGCATAAGGACTTGAAGGTAGTTTAATGGGCGCTGAAAGTTTATTGGTCGCACCGTCGTAATAGAAGAAATAATTGTACGACCCCATGAATCCAATCTCAGCGCGCTTGGCCGTTTTGTCACTTTTCTTTGCTTCGTCCAAGGCAAATTCTAAGCGGTTTACTGTAATTACCCCATCTAGTTTTCCATCCCCGTCCATTTGCTCGCGGTGAATGGTCAAGGTGTACTTTTCCTTTCGAGGAATGGACAACTGACCTTCCACATGTCGACGAACCTTGGTGTCAAAATCTTCTGTCGCTTGAAGGTCATCATTTACTGGCTTGTCATTTTGCGCAGACGGATTAGTACAAGCCGCAGCAAGGATTAGTGTCCCAAAAAGTATCATTCTTTTCATGCAACAAAGATAGATGCTTCAAAAGGAATGAGAAATATTATTTTTGAGGTATGAAAGAGATGCAGGAGTTAAGCTGGAAAAAAGTACTCAGCGATGAGTTTGACAAACCTTATTTTAAAGCGCTTATGCAGTTTCTTCACTCCGAATATACCGCAACTCCGGATGCAATCTTTCCAAGTCAAGAATTTATTTTTCGCGCCTTTGAGCTATGCCCTTTGTCTGAAGTTCAGGTTGTCATTCTCGGTCAGGACCCCTACCCAACAAAAGGACATGCGCATGGCTTGTGTTTTTCCGTGGAGGATAATGTTCGGCCATTTCCAAAGAGTTTGCTCAATATTTTCAAAGAAATCGAAAGTGATTTAGGACAACCATTTCCCGCAAACGGCAGTTTAATGCCTTGGGCAAATCAAGGCGTTTTATTGCTGAATACAACATTGACGGTGAGAGAAGGTCAGCCGGAAAGTCATGCGCAAAGAGGTTGGGAGCAGTTCACTGATGCTGTCATTAACAAGTTATCCCAAGAACGTCAAAATGTGGTATACATGTTATGGGGCAGCAAGGCTCAGGAAAAGGCGAAAATGCTGGATGAAAAAACCAATCTTATCCTACAAGCTCCACATCCTTCGCCACTTTCTGCCTATCGCGGGTTCTTCGGTTGCAAGCATTTTAGTCAAGCAAACAACTACCTCATTCAAAAGGGTAGAGAAGGGATTGACTGGCAAAGTCGAAAAATCTTTCAAGAATCTGTATCTTTGGCACACATGGAATTGAAGAATGACTTGATCCTCCGTGCAGCGCGAGGAGAAAATATCGAACGGTACCCCGTATGGTTAATGCGCCAGGCAGGAAGAATCTTGCCAGAGTATCGTGCTGTAAGAGCTAAATTATCTGGATTTAAAGAATTGGTGGAAACACCAGAATTTGCCGCTGAAGTAACGATTCAGCCGGTGGACATATTGGATGTGGATGCAGCCATTATTTTTTCAGACATTTTGGTGGTTCCGGAAGCAATGGGCTTGGAATACCAGATGTTGGAAAAGAGTGGTCCTTGGTTTGAAAAAACTATCCGCAGTCGTGAAGGTCTTGTGTATGCAGATGCAAACATTGATGTGCACGATCGCTTGGGCTATGTGCTCGATGCGATTAAGCTAACAAAGAAAGAACTCAACGGCCGTGTTCCGCTGATCGGATTTGCGGGCGCACCATGGACGATTTTTTGTTACATGGTCGAAGGAAGAGGGTCAAAGACGTTCTCTGAATCACGGAAATTACTTTATACCGATCCTGAATTGGCACATGAGTTGCTAGGGCGCATCACACAAGTGACAATCAGCTATCTGAAAGCACAAATCGAAGCTGGAGCCGATATGGTTCAAGTGTTCGATTCGTGGGCCGGAATATTGGGGACCGAACAATACGCTGAATTTGGATTGAAATACATGGCAATGATCGCCGATGCGATAACAGAAGTTCCGATCACGATTTTTTCGAAAGGAGCCATTACCTCTGTTCCCGCTCTTGCGAAATTGAACTGCAATACCATAGGATTGGACTGGAATATGGATGTTCCTGAAATCCGCAATTTCATCGGTGAAACACGCACGCTTCAAGGCAATTTAGACCCTTGTGCCTTGTACTCAAGCCATTCGGATGTGGAAAAGAGAACAATAAAAATGTTAGATTCGTTCACAAGTAAAAGACATATTGTAAATTTGGGGCATGGTGTTTATCCTGATATCGACCCCGAAAAGGTGAAAACATTCATTAAAACCGTGAAAGACTATGAAATGCGTTAACATCAAAACTGGAAAAATTGCTGCTTTTTTTACTGCAGCGCTTGTATGCGGTCAATTGACTGCTCAATCTGTAAATCTTGTTCCGAATGGTAGTTTCGAAGCTACATCAGGTAAAGTAAAGAAACCAGGTGCCATTGCTGAGGTAACAGGATGGACTTCACCAACAGGAGCCAAGGCTGATGTTTTTGTTCCGAACAAGGAAAAAGACGAGAACGAGAAAAAGATATGTGCGAAAAAAAATATGTTCGGTAAAGAAACAGCAAAGGAAGGAATGAACTACGTTGGAATTGTGGCTTATTCCTACAACGACAAGGTGGCACGTACATATGTTATGGTTAAATTGGATGCTCCCTTGAAAAAAGGGGTTCGTTACTGTGTAACTTTCAATGTATCGTTGGCAGAAGCATCAAAATATGCCTGCAATCAGTTGGGCGCTAATTTCTCGAACAAAGCATATGCAGTTGATGATCCAAAGGCTTCGATTATTGATGATGTTGTAAATGTTCGGCAACGCGACAACAAGATCATCAATGCAACATACAACTGGGAGAAAATTTGTGGTGTGTATGAAGCAAAAGGAGGAGAGAAATATCTGACAATCGGGAATTTCATTAAGAACGATAATGTTAAAACGGAAACCAACAAGAAACCTAAAGATATGGATGTAGTGGTAATTCCTGCTGCTTATTATTACTTAGATGATGTATCTGTAGTGATGATGGATGAATCTTCTGAATGTTCTTGCGCAGGTGACGAGCCGAAAAATGAGTATTCAACAACGGTCTTTCAAAAGTCGGTTTTGGTCAATAGTAAAATGACGCCAACACAAATCGTAAATGCACAACAAACATTCTTTGCCTTTGGTAAAGCAAATTTTTCTCCAGAAGGAAAAGCCATGTTGGATTTGATCGCTGCAAAATTGACTGAAAATCCAAGCATGAAAATGGAAGTGATTGGTCACAGTGATGCAATGGAAGATTCAGTAGGGGTAGAGAAAACACAATATTCGGGAATGGCTGAAAAACGAGTCGACGCCGTAATTGCCTATTTGAAAGAAAAAGGTATTGATCCGAATCGACTTATTTCTGTTGTAGAAAATAGTGCAATACCGAATGATGAAATTTCTGAGGCGGATGATCAAGATCTTCAAATGGCAAAGAATCGCCGCGTGACTTTTAGAGCACTTTAAGATACTTGAAAAGAAATATTTGAAAGTCCACTTCGGTGGACTTTTTTCGTTTACAGGAAATGTTGAAGTGCCTCATACACTTCATGGGTTGGTAAGCCCACAACATTGTTGTACGAACCTTCAATGCGCACAATGGCTGCATGACCGATCCATTCTTGGATGCCATAGCCCCCGGCTTTGTCGAATGGTTTGAATTCTTGAATGTAAAAATCAATTTCAACGGAAGACAATTCTTTAAAAAGAACGGTCGTTGCCACGGAAAAAGAATGGCTTTTTTGTTTTGAGGAAATGCACACCCCTGTAATGACTTTGTGTGAGCGATTGGATAGCGTCTGAAGCATTTCTCTCGCTTCTGCGGCATCTTTAGGCTTGTTTAATATCTGATTATCCACAACAACTGTAGTGTCTGCACAGATGAGTACGGTATCGTCTTCCAAATTTTCTAAAAGGGCTTCTAGTTTTTTTGTTGCTACAAACAACGCGACTTCATCACTTGGTAATTCTGATGGAAATGATTCGTCTGTATCTTTGGTGCGCACCTCAAAAGAAAAACCTGCTGCACTGAGCAACTCTTTGCGTCGTGGTGACGCTGATCCTAAAATGATTTTCATGAATACAGGTAGGCGATGTAGAATGTGGCAAGCACCCCGCAGAGCATCGAGATTTTAATCAAGGCATCGTAAAGCTTTAGACGCTTTTTCTTTTGAATGAGCATCAATAAAATCACACTTAAATTCAATAAAGCGGCAAGTGCAAAAGGAAGGGAAGCCTTGAGAAATGAGGTGCTTTGAACGAGGGTATCTAATTCTATTACAGATATCCACACATAGAAAACTGGAAGGGCAAGAAGCAGTGCCATGACAATTTTAAGCGATTTTGATTCGCCAATAACCATGGGCAAAGATTTCACATAAATCAATCGGTCGCCTTCAATATCCTGAGCATCTTTCACAATTTCTCGGGCAAGATTTTGAACGAACGCAAAAGCGGCAATGAGGTAAATGACAGAATAATCGATATCTGCTCCCCAAGAGAGTGGATCAAATTCGGAATGCGGATAGGGGGAATAGTTGTTGACTCGAAAGAAAACAATGACTAGAATTGGAACGAGCGCTGTCATGCTCGCAATCATGATGTTCCCAACGAGTACTTTGCGCTTAAAGAGCATGCTGTAAAACCAAAGCGTATTGATGGAGATCAGGTGAATGAAAACAAACCAAAGGGATTGGTATTTGATGCTGAGGTAGATAGCAATTGAAAAGGCAATTCCATTCAAGGCCCAATGCGTGACAATTGCCCAACGGCGCTTGATGTGCTTGGTAATGATGAGTTTTTCTGGCTTGTTTACGCGATCAGCTTTGACATCAAAATAGTCATTGATAATGTTGCCTCCCGCAGCAATCATTGCCGTTGAAAGCACGAGAAGAAAGAAATCTACAGCATGGGTATTGACCATTTCATCATAATTGACCGCAATCAGAAAGGTATGTACTCCGTACATCGTCAAAACGATGATGAGCAGATTTATTAGGCGAATTAACTTTAAAAAATGCATCATTTTACAACACGATATTCAGTTCGTCTATTGGATTGATGCGCTGATTCACGCTCCCTCTCCGTTGCTAATTTACTGATTTCTGCATCACTAATCATTGGCTTACCTTCGCCATACCCTTTATGACTCAATCGATCGGCTGAAATCCCTTTGTTGATGAGGTAATCGTACACGGTTTTAGCACGATCAGCAGACAGTTTCATGTTTTCTTTTTCGTCTCCACGGGTATCTGTATGTCCTGAAATTTCAATTTTCATACTTGGATTTTTTGTCAAGAAATCAAGGAGTTTATCCAATTCAACATAGGATTCTTGACGCAAACTTGCTTTAGTTAAATCAAAAAACACATTTGCTAGAATCACAGGGATATCGCTGGTTAGCGGCACCATCGGCACGTCCATGTGAATGGCCTCGAGCCCTTCTGGATTGGTCATATTGAAGTTCTTTGAGAAGAAGGAATAGCCTGGATACGTCACATTCAATGCGTATTCATGATTCACCGGAAGTGAAACCATAAATTCACCACTCACTTTGTCCGCTTCGGAATAAATAACTTCTTTGCCCGTTTTTAAATCAACGAGTTGGAATTTACCTGGCAAGGGCTTTTTGGTCGTTATATCAAAAACAACGCCTTCAAAATAAAGTGTTTTTGTAGGTCTGAATTCTTCGGGAAGCTCAAATTTATAGATGTCTAAATCGCCAAAACCACCATCACGATCGGAGGCAAAAAAGGCGATTTCTCCATCTGCAGAGACCAATAAGGAGTTTTCGTCGTATCTCGTGTTGATGGGATAACCCAAGTTTTCTGGTCCCGACCAAGTTCCTTTGTCAGTCATTCGGCACACATACAAGTCTGAACCACCCATGCCAATGTGTCCGCGTGAAGCAAAATACAAGGTTTTTCCGTCTGGATGAATGAGCACGGATTCTTCCTCGAAAGGGGTGTTGATGTAATTTGGCAAGCGCTCGGGCGTTGACCATTGGCCATTGTCCAACAAGCGAGAAACAAAAATGTCCATGTCCTTTGGATCTCCCTTTTTGCTTACGCGACGAATAAAATACAATGTTTTTCCATCGGCAGAAAGAGAGGGCTGACTTTCCCATGATCCTGAGTTCACATTGCCCGGCAGGTTTGTTGGATCTGTCCATCGTTGCCCAATTCTCTTGGTTATAAATAAGTCACAACTTCCACGTCCTGTTCTGTTTTCACCATAATCGTTATCTCCAGAAAGATCAGAGCAAGCAACAAATACCAAGGAACGTCCATCGGGTCCAATGGTCGGCGCCCCTTCGTTCATGATGGTATTGATGTTATTGGGCATGGGTTGTGCTGCAGTCCAAATGCCATTGTCATCCAACAGCGAATAGTAAAAGTCTTCTTGGGCTTTATAGACAGGAACACGCTCATCAGGAATTCTTCGTGTAAACAAAAGCACTTTTCCGTCTACTGTTATTGTAGGATAATATTCTGGAGCGCTTGTGTTGACTCCTGCGCCTAGGTTCATTGGGTTGAAGCGCAGAGGATGTTTGATTGCTTCGATCGAAAAATTACAGTTCTCGCGAATCCTTGCACTTTCGCGCAATAAATCAGGGTTTGCATTTCTGTTTTTCTCAAAAAAATCAATATTCTTTAGACACGCATCGTAATCACCTTCTAAGAATTGAAGATTGGCTAAAAAGAAATAGGTGCTGCCTGAACTGCTGTGATAAGGGTTAATTTTTAGCGCAGCTTCATAGTAATTGATAGCATTGACTCGATCGCCAAGGTATTCACAAAATTCACCAGCAAAAACGTACGCTTCCCAGAAGTTCGCATCGCGCTCAATGGCTTTTTTCATCAATGCTAAACCAGCCGCATAATTTGGTCTACCCGTTCGTTGATCCACGAGTAGGTTTGGTGCCGTTTGACCTTCTTCAAATAACTTAATTGCTTTTTTGTCCTTGGTTGAATAGGCCATTTGAGCAGTGCTGCATGCCGTTGAAAGCAGCATGAAAATCAAAACCAGGGTATTGAGTATTTTCGCCATAGATTAGGGGATGTTCATGTATTTGTGTGTCTGCAGAGAAATTTTCCATATTGGATTTTCTTTGACAAAGTCGATCGCCATTGGCAAAAAGCGTTCCTGTTTTGACCATTCAGGTTGAATGTAAAGTTCGCAGTCATTAGTGACACGCTCGGCATGTTCTTCTGCCCAACTAAAATCGGAAGGATGGGCAATCACCACTTTGAGTTCGTTTGCCAACACATAGGCCTCATCAATTGCTGCTTTGAATTTTTTTGGTGAGAAACAATACCAATCGATTTGACCATGAAGGGGATAGGTCCCAGAGGTTTCAATGGCGATTTCTATATTTTCAGCTTTGAGTTGGGATGTAAGCGCACTTAAATCATACATCGCAGGTTCACCCCCAGTGATCACGACAAATCCACAATTGGATGCAACGGCTTCTTGAACCAATTTGTCGATTGGAACCAGTGGGTGTTGTCCCGCTTCCCAACTTTCTTTCACATCGCACCATACGCAACCTACATCACAGCCTGCAAGGCGAATGAAATATGCTGCGCGACCAGAATGTTTCCCTTCACCTTGAATGGTGTAGAATTGCTCCATGACTGGAAGTTCAATGCTAGGGTTAAAATTTCTTTCTGACATACTACAAATGTAATCAAAGAGATGAAGTGAACATTCCTTGACACAAGTTCAAGGGGCACAAAATCGTTCGTTTCATAAATAATGCAATGATTGTTAAAATGTTATTAACTCTGGTTTAAGGCAGTGTGGAAAAATGATTGTTGTCTATTCCACAGCGTTTTCTATATTTGAACTCTAATAACTGAACTATGACTAGAAAATTACTTTCATTTACACTACTATTTTTTGCTCTTAATGGTCTGTCGCAGACACAAATAGGCAATTCAGGTATGGAAACTTGGACCAATTTAGGTGCAACGACCGAAGAACCTACCAATTGGAATAGTTTTTTGTCTGGGCAAGGAGGTTTGGTTGGATTTGCCTCGCAACAAGTGCAGCGTTCAGCGATTGTCCGTGCCGGTGCAACTGGAACCTATTCTGCGAGGGTTTGGGCAAAATCAGTCCTTGGCATTACAGCAAACGGAAACATGACGATTGGACGAATCAATATGGGAAGTTCGACGCCTGCAAATTCTGCGAATTACAATATTAGTTTGCAAGCAGATGCAAATTACAGTGAAGCCATTACCGATCGTCCAGACTCAATCGTTTTTTGGGTCAGATATACGCAAGGGGGTGGAGGTGTTCAAAATGCACGGATGCATGCGATTTTGCATGACGCGTATGACTTACGCGATCCGATCGATGCCAACTCTGTTCCTCACGTAGTGGCAGACGCAACGCTAAATTATCCCGCTACGGCAGGTGCTTGGGTGCGTAAGTCAGTGCCTTTTGTTTACAGCGGTGCAGCATCAACAGTGAACTATATTTTGGTAACGTTTACTACCAACCAAACACCGGGTGGTGGTGCAGCAAATGACGAAGTATTGATCGATGACGTGGAATTGATTTATGTTCCGAAACCTTCTTTCACGCCAGCAACAGCAACGGTGTGTCAAGGTGGAACAGTGAATTTTACAAACACGTCAACGAATTATCCTACGACTTACTCATGGTCATTCCCTGGAGGTTCACCAGCAACAAGTACAGCGACAAATCCTTCCGTAACTTACAATACGCCTGGAACATACAACGTCGTATTGACGGCCACAAACCAGTGGGGTAGCAAAACAATTACACAAACGAATATCATTACTGTAGGCGCGGCACCAGCGACTCCAACGATTTCAGCCAACGGACCAACGACTTTTTGTTCAGGTGGTTCTCTTGTTTTGACTTCGAGTCAGGCAAATGGAAACACTTGGTCTAACACGGGAACAGGCGCTTCCATTACGGTTTCTACTTCAGGAACATATACTGTGACCTACACAGATGCCCTAGGTTGTACAGCGACATCAGCACCGACTGCTGTGACGGTAAATACAACGCCAGCTGCACCAACAGTATCAGCGAATGGTCCTACAACGTTTTGCACGGGAGGTTCTGTCGTATTGACGTCAAGTCAGGCAACAGGTAATGTTTGGTCAAACTCAGGGACTGGTGCATCAATTACGGTGACTACTTCTGGATCTTATTCAGTAACGTATACAGATGGAAATGGATGTTCAGCAACATCGACGCCAACATCTGTTAGTGTGAGCAATGCGCCAATCCCAACAGTAAGTGCTTCTGCAACTGAAGTGTGTAGTGGAGATTCCATCGTATTGACTTCATCAGCTGCAGATTCTTACTTATGGAGCAATGGTGGAGGAACAACACAATCAATCACTGTGACGACTGGAGGATCTTACACGGTAACTGTGACCAATGCAAATGCATGCGACGGAGCAGGAACATCGACACCAATCACAGTCAACGTTCTCCCTACTCCAGTTGCAGCGGCAACATACACCATAAATGGAAATGTGGTAACGTTCACAAATACAACATCAAACGGAACATCTTATTCTTGGGACTTCGGAGATGCTTCAACTTCCATCGATGCCTCACCGGTGCATACCTTTGCTGCAAACGGAACCTATACCGTAGTATTGACAGCAACAGGAGGAAATGCACTAACACTTTGTACGGATCAAACGACAATCACCATCACCATCTCAGGTGTTGGATTGGATGAGCAAACAGCGTTGACTGGTGTCGTTGCCTCACCAAATCCATTTACCACAGAGGTGAGTTTTGAAGGACTTCAGGAAACAGTTCAGTTCCTCTTGTTCGATATGGCAGGAAAGGTAATCGCTGAATCAAGCATGACCCCTGAGTCATCTACAGTGGAGTTGTTGAATTTAACTTCAGGCGTATACTTCGCACATTTGACAACCTCAACAGGTGCGCGTCAAATCGTGAAGCTGATTCGTAAATAATCCCATTCAAATTTATAAGAATACGACTCGAAAGGGTCGTATTCTTTATTTTAGATCAATACTATGAAACGGTACATTCTATTTTTGATGCTTTGCATTTTGTCAGGAACTGTCCTATCGCAAAATGGTAAAATTTCTGGAACAGTGCGTGACGACAAGGGGGAGCCATTGACAGGCGCTTCAGTCATCTACAAAAAGGATGTCACTATCGGTGCTGTCACAGATGGAAAAGGGAATTATACGCTCGAAGTTCCATCCGGAGACGCCTTGTTGATTTGTCGTTTCTCAGGTATGATTACAGACACCTTAACGGTTACTGTCTTTGCCAACAAAACTGTATTGCGTGATATTGTATTGACCAACTATGTGCAAGAAATTGAAGGGGTAGAAGTGAGAGTAGGAAAGTTTGATAAGCCCATTGAGGAACAAACGGTTTCCATGCAAATCATCAAACCAGCAATCATTGAAAATAAAAATACGCGAAGCATCGAAACGGCTTTGGATCAAACACCGGGATTGAATATTCTCGATGGTGAGCCACAGATTCGAGGCGGCAGTGGATTTACCTTTGGGGTGGGTTCAAAAGTAGCTGTCATTGTGGATGATATGCCAATGTTATCAGGAGATGCAGGTCGTCCTGAATGGGGATTCATTCCTGTGGAGAACATCAGCCAAATTGAAGTCATCAAAGGTGCGGCATCTGTTTTGTCGGGGAGCTCTGCACTTTCAGGGTCTGTGCACATACGCACAGCTTATCCAGGGATTAAACCGTTGACAAAAGTCAATGTGTATTCTGGGATGTATTCAACACCAAATGTCGACGGTGCCAATTGGGCCACAAATTATCCAGGCATTCATGGTGTGAATTTCTTGCATTCGCAAATGTTTGGTAACCTAGATCTTGTGGTAGGTGGAAATTTTAATTATGATCACGGATACATTGGTCCTCCAATTACTGATTCAGTGGTGGCCTTGACTTTCCCCGATACCTTAACCAATTTCACTGAAAAAGACCTCGTATCATTACGTGGGCGTTTCAACTTTAATTTGCGCTATAGGTCAAAGAAAATCAATGGCTTAAGTTATGGATTGAACGGAAACTTCATGAAAATGCATACCAACATGCCTTTGGCGTGGTTGAACGATTCAACAGGGCTGTACCGAGCTTATCCTGGAGCCATTTTCTTGCAAGACCAGTTCATTTTCAATCTCGACCCATTTGTAAACATCTTTACACAAACAGACGGGAAACATAGCCTTCGTGGACGATTGTTGCATGTGGAGAATAACATGAGTGCGAATCAGTCCAACCGAGCGACAACAGCTTACGGAGATTACATGTTTCAAAAGACCTATCCGCAACTCAACAATCTTGATTTCATCGGTGGAGTGACAGGTACTTTTACCAATTCGTTTGCAAACATTTATGTCGGTTCGGGAAGTCCAAACAATCAGATGCTCAATATTTCTGCGTATACACAGTTGGAAAGCAAGATCAAAAAGACCTTAAATCTTTCCGCTGGTGGACGCTTGGAGTATTTTCAATTGAATGATACCATTACGGCGATGAAGCCCATTTTTAGAGCTGGAGCAAGCATCAAGTTGTATCAAGAAACATATTTGCGTGCTTCCTATGGACAGGGGTATCGATTCCCGACAATAACGGAACGTTTCATCAAGACAGGGGTAGGGAACTTTGGGGTTTTTCCAAATCCAGGATTAAAGCCTGAAAGCAGTTGGAATGCGGAAATTGGGATCAAGCAAGGCTTGAAATTTGGGAAATTGTACGGGTTCCTTGATGTTGCTGGATTTTGGCAAGAATACCAAAATACCATTGAATACATGTTTGGAATTTGGCATGAGTTGACATCGATCGAAACCTTGGGGAAAAGTGCGGGATTCATGTTTATGAATACCGGACAATCGCGTGTTTTAGGCATCGATGCGTCCTTTTCTGGAATTGCCAAGACCAGTAAAAAATCTGAACTGACGTTTATGGCGGGTTACAATTATATTGTGCCTACGACTTTGACACCTGACTATGTGTATGCAACAGACTCACTCAACCGCGTGTTTAGTTACAATTCGACTTCATTAGATCCATCTAAAGGAATCTTAAAATACCGTTTCTTGCACAATGTGAAATTCGACGCAGAATGGGTTTACAATAAAAAGTTGGCTGTAGGTCTAAGTGCAAAGTATTTCAGTAAAATCATCAACATGGATGCGGTAATTGCCAATTTTGATACATTGACAAACGATACACCTGCTCTTCAGAATTTGCGCTATATGGATTATTTCAATGATCACCGATTCGGGAATTGGATTTTCGATGCACGAATTTCCTACAGCTTAACATCGATGCATAAAATCGCCATCATTGGAAGCAATATTTTGAACCGAAGTTATTCTCTTCGTCCCTTGAAAATCGAACCACCGCGTACGATTATGGTCCAATACACCTATAAGCTTGACCGTAACGAGAAGAAGAATGAGATGAAAAATCGAACGGTTATCTAATAATTGTGTAAATTCGTCCTGTCTTTGGTTCCACCTGGTGGATTAATAAGGAATCTGGTGTAAATCCAGAACTGTATCTGCAGCTGTAATTGCCGCATAATCTCTTTCAAAAGGCCACTGTCTATATTAAGATGGGAAGGCGAAAGCGAGTTGGTAAGAGTCAGAATACTTGCCCAAGACATGTAGAGAAGACTTCAGAATAAAGTCGGACTCTAGCCCGAATGTATGTATTCGGCTTGTCCTTCTTTTTTCATGCTTCTTGTTTTTAGTTTATTAACCGTTTAAAAACAGAACGAATGAAAAAGGCAATCCTTGTCGTTGGTCTTTGTGTGAGTGGGTTCACTTTCGCACAAAATTATGTAAATCAAGTCCTTGTATTGAATGAAGGCTACTTCGATTATGCAGCGTCAACCATTGTAACTCCTGTAACCATTGGCGTTTACAATCCACAAAATCAAAATTATGTCGTTGTTGACACGCTTGAAAACATGCGGTTTGCTTCTGACTTAATTATTTCCGGAAACTATTATTATGTCGCTGCAGACACGAAGATTTTCAAGATGGATCTCAATACCCATCAAGAAGTGGCTTCAGTGGTTTGCACTGGTGTTCGAAATTTGGCCATTTGGCAAAATAAATTGGTGGCTACACGCGGTGAGTACCTAACAACTTATGATTCCTATTTGCATGTATACGACGCGACTTCGTTACAATTGCTAGCTGCCATCGATACTGTTCAAGGACCGAAGTGGGCAGCGCAAAACATTGTTGTTGATGGAAGTTCAGCCTATATCGCGGTGAACAATGGCTATGATTGGGGAAATGAAAAAGGCATCGTTGGAAAACTTGATTTAACAACCTTGACTTATGGAAATGAAGTTGATCTTGGTGTCAATGGGACGAATCCAGACAATCTAGTGCGTTCTGGAAATTATCTCTATTCTGTGAACAATAAAGATTGGAGTGGCGCATCTATTTCGCGCATTCCTTTGGACGGTTCAGCAGTTTCTACCATTTCACTGTCAGCTGTTTCTACAGGATGTGGAACTTCTGCATTGCGCGACAATAAGCTGGTCTATCAAGTTTCTATGGAAACTGTATTGAATGAGTTCGATGTGACCGTGATGAATAATGTTGGTCCTTTGAATGGATTTGCAAACGAATACTACGAGTTGGCGCAAGAACCTGTGAGTGGTAACATGTATGCATCTTCAACGGACTTCTTTTCATTTGGAACAGTTCGCATCTATGACGCATCAAACACACTTCTAACGAGCTTTGAAGCCGGTGTTTCGCCAGGCACAATCGTCTTTGACGTACGCGCAGCAGCAGGTATTGAAAATCTTGATCATTTCGTTGATCAGGTATACCCAAATCCAACATCAGGCAAATTGTTTGCGAAAATCAATGCGCTGTGTCATGTTGAAGTTACTTCGGTAGATGGTTTATCTGTGTATTCAACTGACATGACAGGCATTGGTGAACAAATGATTGATTTATCAGGTCTTTCGAAAGGAGCTTATTTTATGTCATTTAACAATGGGATGAAAAAGACAATACAAAAAGTAGTGATTGATTAATCACTTCTTACTAAATTGGATCCCGGGTAATTTTACTCGGGATTTTTTATGACTGAACATTCGATTTTAGACGCAGCATATTGGGGCAACCGTTACCATTCCAATGAAACGGGTTGGGATCTTGGTGCCGTGTCTCCGCCATTAAAAGCCTTTATTGATCAATTGCCCAATAAAGAAATTCGGATCTTAATTCCAGGTGCGGGTAGAGCCTATGAAGCCGAGTACCTTTTCCTTCAGGGGTTTATAAATGTGCATGTCATTGACTTCGTCGCTCAGCCCTTGGTGGAATTAAAAAATAGATGTCCTCAGTTTCCGGAAAACCAAATGCATGTTGGTGATTTTTTTGATTTTATAGGTCAGTTTGATCTCATCTTAGAGCAAACATTATTTTGTGCCTTGGATCCAAGCTTGAGGCATGACTACGCACAGAAATGCGCAGAATTGCTGAAGCAAGGAGGATATATTGCCGGATTACTATTTAACCGAACCTTCGAATCAGGGCCTCCTTTTGGTGGGAATAAGGAGGAATATCTAACTGTTTTCTCCCCATATTTTTCTGGAATTCAGATGGAGGAATGCTACAATTCATTGCCGGCACGAGCTGGAACAGAACTTTTTGTTCTTCTAAGGAAATAGCATAAATCTTCCTTGTATATTTGTGTATGCGCCAAATTAAACTAATCTATCTACTTCTTTTTCAAGTTGTTTTGCTCATTCCTTCATTTGGAATCACACAAAATACGGGAAATACAAACCTTATATTTACTGTAAAGGAGGAGAATAACTTGTGTTACGATGCGGGCGAAATTCGTGAGTGGATTGGGTATTACCAGTACTTCAGGAATATGAACGGTTCAAAAGCGATCGTTCCTGTTTATTCTGTTCTGCCAAATCAAGAGACATCATTGACGGTTTCTGTTCTTAATAAGCGTTTGAAAACTAGACTTATTGAATTTAGAATCGAAGGAAGTTCCATTGGTCAATTGAAGGCTAAAGAGATTCCTGGAAAGCGATTTAATCTAACACTTCCTCCAAGTACTGAGAATTATACCATTGAAGTAGTTTACAACGGTGAGGTATTCATTGGAAAACTAGATGTAAGAGTTTATCCTGAACGACGTGAAAATGTCATTATTGTCCCGGTAATTCCTAACTCTATTGATACATTTGAGTTGAGTCACTTTATCAACCAAATTTATTCGCCAACGCATATTCAGTTTAATTTCTCGGTAGATTCTCGTTTTGATGCGAGCACTTTCAACGCCATTTCTGAATTCAACTCACCTACCTTGGAGTATAAGCAATACACGAGTCAGATGCAGGAATTGAGGGATGCCTATTTTATTCAGTTCCCAAATTACAATCGAAATGCCCATTATGTTTTTCTCCTACCTGGATTTAAAAATTCAGCCATTCGGGAGTACGTGGTTCGAGGCAAGTCACTCGGGTTTATTGCAGCTCAGCCCGATGATTCTTTATTTTATCGATCTTTTTCGCGCCTGCTTGGTATAGGTATCGGTCAGTTGGATGCTACTTGGAAGAACAATGGGCCTGTTCGAAATACCACATCCAATTTGTTCGATGATCAAGGGGGGGTGATGTTGACTGCGCATCAATGGGATGTGTTGAGCGAATCTCCGCAAGCGTATAGCTATTATGATGATTATGAGCAAGTGTCGGTTGACAATGGCCGTGTTGCTTATTATTTTTGGGAAGAGGACGAGAAGGGAAACATTCGCTTGTGGGACAATGATTTAATGTCGTCAATTCGGCATCCGTTCAAAAGGAATTATCAATCCTATCATTTGAATATTGAAGACTTCTTGTACGAAACCAGATTTACACTTTGGAATCAAAATGTATGTGCTTGGCACATAATTCTTCTTGCTTTTGGGATTGCATTGGCCGTCTTGTTAAAAAAGAGATTGGACAGAGCTATCGATTCAAGGTTTCAACGACGCTTTTTGCTGAAGTTGCTGGTGCGATTATTTGGATTGGCATTGGGTATTACTGTGCTTTTCACAGGTTTTTATTTCATTCAAAAAGGATACGTTCAATTTGTTGTAAAGTCAGGTCCAATTAAAGAACTGAAAGGCATGAGCGAGTTTCAAGCCATTCGAGAAGTGAAGCAAAACAATAAAATGCAAGGACGTGTTGAAGGCCAAATTTGTTCGGAGGTCATGGTGCATAAGAAGAACCAATGGATCAAGTCGAAACGAAAACCAGTTTTGTATTTTCATGTTACAGTTAAAAATGAGCAATTGCAACAGTGTAGATTTCACCACGATAGTGATGATCTGGTGGTTGAAGGACAAAAATATTCAAGAAAATCGGCAAGTCAATACATGGTCTTTTCATTTAAAAACCAAAACGGAAAGACCATTCGACAGGAGGTGTATAACCATAGAGGGAACGAAATAACGGCCCTGCTCAAGGTACAAGATCCTGCCAAACGCATTTTGTTATTTGTGAATGGGTACAGGTCGTCCTCGACAGCAAATAGTTTTGAAGACCAGTTAGGGGATCTTGAAAATAAAGGACTTGAACTACCAAGCTCTACCAACCTGATTTATTCATTTGATCGTTTTCGTTATTGGTTTTATAAAGATTTCGACAACATGTTTCGTGAAAGGATTAATCCATCTGAAAGCTATTATGCCGACGGTAATTTTTCAATTTCCACCTCGAATCATCGAAATATAAAAAATTTCATAAGGCTAATTGCCGCATATCCCCCACGATGTAGCAATGAAAACGAGCATACCTGCTACCATTCATCCTCAACGGCAAAATGGTTAAGTTTATTTCAATCGGATTACACCATAGATTTACTCCGAAAACGCTCGAATAAAAGTGGATTTAATAAGCGCGTAGAAAATGGAAGAATCGCAGGACGAAATTTGTGTCAACTCTTGAATGAAGTGCCAAACAAATCAAAAAATGACACGCTATATATCGTTGCACACAGCATGGGCTATGCCTATTCCTTGGGGATAATTAAAGAGCTTAGGGGTAAAATTAATTTTGGAGGTTTCTATATCATAGCTCCCGAGAATGCAGGTGCAGGCAAGGTGATTTTGAAAGAATGGCCAGAGATCTGGCAATTTGGCGCCAACTTCAATAAAGGGGAGGAAGATGCGCCATGTATCCAAGACGGTGTTGCTCCTCAAACTGCCGCCAAGGGCTTGGGCACAAACCAACGAATTTACATTCCAAAATCACTTTATTCGAGTAGAGGATTTAAGAATTCCCATTTTATTGGGCTGTATTCATTCTTATTTGATATCCCCGAAGGAAAAAAAGGCCACGTACGACAACATTGATTACTTAAATCCTTCCATTTTGTCAAATGGAATTTCGATTTCAATTTCATAGTCCTTGTGTACGCTGTGCAAATAGGCAATCAAGTTGTGAATTTTGTTGTTGTTTGACCCATCAATCAATTCGAAAGTCATCTCTTTAACGAACTTATTGTCGTCTAAGGCAAATTCAATTCCAGCGAGTTTAGCCATCGCTACTCCGTTGTAATAGACCACATTGTTTTCGTTCGTGAAGCCCTCAGTGGAATAGTTCCTTAAGACATTACATGATGTGAGTGCAAGGAATACAGCAAATGCGGAGAGATAAATTACTTTTTTCATAATTGAGATTTTTCAAGTATTTAAAGCTATGGTAAAAAAGCTGTATCAACAAATAATTAAGTATGTATTAATCAAAAAAAAAGAATCAGAATGATCAACAACACGATCTTTTGGAGCATAGATTTCGATTGTCCTTCAGTCTATTGTCTATTGTCCATTGTCTTCTCAGTCTCTTGTCCTTTTCATCCACCGAAGCTTAAAAAGCGAAGGTAAATTGTCCTTTTCATCCACCGAAGCTTAAAAAGCGAAGGTGAATTGTCTTCTCAGTCTTTTGTCTTTTGTCAATTGTCTTCTCAACCTCTTGTCTTCAAGATCTAAACCGCTCTCCACAAGCCTTGCAGGTGTTGACCATTTTTCCTGTAATGGGGTAAGTCACTGTCAACAAACTAAACAAGGATGCAATCCAATGTGGAAGTGCTTTTTTCGATGTGTAATCGAGGTACGTGTCGCTAGATCCGCAGAACGGACATACTGGGATTTGCTCTATTTCAATCGTTTTAAGAAACTCGAATGTGCGTTCGACATTTTCCTGTCGCACTTTCGCTTTAATTCCACCCACAGCATTGGAATACAATGGATTTAGTGAAACAATTTCTTCATCGAAAAGATAACAATCTATCCCTTCGGCTTCAAGTGAAATCCGAAACAGGTGAGCATCAATGGAATTGTCAAAACGCTTGATGATAACAAACCCCATGATTTTACAAGAGACTTTCTATGATTTTATCCATTGAATAGCCTTCTGCTTCAGCACGGTAGTTGCGCACCAAACGGTGTCGTAAGATGGGTTTGGCTACGGCTTTTACGTCATCAATATCTGGCGAATAACGACCGTTTAAGGCAGCGTAACATTTGGCCCCTACAATCAAGTTTTGAGAAGCGCGAGGACCCGCACCCCATGAAATAAAATCTTTGGTGATTTGAGGGGCTAAATCTGAGCTGAATCGTGTTTTTCCAACCAGTTTAACAGCGTATTCGAGTACATTGTCAGCAACGGGAATGCGACGTATTAATTCTTGGTAATCAAGTATTTGCTCGCCACTCAAGACATGATTCAATTGAACGCGATTGTCAGATGTTGTTGCCTTTACAATGGCCAATTCTTCGGTATAACTCGGGTAATCGACCCAGATGTTGAACATGAAGCGGTCCAATTGCGCCTCCGGTAAGGGATAAGTTCCTTCTTGTTCAATGGGATTTTGAGTGGCTAAAACAAAGAAGGGTGATGGGAGCACATAGTTTGTTCCTGCCGCTGTAACCGAGCGTTCTTGCATGGCTTCGAGCAAGGCAGATTGTGTTTTAGGTGGTGTTCTATTGATCTCATCGGCAAGGATAATGTTCGAAAACAATGGCCCTTTGATGAATTTAAAATTGCGAGATTCATCCAAAATCTCAGATCCAATAATGTCGGATGGCATAAGGTCTGGGGTAAACTGGATGCGGTTGAAACTCAAACCCAAGGTTTGCGCAATGGTGTTGACTAACAAGGTTTTTGCTAAACCAGGAACACCCACAAGTAAACAATGTCCACGCGAAAAAATGGAGATAAGTACTTGGTCTACAACATCATCTTGGCCAACGATGACTTTGTGGATTTCATTTTTCAATTCTGCGTAATGCGCTACCAGTTGATCTATTGCCGCTTTGTCTGACATGTTGTTTTAAGTATTCGTCTGCTAAATTAAAAACTAATTGTTTGACCAGTTATTTCTGAAGACGCAATTTACAAAGGATTCATCAATACGTATGTATGCATTTCCAATCTTTTGCTTTACCCAGTTGTTTACTGTTTTTTGCTTCTTATCATTTTCAGTGGCACGCTTTATCAAGGCATAATCGTCGTTTAGATTGGCACGGTGTGGCTGTGTGCGGTCCATTAAACGAACCATGCGGATTCCTTGTTTGCGGTCAAAAATATCATAATACAGGTTGGGTTGTGAAAGGCCGCCCTTTTCCATGGCATCGGTAATAAGGAAAATTTGCTGATCGACTTGACTTAAATCCTCCATATCCCACGTTTGTTCACCTGTGATTGGATTGGTAATGATACCTTGGTTTTGCTTCGTTCGTTCATCATTTGAAAAACGTACAACTGCCTGTTCCCAAGTAATTTCATTGCGTTTCAACAATTGGTAACACGAATCCATTTTTAAGGAGGCCATTTCGAGTTCTCGGCCACTGAATTCGGCAATAATCAAGATGTGTTGGCAAATGTAATCATCCCCCTTTCGGCTAATGAGTTTGACAATGTGATAGCCATATTCTGATTCGAAAATATCAGAGATTTCACCCGGTTCGAGCGAAAATACTGCAGATTCAAATTGCGGGACCATCATACCGCGCGATGCTTCAATTTTACCACCTTGAGGTGCACTTCCTGGATCCATAGAATGGATGCGTGCTTGGGTATCAAAACTCTTTCCTGCCAAAACAACTTTCCGAATATCGGCCAATTTTTCATAGGCCATTCGCTTGTCATCCTTCGTGATTTGAGGGAAAACAACGATTTGTTGGAAACTTAGTTGAGAGTTAATGAGAGGGATAGAATCTGCCGGAATCGTTGCGTAAAAATCTTGCACTTCTTTGGGAGTGACAGATATTGCAGAGGTGATTTGTCTCTCCATTTCATCAGCCAACAGTCGATCTTTAATGATGTCCCTGAATTCTTCTTTGATTTGTGACGCCGTTTTTCCGTAAAATTCTTCCATCTTGTCGCGACTTCCAAATTTCTCTTCAATGATTCTCAAACGGTTTTCCATCTCGGCATCGACCTGCTGGTCCGAAATTTCTATACTATCCAATTTGGCCTGATTAATCAATAATTCTTGATACATCAATTCTTCCAAAATTTGACAATCGGTTTCTTTCGTGATTTCAATTCCGCCTTGAAGCATTTGAATTTTCTGCGATTGTAGATCTGAAAGTAAAATGATGTTGTCACCGACCTGTGCTGCAATTTTGTCCACAATTTCAGGTTGTGAAAAGGAGTTAAATGCAAAACAAAATACCGCTAAAACACTAAGGATGAATGTTGATCTCATGATTATTTTTTACCTGTTGTATAAGTTGATTTTCTTTCTTTTCTCGAAGTTCGTTCATTCTTTCTGTCAGAATGAGTTCTTTAATTTGTGCCTTTACAAAATCTAAAGGGGGGGGTGTATCCTTGAGTGTATAATCGATGATGTTGATGAAATACGTGTATTGATCATCGGAAAAATAGGTTTTTGTGCGATTTAGTACCAAGTTATCACGATTTAATTTACCCAAGGGAATGTTCTTTGTCAATTCGGTGAAATAAATCCACTCTTCGTCATTGAAGTAAAAATCTTCAGCGTAAAGTTTGATATAAGAATTTACTTTATCGAGGTCTTTATCATTTTTTAACATGAAGTGTTCTTTGAGCGCTGCTTCGGGCTTTGCTCCTTTCGGAATTTTAATAAACAAAGCTTTAACTAAGTAATCCTGTAATTTAAATTCACTCAAATGAGTTTGATAATACGTATTGATTTGCGCACTTGTGATGCTTGTATCCGTTTGTTTGCGCACCAATTCATCAATGCAATAATAACGAGACAATTCGCCCATATACATGTCTGCTTTTAAACGCGCGATCACGAAAAATTCAGGCTCTTTTTTCTCCAATTCAATGCGCATGGCTTCCAGTTCACACCAATTGTTTAAGAATTGTGCCCGATCGGCTTTATTGCTGTAATCATAGCCAAGATGCTCCATAAGGATACGAGCGTCCGATTCGGTGAGTTCGTGGTCATCAACATTGGCCACAATTTTTTCGTCGGTGCCACACGATGGCAGCAACGATAAAAAAAACAGGCCGACGATCACGCCAGCCCGTTTAGAGTGATATTTGATTTTATTGACCAACAGCGTAAAGTACCTGTTGATTGATTTCAATCTTGTGTTTGTTCGTCAATTCCAAAATCCACTGTTGTTCCAGGAATGTCTGATAGTCCGATGTCACAGACCCCTTCGCTTCACTAAACTCTTTATTGCCTGCAGGTAAGTTTTTGTTGACTTTGATGACATAGAATTTCCCATCCAACTCGTAAAATTTATTGGCCCCAATTACCAAAGACTGTCCTTTCAAGAAGTTTGTTTGTGTGACATCAAACTTATTTGTTCGAACACGAAGATTCAATTCACTGTCTTTGTTGATGACTTCCAACACGTGTTTTGAATTGATGGTGTCGTTCAAAATCATTTTGTATACTTGGTCAGCAATTTTGAGGTCAGCACATTCATAAACTACAGCGTCTACGCGATCACTCCACATGTATTTTGAGCGGTTGTTGTCAAAATAAGCACGCAAACCGATGGTATCCTTCATGGCTTTGTTCCAGACTTTATCGGTCATGATTTCGTACAACAAAATTCCATCATGGTATTCGGTGATCAAGGCTTTGTAAGCAGGGTATTTGTTCGCCAACTTAGATTCCTCATACCCAATGATTGCTTCTTTTTCCCAAGCTTTATACTGCATGGAAACAATTACCTCATTGACATCCTTTCGGATCCCACGGTAGTTGGATTCAAGATATCTCGCAAACTGCTGTTGAGTAAACGATTGACCATCGATGGTAAATAGTGTTTTGTTTGATTTTAAAGTGCTTGCATTCCATTTTCCAAGATAATACGTGGTATCAAGATTGGCAGTAAACCATTTTAAGCCTTTTGCGCTTTTATTGGAATAGCCATATGACGCTTTCAATTTCAGTACGAAAGAATCTTGCGTGCGTTTTGAGCGTTCGTCTTTGTTTACTTTGGACTGCAATTCTTTTTTCATCGCATCGAATGTTTTCACATCAGTCCAGTCCACACGCTTTATGATATGAAAACCATAGTCTGTGCGAATAGGAGTGCAATAATCGCCATTGTTTTTCAATGCAAACGCTGCATCTTCAAATGAGGTAACCATTCGCGTTGTTGTTCCTGTTCCAAATGGAGGTAGTTCGCCATTTTTCTCCGCTGAACTTGGGTCATCCGAATAGCTTTTTACGAGGTCTTCAAATTTCTCTCCTTTTTGAAGTTTTGCATAGATTTCATTGATTTTCTTTTCGGCATTCATCACGTCATCTTCAGCTGCAGATTTCCCAACGGCCACCATAATGTGTGCTGTTTTAATTGTTCCTCGCGCCGGACGTTTATCGGTGACATTCACGATATGGTATCCATAGCGTGTGCGGAATGGTTCGGAAATGCTTCCAACAGGTGTATTGTATGCCATGTCTTCAAACGGATACACCATTTGAAAAGCTGTAAAATAACCAAGATCCCCACCGTTGTTCACAGCAGACGGATCTTCTGATCCATTCTTACCTCGTGCAACGGAGGCAAAACTTTCACCTTTCTCAATGCGCTTTTTCAAGCCCATGATGCGATTATAAGCTGCAAGTGTGTCAGCAGGTGAGGCGTTACTGGCACAGGTGATTAGAATGTGAGATGCGCGTATTTCAGTCCGTGTTCTGTCGTATGCTTCGCGAACAAGTGCTTCATTTTTCGCTGAATCAATCAAATAGGGCAGGGAAAGTTGCTTTTTGTAGCCATCCAATTCCTTTTTCAATTTCGGAATGGTGTCGTACCCCAATTCTTCAGCTTCAGCCACCTTCAATTTGAATTTCTTGAAGAGCTCCATGTATTCATCGATGGATGCTTTATCATACTTGGGGTTTGGATTGTTTTTCAAATAAATCTGCAAGAATTCTGACTTCGTCACCGGGTGTCCGTCAATTTTCATAAGGATTGGATCTTCCTGCGCGAAAGTCGAAATGCTCATACATAGAGCAGCGATGATCAAAAGGTGTTTTTTCATAGTTTGGTTTATTTTTTCAACAGTTTCGAATTTAGTCGTCTGTGCGATTCAATGTTTTTTTTAACCTTTATTTAATGCTATAGTTTGGTGCCTCGCGAGAGATGGTGACGTCGTGTGGATGTGATTCTCGCATACCTGCCGAGGTAATGCGTATAAATTTCGAACCTTTCAAGTGGTTGATGTCAGGTGCGCCACAATACCCCATTCCTGCACGAAGCCCGCCAATAATCTGATACATGACCTCATTTAATTTTCCTCTGAATGGCACTCGACCAGAGATTCCTTCTGGAACCAATTTTTTAATGTCATCTTCGGCATCTTGGAAATAGCGGTCTTTTGACCCCTTTTGCATGGCCTCTACAGAACCCATTCCGCGGTAAGCCTTAAATTTTCTTCCTTCGTAAATGATGGTTTCACCGGGCGACTCTTCAACTCCGGCAAACATAGATCCTACCATCACCGTGTCCGCACCAGCCGCAATGGCTTTTACAATATCGCCGGTGTATCGAATTCCGCCGTCAGCAATAACCGGCACCCCAGTACCTTCTAAAGCCTGAGCGACATCGTTTACAGCAGTCAATTGAGGAACTCCTACACCAGCAATGATGCGCGTAGTGCAAATGGAACCAGGTCCAATTCCGACCTTAACGGCATCAGCACCCGCTTCCACAAGGTAAAGTGCAGCTTCGGCCGTTGCGATGTTCCCAACGATGATTTCCAAATTTGGATATGCCTTTTTTACTTCTTTCAATTTTTCAACAACCCCAAGCGAATGCCCATGCGCTGTGTCAATAACTATCGCATCAACTCCCGCATCGACCAATGCTTTTACGCGCTCCAGGGTATCGTTTGTTACGCCTACAGCTGCTGCGACGCGCAAACGTCCAAATGAATCTTTGCAGGAATCAGGGTGTGTTTTGACTTTTATAATGTCTCTGTAGGTGATTAACCCAATAAGTTTATTTGATGCATCGACGACAGGAAGTTTTTCAATCTTTTTTTCTTGGAGAATTTCTTCTGCCTTGGATAAATCCGTTCCATCATGTGTGGTAATCACCTTGTCGGAGGTCATTACTTCAATGATCGGACGATTCAAATCCTTTTCAAAGCGCAAGTCGCGATTTGTGACGATGCCTTTAAGTATTTTGTTTTCATCCACCACTGGAATCCCACCAATGCCATTTTCTTTCATCAATTGAAGCGCATCTTTCACGAGTGCACCTTCCAATAAAGTTACTGGATCGAGAATCATTCCACTCTCTGAACGTTTCACTTTTCGAACTTCCAATGCCTGCTCGGCTATGGTCATGTTCTTATGAATAACACCAATACCACCTTGTTGGGCCATAGCAATTGCTAATCCCGACTCAGTGACAGTATCCATTGCTGCGGATACAATAGGAGTGTAAACCTCAATGTTTCGAGTAAGTTTGCTGCGTAATTTTACATCCCTTGGTAAAACTTCCGAAAAGGCGGGGACTAACAGTACATCGTCGTAGGTAAGTCCTTCTTTAATTTGATTGATGTTGGTCAGTGACATCTGGAATCTATTTTCTTAATAAATTCTTGCAAAAGTAACACTTTTTTTTCGTGTTTCGTGCGACTTTCATGAAACAAAACACCGTGTAAAAATGCATCTTCGGTAAGTGTTAATTTTTTGAAAAAATCTTGGCTTCCTCGCTCGAATTGAGTACTCTTGCACAAAGACATGACATGGTTCGATTAGTTCTCTTCTTTCTTTTTGCAGTTCTCTTTTTTTCGAGTTCTTTTGGGCAGCGAGATACGTCTCGCTTAATACAACTCTCGGGTGTTGTCATTTCGGAAGAGAATTTGGAGCCGATGCCTTACACCACTGTGTTTGACCGATCGGAACGACGTGGTGTGATTTCAGATTATTATGGCTTTTTCTCCATGGTCTCCTTTCCAGGCGATACCTTACTGTTTTCATACTACGGATACAAAACATCTACGTACATCGTTCCAGACTCGTTGACCGACAATCGCTATTCCATCATACACATGTTGCAGCGCGACACCTTGAATCTTCCAGCGGTAACCGTTTATCCATGGCCTTCACGCGAGGATTTTGCGCGCGCTTTCGTGGAAATGGAGCCGTATGATGATGCCATTCGCCGCGCTCAGCGGGAATTGTCAGGTGAAAGTTTGGCTTTCGTAGCCGCCCGACTCGAGAATGACGCCTCCTTGGCCTACGGTTATGCGATGAATCAACGCAATACGAAGTTGTATACCAATGGTCAGTTGCCTGTAAACAATCTTTTGAATCCTTATTCGTGGGCGAAACTCATTCAGGACTGGAAGGCAGGAAAGCTTTCTAGGCAGTAACTTTTTAATAGTTACTAATTACTAGTTACTAGTTACTAGTTACTAGTTACGAATTACTAGTTACGAGAATTGCGAATTTGACACTAAAACCCTTCGAAGAGCCTTCCAGTCTTGATGTATTGAAATCTAAAAGTCCTTTGTCCTTCGAAGCTCAACGAGCGAAGAAGTGTCCTTTGTCGTTGCAATTATTGACCTAAACCAACTATCTCTTCGGGAAGTTGAAGTTTGTAATCCACATCACTTGAGCCAAGTTCAAAAATCGAAGGTCTTTTTCGGGATTACGCACAAAAGTTTGAAACAAATACCCTAGTTCAATTCGTCCCATTTTCCCAAGGTTATATCCTAGTCCTGCGTAGGTCCAATTTTCACTGTACAAGGCATTGCGTTGGCTTTTTGTCAAGCTGAAGTAAAATTCATTGTAGGCATTCACATAAAACTCTTTTGGATCGAGGGTTTTTCCTTGGAGGGGTCTATTGAAACCTATCTGGTAGCGTGCTCGGTAGGAAAGTGGGTACTCACCAGTTGTTCGGTTTTGAATGAATCGCTCCTCGAATCGGAAGCGATTGGTCACCCGCGCATTGCCTGCCGCAAAGGAGAAAATGGCTTGTTGCCACAATCGGTGCTCATTGGAAAATGTGGGGTTGAAGGGGTTATTTCTTTGATAGGTGTAACTTCCAGCAAAGTTCAAGTTGGGCGAATGCACATAAATCAAACTTGGTTGAAGGTACAGTTGAAAGTCTGTCGCTGGATAGGTCTTTCCATTTTCAATCAGTTTTAATGCGTCAATGGTGGTGGAAGCAAAAAGATTATAATTTAATTTATCGCTAATTCTTCCTGTCTGATTGATGGCGGGCAAAAGTCCATAAAAATGGATGTTTTGTGCATTGGCGAATACAGTCAAAGCCACGAATGCCTCAAGGATAAGTAGTTTTTTCATGGATTTAAAACTGAGAAGGAATTGGTGCGATTACTTCTTCATTCCGACGAATGAACTGCCCTTTTTTATCGAAGAAATATTCGTAATACTGATCACCAGGAATCTTCACATTTATTTCGT
>CAIQQH010000016.1 GCA_903873915.1 uncultured Flavobacteriia bacterium | reverse complement strand
GCCAACGCCACCAAACGCTGAAAGATTAACGCTCATATTTGTTCCTTAGTTTGTGCCGCTTTGTAAGCCGCAATCACTTCATCCGTATGCACCGCTGCACAGATCGCCTGCACTCGCGCATCCTCGGCGCTGTAGGCATCACCAGGGGCTACAACATGGCGGTGAAAAGTGCTGCTGATTTCCTCACCATCTTCCATGATGCGGGTGCAAGTGCGTACTTGCACTGAGCCGTTTTCAATGACTTCAATTTGATCAACAGTAATTTTCTTTTCTAGCATGATAATTCTCTACGCACCCAAACGTTTGGGATCATCTGCTAAATACAGTCCTTCATCGTATCCTTTAACAACATCAGCGTCATGCTCGGTTGCGCCCTCAGGCAAAGGGTTTTTTCCGTCTTTGCTATCCCAATCGCCAATGTTAATGACATTGCCGTTTTTATCTTTGATAATTTTCATTTGCCCACCCATCCAGTGTTGCCAGTTCCAGATTGTTTAACGTACAAAGAAGTTCCTGCACCACCATCAAGGCGTGAATACAGCGATCCGATAACTGCTGTGACTGCGCCTTCTGGAGAACCTGTTGCGGAAATCCAAGCCACTGAACCGTAATTGTAGTATCCGTTTGCGCCAGCATTAACCGAACCAGTACAAGTCACATCTGAAAGTCGTGCCACATATCGAAAAGTTCCAGAATTAAGTACTGTCGATGGATAAATACCGGATACTTTTCCTGCTGTGCCGCTGTTAAAAGTTGTGTATGAAATACCGTCAAGCCCAGACACAAAAACTGAGTTATCAACTGTGTTTGCAGTTGTGTTGATGACATTTGTGTAGCGGCTCACATTGGGGGAGGAAATCATTACGCCACTAGCGTAATCAATGCTCATCCAAGAACCAACAGTGCCAGCGTTTCGGCCTTGATATTTGCCGCCAATAACAGTCAATTGATTTTCTGTTGAAAGGGTTGTTCCGTCTAAACCAACACGGAACATGCACCCCGTTGCTGTATTTGTGTAAGGCACATCTTCACTGTAACAATTCAAAAACGTCATCGTTTCTGTGTCTTTAATTATGTCTGCGCCATAGGTATCTAGCTGTTCAAACAAGCAATCAGTAAACCGAATTCCAATGGTCACGCCAACTGTTTGAATTCCAACGGGTGAGCCAAAAAATGTACATTTAGTCCATACATCTGTAGTAGCAGAACCACCAGAATATCGAACACAAGCAACAGTTCCAGTCAAAAACAAATTTGTAAAATAGTTGTTGATTGTATTGTTTAAACGAACGGGGTAATTAAAATCCGTAATGGTTAAATTTTCAAAGTTTGAATAAATAACTCGGTCTAAATTCAAACAATACTGGCTGTATGTGTTGCCGTTACCTAAAATAATCAAATTACAAATTGAAATTTTTGTGTAGAAAGCAGGCGCACTACCGATGTTTGGGTTAGTACCAAGCGCAAACAAGTCTTTTAGCGATGTAGGCACAAACTTAATTTGCGATGCCAAGGTAGAGCCATAAGACGCAGGGTAAGACCAAGACTGATCACCAGTAATGGTCGTGCCGCTGTAAATTGTGAGCGTATCCGTTACAAGATATGTTCCCGTGGGAAAATAAAGCAATTGGTTGTTTACCGCTGCTGCATTTATAGCAAGCTGAATCGCCGCTGTTGAATCTGTTGTTCCGTTACCAACGGCACCATAGTCCAATACATTTATTGGAGCGCCATTGATAAGTGAATAAGATACTTTGGTTAATGACATTGTTATATCCAATAATGAAATTGAAAACTTAAAACAGTATTTGCAATAAAACTTGAAATTGGTATCTGTGTTTGCGTTCCTACTGCGCTTACGCCAGAAAAATACAGCGTGCTTGTTGCGGCTGAACTTACTCTTTCACCGCACACAAATGTTCCAGTGAAAACAATACTATCTACTGAGCAAGTAAATGCAGAGCCATATTTTGACGCAGACATATTAAACGGCAACCCTGAAATTCTTACGTTTCCAGTCCCGCCGCCAGTTACTACAGACGCCATAAGTATGCGAGCAACAATAGTAACTAAATTTCCAACACG
>CAIQQH010000015.1 GCA_903873915.1 uncultured Flavobacteriia bacterium | reverse complement strand
TTTTACACCGCCACCTCTGCTCTTTTTACCTAAATCCTGTACAAATCGATCTTGAATTTTACCTGCTAATGCAATACTGTTTTCAATAAACTCTTCTTGCATAATAGTCATACCCAGCATGGTTTCGGGTTTATTTGGATCAAAACCTGACGTAACTATTCCGATTCTCATTCAGACGCGATTTCAGACAAAACATGGACCCAATTCCTTATGACGAGATCCCAGGAGACTGACTTAGCGGCCAAAAGTGAATGTTGTACGAGTTGCGCATAATTCAGATTTGAGATCTTTTCCATACCTTTGACTAAGGTCTGAATTTCCAAGCCATTTACTACAACTCCAGAACTGAACTCATCTACTACTTCTGAAAATGCAACGAATTTTGAAATCAACACTGGAAGCCCAAAACTTTGAGCTTCGGCTACAGCAATTGCAAAATTCTCGTCTTCAGAATTTAGAATAAAGAAATCATGAGTTCTGAACAAAGATTCCTTTTCTTCTCCAGATACCCAAGGAATAAATTCAATTTGTCTCGTGGATTGTAAACATCTTGCACTCATTATCAGTTCTTCGAGTAATTGCTGATCGCCATCACCCACGATGGTCAAGGTAGCTGATGGATTTCTCAGCGCAAAAATTTCAAAAGCCTTTAAAGTCAAATCGATTCGCTTCTTTTGAGCTATCCGACCTAGAAACAAAAATCGGTTACGTGGTTTCTCAACATAAATATTCGGAATTTCTGGAATATGAGAAAGCCCGATACCGACTTTATCTACTCTTGTGGCATAACGCGAGAGAATTTGCTCCTTTTCTACGTCAGTCGCTACAAAAATAGATTGCGATCTTTTGATTATTTGATTGAAAATAAGTAGGTGAGCAAGGAATTTTCGTTTTTTATGAATTTCACTTTGATACTGTGTCAGTGACCCATGAGGCATGAGCACATATTTCTTATTCAAAATGCGACAAAATATTGCTGCGAATATATTTTGAAAGTTATAGATTTGATGCAAAATAACTATATCAGCACCATAAATATATTTCAGTAAATCTTTCATCTCAAAGAAATTCAACATTTTCCCATATATTGAATCGCGTTTACTAAAGTAAACATTCATATTAGGATCCATGAATTCTAGTTCCCTGACAGACTCAGCGAAACTTGATCTTGTTTGACCACATACAACCAAGTGATCATCTATGCCTAGATGATTCAGATGTTTCCTAACGGCCATTACAACATTTGGTGGCCCACCCATTTCTGCTCGAAGGGAGGAGCTAATTTGTATCACCTTCATTGCAAGATTTTTTCTACTTGAAAATTAAAGTTGCAAAAAAGATATAGTTTCGAGGGCACATTAATTGACTGTATTTGCAAGAACACTCAGCAAGGCTACCTTGATGTTAGGGACAGAAACAACGTCCAATAGAGTGTCTGTCATGAAGCGCAATGAACTCGAATTAGGAAATTTGACTGCCACTCCTCTTTAAACAATCGATGTCACCTGCTAAAATCATTGAAATCTAATTCTGTGGGGTCGAGATATTATGTCGATAAAAGATCAATTAAGAGTGAATCCATTTGCTCGATTTCTGCGAGGCTTTTTAAATAGGTTTCAGAAATTTAATCAGGATCCTTTTGATTCAATAATTGCAAATATATCGAAAAGAAATATATCTCATGTTCTCGATGTCGGAGCGAATGTCGGTCAATTTGGTGTTGATCTATACAATGCTGGCTTCGAGGGAATTCTAATATCGTATGAACCAGCCAGTCGAGCATTCAAGAAATTGAATGACTTGACTCTTCGTTATGATAAGTGGACAGCGATAAATTTGGGTATGGGTGATGCGACAGAACTTGCGATACTTAATATCAGTGCTAACGCAGGTTTGAGTTCGTCAATTCTTGAAATTGGAAAAGTCCATTTAGAAAATTTTCCAAAAAGCA
>CAIQQH010000014.1 GCA_903873915.1 uncultured Flavobacteriia bacterium | reverse complement strand
CTGCAATACGCATTCAAATACGTATACGTTCGTTTTTAAAACGAAAGATGATTTTTGTCCCGCTCCTGCCGAAAAAATTACAACCGTTTCCATAACCGTTCTTGCTTTACCAATAGTTGAGTCACCTCAGCCTCGGTGTGTTTCTGTTTTGCCGAATGGCGATGTAACACTTACCTGGTCAACTCCTGCCGATACAGGCGGAACATTCAATAGTTATCAAATTTATACATCCTCTTCTGCTGCCGGGCCATTTACATTGCTAGACAGCATTTTTGTATACGGACAAACGACTTACACGCATATAGGAGCAAACGCAAATGTCGCTCCTGTTTACTATTATATTGAAACAAGATCGGGATGTGGCGGACAAGTCTATTCACCTGCAAAAGATACTGTTGAATCCATTCATCTTACAGTTAATAATCCAAGTAATGGAACAGCTGTTTTATCCTGGAACCCTATTGCAAGCCCTTCAATTTCTACTTCATCCGGAATTTATAATATCTATCAGGAGTTCCCTACCGGTGTTTGGACATTGGTTGGAACAACAACAGGTTTAAGTTTTATTGATACGATCATGGTTTGCAATGCAACCGTTAATTATCGTGTTGAAATCGCAGATAACACAGGTTGTACTTCAGTTTCTTCAATTGATGGAGGAACGAGTGGTGGTGAAATATTAGGGTATGCGGTTTTTCCTTGGACTGCCAAATTTAGTAAGGACGGGATTGTTATGAAATCAGATCGCGTGGGAACCATCGGAACAGCGGTGGCATCAGACAGTGGTCGTACCCTCACCCATGAAATAGGACACTGGTTGGGTTTGTATCACGTATTTCAGGATGATTGTGCCAATGGCGATAAAGTAGACGATACGCCTCCTGCAACGGGCCCATTTACCAATGCAAACTGTCCAGCGGCCGGCAATAGTTGTAGTACAGATTCCCCTGATAAATTGGATTTGTGGGAAGATTATATGGATTACTCCAATGGTTCTTGTCAGTGTTTGTTTACCAAATTACAAAAGACGCGTATGCATTCCTACCTAACGTCCGGAACAAGCCCTCGAACTACCAATGTATCTGCTAGTAATTTGATAGCAACAGGCGTATCGCCATCATCAGTAGCGCCCGTGGCCTCATTTATTGCGAGTTCTCAAGTGATTTGCGCCGGTCAATCGGTGAAATTTTATGATCTAAGCTGTAAGTCGATTCCAACCGCTTGGTCTTGGACATTTACTGGGTCCTCACAGCCAAGTGCATCAACTCAGAACCCCACAGTGACATACCAAACGCCAGGGGTTTATCCCGTTTCGTTGACGGTTCAAAACACAAAGGGGAGTAATTCTGTCACGAAGAGTAGTTATATTACAGTGTTAAAAGCCGCAGGCGCAAATAAGCCAAGTTTTGAACAAGGTTTCGAAAATGGTGATCCAGCCGCTTTTACCACCTCAGATAAATTCGTTCATAGCTCGCCAACAACCTCAAGGTTTGCACTGGAAACAACTGTTGGATACACCGGTAGCAATTGTTACAAAGCTCCAATAGCAACGGGCAGTGCAGCGGGTAGTACCTACAGCATCACATTGCCGAGTTTTGATATCTCTGGCATGGGCGCTTCAACACCCAGATTCACTTTTTACAGTTCCTATGCTCAGCCTGATGCAACGGTCACAGAAGTCATGCGGGTATATGTGTCTACCGATTGTGGTGCTTCATTCAAGCAAATATTAGAAAGATCTGGTGCGGCGTTGGCCTATAGCGGTCAAGTGTATACTAACAATTTCAAGCCTACGAAATCAACCAATTGGCGTTGGTCTGGTATTACATCATTGTCTTCAATTGGGTATGGTTTGAACCAGAATTTGACATTCCGCATTGATGTAATCAGTGGCGGAGGTAATCCTGTTTACATCGACAATATCAATATTGGGGCATTTTATGCCGGTG
>CAIQQH010000013.1 GCA_903873915.1 uncultured Flavobacteriia bacterium | reverse complement strand
GCTGTCCGAAAACGGACTGTCCAAAAAAGTAGCTACTTTTATTCATGTAATTTATGTTTCGTCAAAACCAAATTACATGAAAGCGGGAAATCCTTTGCGGGAAATCCCGCTTTTTTTAAAAAGTTTTATCGGACACTAGTGTTTTTAATTCTTAATTCTTAATTCTTAATTGTTCATTCTTAATTGTTCACTCGTTCTCCGCCACCACTTCCTTCACTTCCGGAAGATGCGACTTCAACAAGTTTTCGATCCCGCCTTTCAATGTTGCTGTTGAGGAAGGACATCCCGCACATGAACCTCTAAGAACCACCGTTACCTTTCCATCTTCAAACCCGCGAAAGTCAATGGCACCTCCATCGTTTTCAACCGCTGGACGAACGTATTCATCCAATAGACTGCGAATGGCATCATCGTATTCAGACACAGCATATTCTTTCACAGGTTGGTCATCGCTTGACTCTACCGCCTTAGGCGCAGGCATCTGAATCAATACATCTTTTCCTTCTGCGATAAATCCTTTGATGAACTCACGGATTTCCATGTTGATGAAGTCCCAAGGAACATTGTCGGTCTTGGTGATGGTCACAAAGTTTGCTGCAATAAATACATTTTTCACAAAAGGAAAGCTCAACAACTCTTCCGCCAATGGCGAATAACCCTTCGCATCTGCTTTTGAAGAAAATTCTACGGAATCTCCCGTGATGAGCAAATATTTATTGGCCACAAATTTCATCGTGGACGGATTCGGGGTCATTTCAGCATATACTGTTACAGGAACATTCATGGCGTTTTTCTTTGGTGCAAAATTACGTCTTTCTTTGCAGAGTCGCGAAAGTAATTTGTTTCGAAAAGTGATTAAATTGCCCTATTTTTACATAGTGAATCCCATTGCCCGTATATCAATCATTGCTTTTGTGCTGTTTTCCTTTGTGGGAAGCATTGGCATTCGAGTTTTTACTCATTCGTGCGCTGAGGATGGAATTTTTCGATCTTATTTCATTGAAAACCAATTGCATTGCAAGGATGAAAAGCCAGAGAAAAACCTGCCCCCGTGTTGTCAGAAAGCCGATAAAACAACATGCGGTGTAACAGCAAAAGAAAATTGCTGCACGGATGAGGTAGATGTGTTTAAAGTTACTCTTGATTTTTTTTCATGGGATAAAGTTGACCTTGAACTAGCCGAAATTCATGAGTATAGGCCTTTTCAACTTTTCCAAAATAACAATCAATCTGCCGAAGTCAGTGTCCTATCTTACGTGGATCCTCCGCCCAAACCCTATGGGAAATATCTTCTCACTCATCTTTGTACATTTCGCATTTAATACTGAAATGAATTGAGTTAAATCATTCATTTAAAGGTATTTTATGAGAAAAATTATAAGCAGTTTGGTCCTAACGCTGTTGTGCACATCCACCTTCGCGCAAGTGAAAGGACTTGTTCAAGGATCAAACAACACAAAAAAAACACCGCTTTACGGAGCAAAATTAAAGTTGTTGAAGGCTGGCATCGGAACGATAACTTCTGAAGAAGGAATCTTCGAACTCACACTTCCCAAGGATTTGCCAGACACCTTGGTCATTTCGGCCATTGGCTATGCGTCTGACACCTTGGTTGTGGACAAAGCAGATCGATTTATTTCTTTGGAAATTGTGCTCTACTCGGATCAATTGCTTCCAGAAATGTTGGTGGAGTTGCGTAGAGATTCGCATTCGATTTCGCGTTTAAAAACATTGCATGTGGAGGAATTGACCTCTTCGGAATTGAGAAAAGCAGCATGTTGTAACCTTTCGGAGTCTTTTGAAACAAATGCATCTGTCGATGTCAGTATAGCTGATGCCGTTTCTGGTGCACGGAAAATTCGGATGATGGGAATTGATGGGGTCTATACACAGATTCAGATGGAAAACATTCCCTATCTGCGCGGTTTGGAAAGCGCCTTTGGACTAAATTCAATGCCCGGCTCTTGGATTGAATCCATTCAAATAACAAAGGGAACAGGTAATGTGGCCAATGGCTACGAATCAATGGCAGGTTTGATTAACCTCGAGTTGAAAAAGCCACGTGAAATGGAGCGATTTTATGCCAATGCCTACGGAAACATCTTCGGGCGGGCGGAAGTGAATCTCAATGCAGGACACATCATCAATGAAAAATGGAGCACGGGTTGGATGGCCCATGCGTCGGGCGTTTTTGCAGAAATGGACAACAATGGCGATGGCTTTCGTGACTTGCCGATGGGTAAAACTGCCTCCTTTCTCAATCGTTGGGATTACCGCGGAAAGAAGATGGAGGCACAGTTTGGATTCAACGCCTATTACGACGAAAAGTCGGGTGGACAAGTAGGATATAATAGGAGTGACGAGTTGCCCTTGAAGTATGGTGTCTCCATCGGCACCAAACACATCGATGTATTTGCCAAAACAGGGTTCTTCTTGAAAAAAATAACGAATTCGATAGGTATCGTTTACAATTTGAAATACCAAACGGTGGATGCTTCCTTTGGTCTTCGACAGTTTTATGGGGAAGAACGAAGGGGGTATATCAATGCGATTTATGATGGCATCATTAGCACGACCGATCACAAAATTAAAATGGGGGCGAGTGCAGTGTATGTGGATATGGTGCAACATCTTGGCGCTTTACAATCGGACCGTGTTGAGATTGTTCCTGGTGCCTTTGCAGAGTATACCTATACGGGAATGCGCCTTTCTGCAGTAATCGGCGCAAGAGGGGATTACCACAATTTGTATGGTTTTCAGTTTTCACCGCGCTTGCACACCAAGTACACACTCACCGAAAAACTCGATGTTCGGCTTACTGCTGGCAAAGGGTGGCGAGTGCCCAACTACATGATTGATAATTTGTCACTCTTGGCATCTTCACGCACCTGGGTGGCACCTTCAGGGCTCATGCCCGAGGTATCATGGAACTTTGGCGGATCTTTGGTGCAAGAATTTAAAGTGTTCAAGCGCAAAGCAAATCTGACCTTGGACTTTTACCATACCTTTTTCGAAAATCAACTCGTCGTGGACCGGGATTTTTCTAGTTCGCAAATTCGTTTCTTTAATTTAAATGGTGTTTCCTACTCCAATAGTTTTCAAGGAGAATTTTCATTTTCACCGATGAAAAATTTTGAACTTCGGTTTGCCTACAAGTTCCTTGATGTCAAGTCTGAATTTGGCGGGTCTGTGCAACAGCAAGTCATGATTCCTCGACACCGTGGTTTTTTCAATGCGGCCTACTTTACCCGAAACAAACGTTGGGAATTTGATCTGACGGCATCTGTGTACGGCACCTCACGTTTGACCGCCTTACCTGGAATACCCATCGCTGACCAAGATCTTCAGAGTCCCGTTTATCCAATGTTGAACGCACAAATCACACACATTTACAAAAAATGGAACTTCTATGTTGGAGGAGAAAATTTGACCAATTACCGTCAAATGAATCCTATTGTCGATGCTGCAAATCCTTTTGGTTCCGATTTCGATGCAACTAGGATTTGGGGACCAGTTATGGGGATTAATGTGTATCTTGGGGTGAGGTATGAATTGAAAATGAAGAATTGAAAATGAAGAATTAAAAATGAAGAATTACGAATTTGGTGGCTGAGGTGCGCTAGCAGTCTCGAAGCCACGAATTACGAATTACCATTCCGTAAGGACCAAATTGCGAAGCATCAAATTAAAAATTACGAACGAAAAATTATAAGCAATGACAAAAATTGAAAATTGCCGCAAGGCATCGAATTTTAAAATTGCCGCAGGCATCAAATTGGCTTTGCCATCAAATTTTAAATTCTTACTCTTGCTCATGTTACTGATGCACAGCGGAGTGCAGGCTCAAGAAAAGCAACAAAAATTTCAGACGGTGGTGATTCTGACCTCTTCCGAATGTGGTGATTGCAAGGAGCGTATTGAAGGGGCGCTGAATTATACCAAGGGGGTTGTTTTTGCTGAATTGGATGTATCGACCAAGCAGGTTACCGTGAAGTTTGCCACCAAGAAAATTAGTTTGAAAGAAGTGAAAGAAGCCATCGCTGCCATTGGGTATGATGCCGATGAAGTGAAGGCCAAGCCTGAGGCGCAGCGAAGTCTTCCAAAGTGTTGTCAGCCAAATGGGATGAAGAACCTTTAAGGTCATTATCTTTCCTGCCTTACAATTTTCGTCTTTCCCATTTCTTTACTAAATTTGCACCCTAAATCATATACACCTTAAACATGTCATACCTTTTCACGTCAGAATCCGTATCCGAAGGACACCCGGATAAAGTAGCAGATCAGATCTCAGATGCTTTGATCGATAATTTCATGGCCTTCGACCCACAATCTAAAGTGGCATGTGAAACGCTTGTGACGACAGGGCAAGTGGTACTCGCAGGAGAAATCAAGACAAGTATATTTTTGGATGTTCAGAAGATTACGCGTGACACCATCAAGAAAATTGGATATACGAAGTCGGAATACATGTTTGATGCTGCTTCATGTGGTATCTTGTCTGCTTTGCACGATCAATCTTCGGATATCAACCAAGGAGTTGAACGCACAAACCCGGAAGATCAAGGTGCGGGTGACCAAGGAATGATGTTCGGTTACGCAACCCGTGAAACTGAAAATTACATGCCTTTGGCTTTGGATTTGGCACACAAGATTCTTCAAGAACTTTCGGAAATTCGCAACAACGAGCCGGAATTGATCGCGTACCTCCGCCCGGATGCAAAATCGCAAGTAACAATTGAATATTCAGACGACAATGTTCCACAGCGCATCGATACCATCGTGGTTTCTACACAGCACGATGATTTCGCTGAAGAAAAGGAAATGCTTGCGAAGATTAAGGCAGACATCATCAACATTGTAATTCCACGTGTTAAAGCAAAATTGAAAACAGAACTTCAAGTATTGTTCAACGACCAAATTACCTATCACATCAATCCGACAGGAAAATTTGTGATCGGTGGACCGCACGGTGATACAGGCTTGACGGGCCGTAAAATTATTGTGGATACCTACGGAGGAAAAGGCGCTCACGGTGGTGGTGCATTCTCCGGAAAAGATCCATCAAAAGTGGACCGTTCAGCAGCGTATGCTACTCGTCACATGGCGAAAAACATGGTGGCAGCTGGATTGTGTGACGAAGTACTTGTGCAGGTTTCTTATGCCATTGGGGTGGCGAAGCCATGTGGATTGTTCGTTGATACAAAAGGAACAGCAAAAGTGGATTTGACGGATGGCGAAATCGCGAAGAAAATTGAAGCTATTTTCGATATGCGCCCTTACTTCATCGAGCAACGCCTGAAATTGCGTAACCCGATCTATTCTGAAACAGCAGCTTATGGACACATGGGTCGCAAGCACGAGACGGTAGTGAAACATTTTGAATCTCCGGACGGGACAAAAATATCACGCGAAGTGGAATTGTTTACATGGGAAGCATTGGATTATGTAGACATTGTTAAATCTGCATTCGGATTGTAAGACAATCAATATCATATTTTTTTGCGGAACGCGGTTAATTTCTATTGACCGCGTTTTGTTTTTAACTATATTTTCAGCACTTTTTATCCTCCAAAGGTGAAAAGGAGAAAAACTACTGCTGCATGATGGATACGAAGCTGAATAAAAGGCGGGTTAATTTAATTTACTTCTCCGACCCTGTTTGTTCTACATGCTGGATTGCCGATTCCTATGTAAAAAAACTTTTGAGTGAATACTCAGCAATCATTGATCTCGAAATCCGCATGGGTGGCATGCTTGAGTCATGGGCCGACTTTGCTGGAAATAGCTCAGAGAAATCAGCCGCAGGCCTTCAAAAATTATGGAACACTGAATCTTCTCGGTATGGGATTCAACTTGATGGAAGCATTTGGACAAAAAAACCAATAGCATCATCTACTCCTGCATCTTTAGCCTATTATGCTGCTGAAATTCAAAGTCCTGAAAAAGCAATTAAGTTCATCAGGGTTATCCGTGAGATGTTGTTTCTTCAGAACAAAGACATTAGCGAAAATAGGCACTTGGTAACTGCTGCCCATCAAGTTGGACTCGATGTACCAACATTTCTTGCGGATATCGGAAGCTCCGATGTGTATCAGAAGTTTATCGAAGCAAAACACGATAAAAACCAATTCAACATTACCCAATATCCTTCTCTTGTTTTCATCAACGAAGAAGGAGAAATCGCTAAAAGTATCGACTTGTCTGAAAGTGTCTCCCTAATGGATTTATATGCCGATTGGGAACGAATTTTAAATGAACTAACAAACGGGAATCCAAGAAAACAGGTGAAAACCCGCTTGGTTTCTGAGGTCTTAAATGATTATGAGCGCTTGAGTTTATCGGAAATTATTTTGCTCAGTGGATTTCGTGAAAAGCTTGTTCGTCAAGAGCTTCGTAGTTTATTGCGGGAAGGGATTTTGATTCGCGAACTTCATGGATCTATTGAATATTACCGCAACAATACAACGCCTTTCAAATTGAAAAAAGATGGGTTTTTATTCAACAACGCTGCCGTCTTAGGAACGGGAGTCTGTGGAACGTATGTTAAAACCATTCTTGAAATGAGTGGGGTGATTACACAATCAATCGATCGACAAAAAAAGGATAGTTTTCGTGGACTTGGCTTCATTTTATTGAAAAATGGCATCAATGCCTTGGATGCGATTGGACTCAAAAGTGAGCTGTTCAAAACAGGAAATTCCATCAACTTATTTCGGGCTGTTTCTCCAGCCAATCGGGTCTTGGCCGAACATGAATTGACGGATTGTGTTGCCATAAGTCGAGAGGATTATTTTGATTTGTTTTCTTCCAGGATGACCGAAGATTATACCCAATATGGTCTGGAAGCACTCGAAATAGGCATTGACACGAAGTACGTGAATCGGATACATTTATCGAACAGTCAATCCATCAATTCTGAGGTTTACTTTGCTTCAGATGGTGTGAGATCAAAACTGCGAACACAAGTTTTTCCCGAAAATGAGTTAGTCGTATTGCCTGAGCGCGAAATTGTTGGCACAGCCTATTTGCCTCACCTTGACGTTCCGCAAGATGTGTTTTTGAAGGTCGTCGACACGGCCAATGGCAAGTTTATGGGGATGCTTCCATTAGGAGATGGAAACTACATATGGTACTTGCAAATCAATCAAGACTTAGACCCCATTCAGCCATCGGATGCGGATACGATGAAAGAGTATGTCACGCAAAGCATCTTGAATTACCCATTTGTTTTTAAAGAACTTGTCCATGCAACAGACTTTGAGCGTGCATTTTTATGGACGGCACAGCGTATGGATTTGTTGCCGGCATTTAGCCATAAAAACCTTGTCTTTCTGGGCGATGCCGCTCACCCCTTATTGGCATTTACCAGTCAAGGTGCCAATTCAGCACTCGAAGATGCCGCCTACCTCTTGACACTCCTTTCCCATCAAGATTGGGAGGAAACGACGGAAGATGTGTTTGAACATTATTACGAGATTCGCAAAGATGCAGTTCAAAACCATATCCAAGAAGGCGATGCCTTGCTCGAGGATTTTATGAATCTGCAAAAGACAAAGACGTTTAGATTGCCGCTTTCAATTCAATAGGATGGGATTATTTGATGACGATAAAGTAAATCTACTGAGCCTACGCGAGAAGGCCTATAATTACCGTTGGGCAATCTTGAAAGATGGCATTATTCCACTAACAGCAGCTGACCCTGATTTTCCTGTGGCCGAACCAATTGTAAGAGCCATTCACGATTACAACAAGGACGGTTATTTTTCCTATGGTCCGGCTGAAGGTCTGATGGAATTCAAGGAGGCCATTGCTCAATGGTTTGATCAGCGACACAATGCACCTATACATGCCACATGCATTCTTCCAGTGAATAGTGCAGCATTTGGCTTGTTCACGGCTGCGCAATGTGTGCTCAATCCTGGCGACAATGCCATCATACCGGATCCTGTCGATTTTCTCTTTCGAAAGTCAATCGAAAACGCAGGAGCAGAGCTTAGAACAACACGTTTAGACAAAAACACTGGAGAATTTAACATGTCCCATTTGGATAGTCTTGTGGACAAAAGGACCAAAGCGCTATTTATCTGTAACCCGAACAATCCCTTGGGCTTATCTATTTCAGTAGACCAGCTGAACGCGCTCATTGCTTTCGCAGAACGCCATGATTTATGGATTGTTTCCGATGAAATTTGGGCAGATATCGATTACTTTAAAACGGTGACGAGCATTGCTTCAAGGAGCTTAAGCGATTATCCGAAGCGTATCATTGTGTCTGGTTTGTCGAAGAACTTTGGCTTGGCAGGTCTGCGTATTGGCTACATCATTGCGCCTGATGAGTTGACTTACCAAAAAATACTGCATGTCTCAAAGCACCATACAACAGCCTTTGGCTTATCAGGGATTGCTCAAGCGGCAGGCACTGCAGCGTTGTTGGAGTCTGAATATTGGTTGGACGAGTTTCTCATTCACCTAAAAAAAATGAGGGCCTTGACCTTGGATTTTATCGATAAAATGGATGCCTTTTCGTCGGTGTCACCCAAGGCCACCTACTTGGCTTTTCCAGAATTAATCTCATCGGAACGAAGCTCAGAGCAATGGGTAAAAGCCATTTTAGATAAATCACACGTAGCGCTCGTTCCGGGGGGAAAACATTGGTTTGAAGAATCCTCGGAGGGACATTTGCGTATTTGCTATGCAACCTCCGAAGGGATTTTGACAGAAGCTTTTGAGCGCATGTTGGCCGTGAAAAATCAGTTTGTTTAAATCGAATAAAGAACAGATGCACCTCTTGAAATTAAACGATGATTCCTCTTGGATGTGGACCTTGAATGGAAAGCGATACTTGGTCGATCCCTGGTTTACACCATCCCAAGTTGATTTTTTTCCTTGGTTCAGCGAGCAATTTCATGTCACCAAACAACCAACCATCTCCGAATTGGGGGACATCGATTTCATCTTCGTTTCTCATCCATTCACCGACCATTGCAACAAAGAAACACTGCTTCAGTTAGATGCAAACATTCCTATCATTGCTGACCGCTCTGTTCGGAAAAAGATAGCCAAATGGGCACATTTCAAGAATTTAGTACCCCTTGAAGATGCTGAAATCTCCATAGAAAAACTTGGGAGTGGATCGCTTTTAGATCCAGTGCACAACGCTTTTGTGTTTCATACAAATGCCGGAAAATTGCTGTATGCTCCTCATGGAACGCGGGTTAAATCCTTACCAAAGGTCGATGTGGCCATCAGCACCACGACATTCTATAGATTGCCTTTTTGGATCGGTGGAACAATTAATCTCGGACTGGCAAATGCACAAGGTATAAGGGAAATTACTTCAGCATCAATGGTATTCACGACGCACGATGAACAAAAAGTAGGAAAGGGCTTGGTGGAAAAGCTCGCAAAGAAAAAGTACAATCAGGGCTCATCGTCGGGTATTCAGAAGCTCCTTGCTGGAGAGTCGTTTATTCATTCGTCAAAAAGTGAGTAAGTGCTTCGATTTAACATTTTTTCGACAAGCTGTAACAACTTGTATATTATCTTCGTCTCACCAACTAATATTCAAAAACTTTAGACATGACTAAATTCTTTTTATTCCTTGCCTTTTCTTTCACATCCATCCTCTCTTTTAGCCAAACGGCAGAGGAAATTGTAGCAACATACATCAAGAACATTGGTGGTTCCGACAAATTGAAATCCATCACTAGCGTTCAAATGAAAGCATCTGTAGACTACGGAGGCATGAGTATCCCAATAGATATGGTCTCTCTGCGCGATGGTCGTTCAGTGATGAAAATTACGTTCCAGGGTCAAGAAATGGTGCAAATGGCCTATGACGGGAAAACAGCATGGGGAACAAGTTTTATGACGATGAAGCCGGAGAAAAATGATGCGGAGGAAACGGAAAACATTAAGCGTTCAGTTGGTGACTTCATCTCACCTTTGATCAACTATAAAGAAAATGGCTACAGCATCGAGTTGCTTCCAAACGAAACAATGGAGGGCGTTGAATGCTTCAAAATTAAGTTGACTAAGAAGCCATTAATGATTGATGGCAAAGAAGTGCCAAACATCGAGTTCTATTATATCGATAAGGAAAACTTCGTTCCAATCGTGGTTGAAACAGAGATTCCTTCAGGTGAAATGAAAGGCAATATTTCTCAAACCGTCTATTCGGATTACCAAGAGGTTGATGGGGTCTATTTTCCATTTTCTATGATGCAACGTCTGAAGGATGGTGAAGGTCAGACCATTGAATTTGAAAAAGTCGTGATCAACCAAAAATTCGAAGATAAAATCTTCCTTTTTCCAGGCGAATAATCATCCTATCCAAGCATGTTGCTGTGCACATGTCTTTAATTCACAACCATGAAAAAAATTCTCTTTTCACTGGCTGTTGTGCTATGCGCATCAGCGTCTTATTCTCAAGTTTCCATTCTGAAAGGCCTTGAGCTTTTTGGGGACCTTAAGGCACGACACATTGGCCCAGCACTCATGAGCGGGCGTGTTACAGATATCGAAGGACATCCAACAGACTCGAAAGTAATCTACATTGGAACAGCAGGAGGTGGCGTATGGAAATCCCAGGATGGGGGTGTGCTGTTCAACTCAATTTTTGATGGCGGATTGCAAGAGTTACCGCAGTCCATTGGTGCTGTATGCATTGACCCTTCCGATCCCGACAATACCGTGTGGGTAGGGACAGGTGAAGTGTGGACGCGCAACAGCGTATCGATTGGAGCTGGAATATTCAGAACTTCTGACGGCGGTAAGAACTGGAAGAACATGGGCTTGGAGAAAACAGAGCGCATCAGTGCGGTGGAAGTGCATCCGAAAGACCCGAAAACGGTATATGTCGGAGCCATGGGTGCCTTATGGGGGGACAGCGAAGACCGAGGTGTTTATAAAACTACAGATGGTGGAGCAACATGGACAAAAGTTCTGTATGTAAATGCCACGACAGGCTGTTCTGAAATCGTGATGGACCCTACCAATCCAAATATTTTATACGCGGCATTTTGGGAATTTCGTCGGACGGCATATTCCTTCAATTCTGGAGGTGTAAATAGCTCGCTTTACAAAAGTACCGATGGTGGAGCAACATGGAATAAAATTCACAACGGAATCCCGAAAGGAAACTTGGGTAGAATTGCTGTGACCATTGCACCGTCTAATCCAAGTATCCTTTATGCCGTAATAGAAGCCGAAAAAGCTGAAGAAAAGGGATTGTATCGTTCTGATGATGCCGGTGCAACGTGGAAACACTTGAACAGCAATTTTGAGTTGACGGTTCGACCGTTCTATTTTTCACGGATTACTGTAGATCCAAAAAATCCAGATATCGTAGCCAAAGCGGGATTATCGGGTTCCATTTCACACGACGGAGGAAAAACATTCAAAGGATTGGGAATGATGCACTCCGATATTCATGACATCTGGTTTGATGTGAATGATCCCGAGAAACTGTTTGCAGCCACCGATGGCGGTTTGTACCGTTCATTAAATGGGGGAACAACCATGGAGATGATCCAAAATTTGCCGATTTGCATGTTTTATCATGTGAGCGTCGACAATCAAGACCCTTATAATATTTATGGAGGATTGCAGGACAATGGATCGTGGTATGGTCCGTCAGAAAGTCCGGGCGGAATCGAAGCACGCGATTGGAATTCTGTAGGGTATGGCGATGGTTTCCGCGTGTATCCGCACCCAACGAATCCAAACATTGTATATTCTGAAATGCAAGGCGCGGAAGGTTTATGGCGCTACGACAAGCAAATTCAGCAAGTCAAGGTGATTAAGCCGTTTCCTGTTCAAGGCGATCCGAAGTTTCGATTCAACTGGAATGCGGCCATCACAACAAGTCTTCATGCGCCAGACCGTTTGTACATCGGTAGTCAGTTTCTACACCTCTCTAATGATAAAGGGGACAACTGGTTGAAGATTTCCCCAGATCTCACTACAAACGATTTAAGCAAGCAACAGCAAGAATCATCCGGAGGACTTTCAGCAGACAACTCGGGTGCTGAGAACCATTGCACCATCTTTACCATTGCTGAATCGCCACTCGATGCCAACATGATTTGGGTGGGTACAGATGATGGAAATGTTCAGCTGACCAAAGACGGCGGGAAAACATGGACAAACCTGACGCTGAATGTGAAAGGATTACCCGCGAAAACATGGTGCTATCATATCGAAGCAAGCGTGCACGACATCAATACGGCGTATGCGGTGTTCGACGGTCACACGAAGAATGACATGACGACCTATGTTTACAAAACGACAGACGCAGGTAAAACATGGACATCCATCGTGACTTCAGACATCCGTGGTTTTGCGCGCAACCTTCAAGAAGACCGGATCAATTCAGATTTATTGTTCCTCGGGACTGAGTTTGGATTGTTTATCACAATTGATGGAGGAAAGAATTGGTTAAAATTCACGAATGGTGTTCCAACTGTGGCCGTGCATTACATCGAGGAGCATCCCGTAACCAATGACATCATCTTGGGCACACATGGTCGTGGAATCATTCTCATCGACGATATCAGTCCCTTGCGTCAATTGACTCCAGAAGTGCAGGCGAAAAAATTACATTTCTTTAAAACAATGCCTTATGAAATGGACGAAACCAGCAACTTTGGAGGATCAAGTGGTGAGACACAGTTTGTCGGAGCAAATCCATCAACATCGGCAAAAATTATCTATTACCTGTCGAGCCGCCACACTTTTGGGAAGATGTCCTTGGACATTTACGATGAAAATGACAAATGGATTACATCTCTATCACCAGGAAAGCAGAAAGGTATTAATATCGTGGAATGGGGCTTCAATTCTATGGCGCCAACCGTTGCTACAGGAAAGACCATTGCTGGAGGCGCCATGTTTGCCCCACGTGTACCTGCGGGCAAATACAAAGCGGTGATCACGAAAGGAACGGAGAAATTCGAAACGATCATCGAAGTAACATATCCGAACAAGTCAATTTTCACCAAGCAAGAGCGCTTGCAACAGCAAGAAACGGTGAAAACGATGTATGTCATGACGGAAGAGTTGGCGTATATGGTCTATCAGATCGATGAATACCTGGCACACTCGGAGAAAGTGATGAAGGAAAATTCCAGTTTAAAGAAACAGGCACTGAAGTTCAACACGGATTTGATGGCCTTGAAGAAGATTCTTGTGATCACCACCGGCGACAATTATGTGGGTGCGGCGGATAAGGAATTGCGTGAAAAGATTGGAGATTTGTTCAGTACGATTGGTTCGTATTATGGTGCGCCATCAACGACACAACTCAAAAGTTTGACCATGCTACAAACGGATTTTGCCGCAGCGAAAAAGCGTTTCAAAGAAATCCAAATCGCACAATTGGCGAAGTACCTGGCTGCAACGGAAAAGGCGGGGTTTGTATCGGTTACGATGAAGTCGTTTGAGGAGTTTGTGAAGAAGAATTAATCTATTTAAAATACTCCAGGATTCTCGAAGCATTATTTCTTGGAACAAATTAGGTGTGTCTAGAAAAAAAGACGTACCTAATTTATCATTTGTAGCCTTTTGATTCTAACCGAATTATAGTTTGGTGTAAATCACAATGAGGATTTTTAGTTTTGTTTACTAGGCATCACTTATTGTTAAAAACCCCCTTTTTTATTCATCTATAGCATGAAACATAAGTTCGACGTGTAAGGTGAATTACGTTAAGGTAGTTTTTTAGGTAGTCATATTACTTCAGTTCATCTAAGAATACCACATTTATTTTAATTTTTTTTTCTTTGATAGAATTAATGAAGAATTTGTAAAAAAAATAAAATAAAAATAAATTTCATGAAAATAAGTTTATATATTTAAGCTCTTGAAAAAGATGAGATTACTCAATTAAATTTCATTGAATGATCATTTGATAAACGATAAATATTAGGTAATAATAAAACTAATTATATAAAAGTTTAGGTAATATTCTAAGTACAGACCTTCAACTACTAGAGAATATTGAATAATTTACGAGGAATCCGAAAAGCGTTACGAGTAGGTACATATTAAAAAACGAAATAATGAAAAAAATTATTTTTAAAACACTATTGTTAGCTACAGTTTTGTATTCGGTTACAGGGTGTATTACTGTTGTAGAATTGGGAGACTTAAACATGGTTTCGACTCGAAATGTTGATACTAAAGGAGATTACGCACTTCTTAGAAATTACATGGGCGGAACAAAAAAGGAATTGAAAAAAAGTAAGGCTATTAATCTAGAACAAGCTATTAATGCTGTTGTAAAACAGACACCAGGTGGCGAATTTCTTAAAAATGTGAAAGTATACCAAGTTAGAAAATTTGGTTCTAAAAGTGCATTTTATGCTGTAGAAGGCGATGTTTGGGGTGTCGCTGGAAATCAAAATATGCGCGGATATACATTGGGTATGAAAGTTCAATATCCTTGTGGTATTGAAAACGGATTGCCTAAAAAATGTATTGGAACAATTACCGACCTGACCAATGATATTCAATGTCAAGTAAAGGATGATGAGACTGGGAAAGTAACAACTGAAAAATATAGCAATCTAAAGAAAGCTGAGTAATTCTCTATACTTTTAAAAAAAAGAGAGGCTATCTGTTAAGGTAGCCTCTCTTTTTTATTTACATATTTTAATTATGCCATCACGTCTCTATAGCTTTCTATGCTTGGACATGAGCACACCAAGTTGCGGTCACCGTACGCGTTGTCTACACGACGCACTGGCACCCAATATTTGAATTCCTTCAAATAAGCAACCGGATACACGGCTTCTTGCGGAGTATAGGGATAATTCCAATTTTTATTGATGATGCAGTCCGCGGTGTGTGGTGCATTTTTCAAGAGGTTATTTTCTTTGTCGGCATGACCGTTTTCGATTTCTTTGATCTCCTCGCGAATCTTGATCATAGCCAAGATAAAACGGTCGAGTTCTTCCTTGTCTTCTGATTCAGTTGGCTCAATCATCAAGGTACCTGCAACAGGGAAAGATACGGTTGGTGCATGGAATCCGAAGTCAATCATCCGCTTCGCCATGTCGGCAACTTCCACCTCAGCCGTTTTCTTGAAATCGCGGCAATCCAAAATCATTTCGTGGGCTACAGTTCCATTCTTCCCTGTGTAAAGGATGTCGTAATGTCCCTTCAATGAAGCTGCGATATAGTTCGCATTCACGATCGCAATTTCTGTTGAATGTCGCAATCCTTCGGCTCCCAACATTTTGATGTACCCGTAAGAAATCAACAAGATCAAGGCCGAACCATAAGGCGCTGCAGAAATCGCGTGAATGGCGTGTTCACCTCCAGCCTTGATCACAGGACTTCCGGGGATAAACGGCGCAAGGTGCGCAGCCACTCCAATGGGGCCCATTCCTGGCCCACCACCACCGTGAGGAATGGCGAAGGTCTTGTGCAAGTTCAAGTGGCACACATCAGCGCCAATATTTCCTGGATTTGTCAATCCCACCTGAGCGTTCATGTTGGCACCGTCCATGTACACCTGACCGCCATTGTCGTGGATGATTGATGTAATCTCGCGAATACCTTCTTCGTATACCCCGTGCGTAGATGGGTAAGTCACCATTAAGCCAGCCAACGAATCTTTCAATTCAAGCGCCACTTGACGCAACTCATCGATGTTGATGTTTCCATTTTCATCGCAGCTTGTTACCACCACTTCAAAACCTGCCATTACTGCAGATGCTGGGTTTGTTCCGTGTGCTGATGAAGGGATAATCATTTTGGTGCGGTGGTGATCTCCGCGTGATTCATGGTATGCTTTGATGACCATTAATCCTGCATATTCTCCTTGCGCACCGGAGTTTGGTTGTAAAGACATGGCAGCGAAGCCAGTACATTCACACAAATCTTTTTCCAATTGGCGGAACATCGCGTGATATCCTGCAGCTTGCTCTAGCGGAGCAAAGGGGTGCATGTTAGCGAATTGAGGATCAGTAATTGGAATGAGTTCAGAAGCTGCATTCAACTTCATTGTACACGATCCCAATGGAATCATGCTGTGTACAAGCGAAAGATCTTTGTTTTCTAGACGCTTTAAGTAGCGCATCATTTTCGATTCAGAATGAAAACGATTGAAGGTTGGATGTGTTAAAACGGCATCTGTACGTAACTTTTCAGTCGAGATGCTGATTGTTTGTTCGGGCAAAGAAGGTGCGCTTTTTCCAGTGACCTTTGCGAAAACAGCCAAGATCGCGTTTACATCTGCCAGCGTATGTGGCTCACCAAAGCTAATGGTTTGCTCAGTTTCATTCAGGTAATTGAAGTTCATTCCTGCCGCTTCCGCTTCTGTGCGAAGAGATGAAGATGCAACACCTTTCACCCACAGCGTATCGAAGAATGAATCACTTCCTAATTCAATGCCCATGGACTTCAATCCAAGAGCAGTTTTTGTCGCTAGTGAATGACAATGCAATGCAATAGAGCGCAATCCGTCTGGACCGTGATAAACTGCATACATGCTTGCCATTACAGCAAGAAGTGCTTGCGCGGTGCATATGTTCGAAGTCGCCTTGTCGCGTTTGATGTGTTGCTCACGCGTTTGAAGTGCCATACGAAGTGCTAAGTTGTCATCTGCATCTTTCGACACCCCGATGATTCTTCCTGGCATTGTACGTTTGTAGTCATCTTTTGCAGAGAAAAATGCAGCATGAGGTCCACCATATCCCATGGGAACACCGAAGCGTTGAGATGAGCCCAAGACCACATCGGCACCTAATGATCCCGGTGAACGAAGAATGACTAGGGATAAAATATCCGCAGCTACCGCCACCTGAATACCCAAGGCTTTGGCTGTTGTGATGAATCCACTGATGTCGTGAACAACACCACGTGCATCTGGATATTGAATTAAGGCGCCAAAGAATCCATTACTCAAATCTTGCGTGTGTTGATCACCAACGACCAATTCAATCCCAAGATTTTTCGCACGGCCTTCCACCACATCAATTGTCTGTGGCAAGCTCGTTGAAGAAATGAAGAAGCGATTTTTCCCTTCTTTCACATCGCTACGTGAACGTGAATTCCAGAACATGATCATGGCTTCTGCTGCAGCTGTACTTTCGTCTAGCAATGAAGCATTGGCGATGTCCATGCCTGTCAACTCCAGAACCATTGTTTGAAAATTCAAAAGCGCTTCAAGGCGTCCTTGAGATATTTCGGCTTGGTAAGGAGTGTAAGCGGTGTACCATCCTGGGTTTTGCAGTACATTGCGAAGAATGACAGATGGAACAATCGTTTCGTTGTATCCTAGACCAATAAATGAGCGAAAGACTTGGTTTTGTTTTCCAAGTGCAGAAATATGTTGCAAGTACTCCTGTTCCGACATGGCATCAGCGATGTTCAATTCACGATTCAGTCGAATATGGGCTGGAATTGTTTTGCCAATCAGCTCTTCCACAGAGGAAACGCCAATTTTGTTCAACATTTGTGTCTTTTCCGATTCGCTCGGACCAATGTGACGGGTAGAGAAAGTACTCATTAGAGACTGGATTTATTTAGGGTGCAAATATACATCAGCAAAAAAGAATAGAGCGGCTAGCCGGACGTAAAAATGTCCACATGTTACTCACAAATTTGAGGTCAGCTGCTCATTGATTTTCACATTTCTTTAACACGTGAAAACCACAATTGTTTACAACTAGCTTTTGATGCGATGGAGATTGTTTGAGCGATTGTAGCGCAATTGATAGTTGCGTTTAAATTTCCCGTTTTTACTTAGGAATTTTTCTCCTCGGAAGGAGTCACTAGAGAAATAATAAGGCAATCCAAAACCAAGGTGAACTTCATGAGAAGCACCTTTGACCCGCGAAAGTGAACCAATGCCGTAATTGAACGAATAGCCCACCCGGAATTTTCCTGCAATCAGAAAATCAGCACCTGCAATGAGTGCGTTTTCAGTGCGATAACCCATACTTACTCCTACAACTCCAAAGACTCCGCGAAGAAGAAAATCTCCTTGAATTGGTGCGTTTTTCGTATATTTAATTTGAATGTTGGGGTTGAAATAGGCATTTTCTCCAAGTTCAAAAAAGTATCCTCCGATCAACATGTAATGCCAACGTGGAATCGTAAAACCGCTTTCAGGACCGCTTGGTGTTTGTTGAAAAAGTTGAGGAACACTAAGACCAACATATCCTTTAGATGAACGGAAATAAGCCCCTAAGGATGCGTTTAATTTCCAAAGGTTGTAGCTCTGTGAAAATGCTGGATCATTGGGCATGGTTGTGTTTGCCGCTGCGTAATCGTAAACGACATTGTCGGCACCAACACCCAGTCCTAGAGATAAATACTGCCGATCGGCGAAAACCAAACGGTAGGAGTACATCGCAGATACAGAAGTCGATTGATTTAAGCCAATTTTATCGCTGCAAAAGTTGATTCCAAGCGCCATATTTGAAGACAATTCACTCGCAACATTCAACCCAATTGTTGTTGGCGCCCCGGCCAGTCCAACCCATTGATTGCGATATACTATGTCGGCCGACAGCCGTGCATCTGAAGCCAAGGCTGCTGGATTGTATAAGGATTTCAAAAAATTGAACTGCGAATATCGATAGACATTTTGCGCCTTTGCTGGATTCACCAATGCGATGAGCAGAAGAATGAGCAGTCCTTTTTTCATCGCTTGATTGTTGTGAAACCGTCGATTTGACTAGTCGAAACAGTGATTGAATAATAATAGGTGCCTTCTGCTAGTGGCCCATGTCCCATACACAGCGGTGTGCCGCAAGTGCCGTCCCAATCGTTTTGATAATGGGCACTTTCATACACCTTGTCTCCCCAGCGATTGAATACCGTGAGTTTTGCATTGAACTCTTCGATGCCTGGAATAACAAACTGGTCGTTAATCATGTCACCATTTGGGGAAAATCCTGTAGGCGTATCAAAACGCAACACAATCACAACAATGCTGTCGTTGCGCTCACAACCGTTTGGAGCAGTAGAGTACACATTGTAATGGGTGGTAGAGTCGCCTATAAAACTGGTCAGCTGCGTTGAAAAATTGGACAAATCGTAATAAGGAGTCCAAGTGTAAGAGGTATAACCGTCAGGTCCTGAAAGTTCTGCATAGCTTCCTGGACTCACATAAAAGGTGTCTTCAACTGTTGCTGCAGGAATGTCGAGGTAATAGATATTCTGTGAGAGGATAGTTGAACAACTGCCGTTCATTATGGTGACAGAATACGATGTGTTTGCAGTTGGTGAAACCACAATGCTTGAACTAGTTTCACCGGTTGACCACAGATATGTGCCACCTCCGCTTGCTACAATTGTCGCAGTTGAACCACTGCATACTGTTTCTGAACCGTTCAGTGTTAACGCAAAATTAGGCTGAAGAATAGTTATTGCAGATGATCCTGCGCAACCCTTGTAATCCACAATATTTACTGTATATGTGCCTCCTTGCTGAATTTGAAGAGTAGAGTTGGTACTGCCGTCGCTCCAAAGATATGAGGCATAAGGCTCTGTTAAACTCAACAAAGAACCTGCTCCACTAGGGCAAAGCACATTTCCTTCCGAAGAAAGTAGAATACCAACAGGGGAGGGGTTAATTGTAATTAGAATGGTGTCCTTAGATACACAACCTACAGCATCAATGGCAGTAACAATGTATTGACCGCTGGATACGGGCTGAAGTGTTGAGGTGTTGCCCGTTTGAGGCCCAGTCCAAGCATAGGCAATGAATCCTGTTGTGGCATGAATGAAATTTGGGTCTGAAGAACAAAAGGAAATAGCATTGCCTTCAAGAATAGAAACATCGACATCACACAATAATTTTAATGGCTCACTGGCAATGCTCCATTGAAACGAAAAGAATAGCAGTATGATGTTTAAGCAGTGTTTCATTACTCTACATAACTCAATTTTAACATGTTTGAACTTCCAAGATCTTCCAATGGAATTGATGCAATATTAATAACTATGTCGCCTTGTTCAACCAATCCGCTTTTTTTAAGTAGATATTTTATGTCAGCAATGGTGTGATCGGTGCTGATTCGTTTGTCGTAAAAGAACGCACGTACTCCCCAAACCAAATTCAGTTGTGTAAGAATTTGTTGGTTACTCGTGAACACATAAATAGGTGCTTTTGGTCGCTGAGATGCAGTTTTGTATGCGGTATAACCGGAGAAGGACATGGTAATTATTGCGCTAGCTTCAACTCGTTGTGACAATCGACAAGCGTTGAAACAAATTGAATCAGAAATAAAACGTTCTTGATTTTTCTCTGGAATTTCTTCTTTGTTATAGATGCCATCAAAGTTCTCCATTTCCTTCACGATATTGGACATGGTTCGGATTACCTCAACTGGAAATTTACCAACAGAAGTTTCGCCAGACAACATCACCGCATCAGCGCCATCCAATACAGCATTGGCAACATCATTGACCTCTGCACGGGTCGGCGTAATGTTTGAAATCATACTTTCCATCATCTGAGTAGCCACGATGATAGGTCGAGCCATTAAGATACACTTTTTGATCAACATCTTTTGGATGATTGGCACATTCTGATAAGGAATTTCAACCCCTAGATCTCCTCGTGCAACCATCAAGCCATCACTCTCCTTGATGATTTCATCGATATCGTCAATGGCTTCTGGCTTTTCGATCTTGGCAATAACTTTTGCCTTGCATTTTCTTGAGGCAATGATGTGCTTCAATTCGATGATGTCCCTTGCCGAACGCACGAAGGACAATCCGATCCAATCGACATTTTGATCCAAGGCAAACTCTAAGTCCAACAAATCTTTCGGCGTTAGAGAAGGCATTGAGATTTTTGTATTCGGGAAGTTTACCCCTTTCTTCGATGAAAGAATACCACCGTGAATAACGCGTAAACGAATTTCTTTTGATCCATCTGAACTGATCACTTCAAGGGCAATTTTACCGTCATCGAGCAAGATCCGCTCACCTGGAGTTACATCTTGAGGCAGCTGTGAATAATTGATCGAAAAGCGCTCAGCAGTTCCAAGAATTTTTTCAGTAACAACAATCACTTCTGATCCTGTAATGAGCTCAACGCCATTGTCTGTCATGAGATCAGTCCGGATTTTTGGACCTTGAAGGTCAGCGAGAATGGCAACATTCAATCCTGTTTCTTCATTGAGCTCATGGATGAGCTTAATCGCCGCCGCATGATCTTCATATGCCCCATGGCTGAAATTTAAGCGACAAACATTAAGTCCCTCGAGGAACATTTGACGCAAGGTATTTTTATCACTAGATGCCGGACCGAGGGTCGCGACAATTTTGGTTTTTTTGGTAATCGGGTGCATTGACCTGTTTTAATTAAAAATTAGTTGTTCTGTTGACTCAATTTCTTCGGGATCAAATGAAAATACCCCAAGAATGCTTTTAACCTCCCTCAATTCAGTAATGAGTTTTTCCGTTTCCCACGAGTAGTTCTCAAACAAAAACAAGAAATAATCAATCGTTGGCTTCTCAGGAATTAGAAATTTACCCAAACTCTTGTTTTTCACAAGATAATATTCGGTATAGTTATCTACATCTTTAAATTCGTACATCGAGTGATCCGAAATGCGCTGTCCCTTTTTATTGGTAGCGATATATTCTTCTTCAGAGCGCAGTAGATTGATTCCCAAGCGCTCATTGATTCCCCACGCCAATCGATAATCGTTGTGGTGAGAACAAATGCCGATCATTTCAAAATTGTATTCTTGATCTACAGTTAGAATATATTTTTTCGTTTTAGTCACCTTTGCAAAATGTGCCACTAAGGTAAGTAAAAACGACTATTAAGTGTTTAATGTCGCTTGTTTGAATGCGATGATATGCATCGATCAATTCATTTACCTAGTTTCTACGGCGTGTCTTAACTAAAAAATAACAAATAAATACGATTAACTAATTGTATAACAATAGTTTAAATAAATGGCACGGCATTTGAAAACACCAATTCAAGTAATTATTAAATCTAAAAGTTATGAATGCTAAGAAAAATTCGAGGTACGACCTCGAGCGGAAGAGAATTGTCTTTTTTCAACTGGGATTATTGACAAGTGGCGCCTTTACGTTGGCCGCCTTTACCTATAAATCTCCTATAGAAACTGATGTACAAAAGCATAGAGTTGCGGTACAAGAGATCCTAGTGATTGAGGAGGTTCAAAAGGATATCCCGAAGCTTGCTGACCCAATTCCAGAGGTCGTTAAGGCTCCGGATGTATCAACTACTGGACCGACATTAAACATTACCCAAGATGTGAACTCCAACATCAATCAGACAAACAATACGACGACGAATGTGAAAAGCGACGTTGGGGTTGGTGGCATTACGGTAAAAACTGGAGATCTTGACCTCGATTTTGGAACAGTCGATGTCGACATTGAAATCGTTGAGATTCCAGCAAAGGATGCCCAGTTTATAGGCGGAACAGCTGCAATGCAGAAATTTATCAATGAAAATTTGAATTATCCTGATGATGCCATCGATATAAATATGCAAGGAAGAATCTACCTTTCATTCGTTGTGGAACGCGATGGTTCTGTGTCGAATGTCAGTGTTGAAAGAGGCGTATTTCCATCCATGGACCGAGAAGCTGCGCGTGTTGTTCGATCTTTCCCGAATTGGATTCCAGGTGAGATGCCTTCAGGAAAAGTGCGAACGCGCGTTCGTGTTCCGATCAACTTTACTTTGCAATAAGTTTGGAATTTGATTGCTTCGCAAATTAGGATTTGGAATTTAGGGGATTTAATCAATTTTGATTGAGTCCCCGTTTTTTTTGCTTAGAATTTTAATTTTTAATGGATTAAAATCTGGAAGAGGATTTTCTACTTAAATCTTTTGCGGATGTTTTGTGAACATGGTTTAGACCTTAGGTCTTCGATCCTAATTCAAATAATCACGGATAAAACACTGTATAAATTTTCTCGATCCAGAATTTTCTCTGATTCTTGCCTCTTATTTTTCTTTTTTCCCGCTTCTTTTTTTATAAATCGATCGAATAGCCGTAATAGAATTACATGCCTATACTTTCTGAATATTATCCATTCATTTTTTAAGTTTCGATTCCACAACTCATCCGAATGATTCTGTCTTGTTTTCCCTGAATGAATCATCACGTTTTAAAATTAAATTATATGAAAGCCACGGTGCACAGAAAAACTGAGTTAAAATTAGTAGTGAATGATTTTTTACAGAACGGCCAACTTACGATTGAGGTGTCGGAAGCTGTACAGCTCTATTTTAAAACGTTTTTGGTTATTCAAAAAAACGTTGCAAAAGATCAGATGATTCTATTTCTCAAAGCACTTTTGCCTGTTTTGAACGCCCGAATGATTCCCATTCCGAGTTTAAATACACTGATCCTACTTTACAATCGTTGGAAGAATTACCCAGGAATTATGAGAGATCTGAAGTTCCTTTCGTCTCTTCTGAAAACTGCTCCTTCGCAGGAGTTTTGGTTTCTAATTATTCAACTATCTGGGACAAACAAAGATTCGTTAATTCTTCAGAGATGTCGATTGAGCTTACTGTCGTGTATAATCAATTTAGGCATTTTAGATGAGCAGGATGTACAGTTTAATCCGTCTATTTTTAGATCCATACTGACTCACCTTGTCAGAGAGGAAGATGAAACGACCCTAAGAAATAATTTACGAGGTGATGATGTACATAGCTACAATGCGATGTTCCAACATCTTCGATTGGTTAAAAAGCATGGCGTTTCTGCCTTGGAGATCATTGAAATGATTAGAATCCATTTTGCTCCTCCCAGCAGAGAAATACCGGTAACGCCATTGTACAAGGAGTTTATCGATTTACTCTACCAAAAATTACCACCAAATTTCATGGCAATTCTCTATCATCGGGAAATTGCCAAACTGTATTTCATATTTATCAATAATCCTAACTTGTTCCACGAATGGAAGCCGGATATCGGAGAAAAATTGACAATCGACCCACTTATTAGGTCACTTTTTAAGGACTTTATAGTGTCGGAGGTCTTTCTCAGATCGTTCTGCCGAGACACCATGAATGCTGAAGAAAAAGAGTGGTTTGCACACGTACTTCATGGAAACAATCTTGTAAATGCAAAAGGATTACCTATCGAACTATCTCGGCGGGCTGCTCACATTTTTAGATGCCATGAAGGAGGTGAAATAACTGTGACGCGAGCAATCATTTTTTCAAGTATTGATGCATTGGTTCATGATAGAGTTTTTTCTCAACAGGTCATTCATGCTCTGCGCGATTCACGCAATGCATCGTTCTGGGTTAAAACAATGCACATTCTTCACAAAAATGGTTTGTTATCGCGCAACGTAACTGAGGCAATGGACTACATCGAACAAAAAGTATTGGTGGAAGGTATTCAGCTTGATTTAAAACATAAAAAGATCCCAAACCTACTCTTGGACATTAACAATTGGCACCGTCAACTCAATGATGACGCATTGAAACTTGCAAGAAGCCAAAGGTTACCGGATGCGGGAATTGATGACCAAAAGATTGAATTTGACGGCAAAGATTATGAAATTATACAGTTAAAGAAGGTCGTCGATCTTTATCATGAAGGAAAGGAATTGCATCACTGTGTTTACTCCTATAAAACCCACTGTTATCGTCGACGTTGCTTTATTTTCTCCCTCAGATTAATCGATGCAGAACAAGAAGTGAAATCACTCATAACACTTGAAATAAGGGGGAGCCAAATTGTTCAGGCAAAAGGCAAGTACAACCGTCAGCCCAATGAAATTGAATTAAAGCTAATACGATTGTGGGCACAGGAAAAAGAACTGAGTTTTGTCGCTTGAGTTTCCATGAAAAAAAGGCAACACATCCTGCAGTTTGCTAAAGATGAAATTGGGAAAAAGTAAGTAGCGATTATTACTTAAATCTATTTTTTTGAAGAAACATCCCAAAATCGTTTTTTTTATCGGACGATTTCGTATACTATTGTAAACGTAGGGTTCCCACAAAACACTTTATCGAAAAAAAATAAAATTGGATTTTGTCCAACAGGAATTTTATTGTCTCATTTTTTTAAAGCGTCTTCTTATGTCTGTATCCATTTCTCTTATTTCCGGCACGTCAAAATCTTTTAAACTTATTCAGAAACAAGTTCCCATTCGTCCTAACCCCGACAAAAAGAAGGGGTATGACTATGTGCTTGAAACGGATATGGAAACTATGCGCGAAAACTTCCGCGAACTTGTCCGTGGTCTGTCCGATTCTCCTGGGATACTTGTGATCTCTGGGGTATTCGGTTCCAAACTGAATACCACGCTGAAGGTGCTTCAATCCGATGAGAGTATCCGGGGTGCTTTCGGAAATTGCAGCGGAGCATCTCCTTTTAACTGGATCTGCAACACGCTCTTAACTTGTGGCTACAAAGAGATTCGCTTCGAACTTGGGGTGGCTGCTTAGCTGCCATTCTTAACAAAAACCAACTTTATTATTTACCCTTAATCCATTTATCATGAAAAATCTAATCAACTTATTTGCAACTCTTTTCGTAAGCCTAACCTTGACTGCACAAGATACAATTCCGTGGATCCTGCGTTCTGAAAATGCTGTTTTCCTGGCTAAGGTGGATTCTGTTTTCGAACTTCGCTTCAAAAAGCAAATGGATCTGTTCCCTATTATGGAGGCTGGAGCATTGAATTATGCCCGTTGCACAATGGAAATTAGTGAGTGTTCGGAAGAGTATATCTACAATGAGTCGTACATGCATGACATGATGATCTTCAGCTCTCCGGTTGAAGAATACACCATGGAAAGTGTGATAAAGGCTGTTGAAACTGCAGGTGTTGATCCCGCAATTTCGAGTTTCATGTACTTGTTGGATCCAGATAAGTATTGGGTCGGATACTATGAATTGGGTGGCAAGTACTTGCTCGTCATCTGCCTTAGTGTGGACCGTGAAAAGGCCTATGCGGAGATGGGTGTGATATTCGAAAAGTAAACTTGGGAATTTGGAATTTGGTTGCTTCGCAAATTAGAATTTGATTGCTTCGCAAATTTGATCCTGCGGAATTTGATTACTTCGTAAATTAGCATTTGATTGCTACGCAAATTTGTAGTGAGTAACAATGTTGTCAATCTCCCCGAATTGCCGAAGGCATCAAATAGCGTTAGCAACAAATTATATCATTAATCGTTTGCAGGTTTCTTTTTTTTCTTAATTTTGACTCTAAATATTACAACCATGAGCGTATTTGGTATCGTACTTTTCCTTCTTATTGCCGGAATGGCATTTTGGATGTTGTTGTTCCTTCTTGGATTTATCGTTCCGTTTTGGATTACAATGGGTATTTTCGAAAAAATGCGTCCGAAGAGAATTTTAGAAGACAAGGAAGCGCATTAATCTGCTCTTCTTTCACCATACATTTTGAAGGCGTCCATGTGGCGCCTTTTTTTATTGGTGTTGGTAGCAGCGTCCGCTTGGGTCACTGGTCATTCTCTTGCACCGCGCTCCCGCTTGAGTCGTTCCGCTGCACTGAACAGATTCCCCTCCTGTAGGTTTCGTTTCTCCAGAATTTGATGGATGAGTGATTTCCCAGGTCCAACAGCTGGTGCACACTGTTTTCTCAAGGGTAGTTTCAGCTCCATCTTCCAAAGATGGAAAAAAGTCAATCCCTGTAAAACGCTCAACACTATCGATGGAAACAGCAAACTTGCTCAGATCGCCACTTGCTGAGGCATTCTCCATGACAAAACCAATGGCCTGATGAGGTTTGGAATGCATGTCGAGAATGACTTTATAGTAGTAATTGGGGATGGCCACTTTGTTGGCACCAATGCTTCCCATGCTTCCTTTCAATACGGGGCCAGTTGCCACATAAACAGTGTCATACTCTATGGCCCAACTGCGCACTTGTTCTTCTAGGCGTTTCCAGATACCTCGGTTAAATCCAGGTACCTGCGGACTCATATTGGAGAAATAAAACGACTCTGCCATCGTGGTTGAAGACCACCCCATGTCGGCGGCTGGTGCCAAGTGACCGCGGTCATAGCCCGAACCACTATAATCCGCATCTGTGGCAGAACCTGTGCCCACTGAAGGGTCTTGAATAAATTTATCAGTTCGGTCGTAAAGCTTTTCTGTTTCTTTTTCAGTCAACACATACGCTACCCAGGAGGCCTGTTCGTAGGTTTCATTGTACACAAAGGAATACCCAGCATGACGAACCACTTGCTCACCTTTTTTAACTGAAGGGAGTTCTAAGTCTTTGCCTATAAATTTAGAGGTGTCGCCATTGAATTTTTGAGAAGTATTATCCTGAATTTTCTTGCGTGTTTCAGCTTTTTGTTTCGCCTTATAATTGCTGCTTTGTTTCGCGGCATTCCCGCAATAACTGACATAGGCGATCAAGAGCACAGTAGTAATTACGACAAAAAGAACTACACGTTTCATGGCATGTTTATTTTGAATGAAAGCGGAAAGTTACGCATATCATTCTTTCATAACTCGAACAGGATGAGTAAGTTCTCCGATTTTTATTGAATAAAATCCTGGCGCAAACGCTCCTAGTTGAATGATAGAGACTTTCTCGGTCAATTTTCCTTCTGTAATAATTCTGCCTGTAGCATCTGAAATCATATAAGGTTGTATAGAACCTTCCAATCGTTCAATGGTCAGCAGATCTCTAGTTGGATTTGGGAAAACCCTGATGTTTTGAAGGAGTTCTTCTAAGCCTGAAGTGTTGATGGTTAAAATCAAGGTGATGGTACTATCACATCCGAATACATTACCAATCACTTGGGTATAGGTCCCACTTTGTGTGTAGGTCTGCCCATTCATTGTATATGAATCCGTCGCCGTTTGTGTGACGGTGGATGAAGAGCTGTTGTTCACAGTAACGGTCACTTGATCGCTGGCTGTGCAACCCAAATTACTGGTTCCTGTCACTGTGTAGGTGGATGTGCTCGTTGGTGAAAACGCGATACCATTGGTCACGTTTTGATCCCAAGTATAGGTCGTAGCCCCAGAAGCTACAAGTGTCACACTTTGACCAAGACAAATGGATTGATCTATACCTGCATTGACGATTGGTAGATTGTTCAGAGTCACAGTGACTTGGTCTGTTCCAGTGCACCCGTTGCTTGTGCCTGTAACCGTATATGTTGTTGTTGCAGCAGGGGAAAAGGCAACTCCATTGGTAACTCCATTGTTCCAACTGTAGGTCGTTGCGCCAGTAGCTGTTAAGGTAACGCTTGTCCCAGAACAAACGGACTGATCTACACCTGCATTGACGTTTGGTAGATTGTTGACGGTCACAGTGACTTGGTCTGTTCCAATGCACCCGTTGCTTGTGCCTGTAACAATATATGTTGCTGTAGCTGTCGGGTTGAAGACACCGCCATTTGTGATGCCATTGTTCCAAATGTAAGAACTTGCGCCAGTTGCTGATAAGGTAACACTTGTTCCTGAGCAGATGGACTGATCTGCTCCTGCATTGACAACAGGATTTGGATTGATGGTAAGATTGAGTGTTAGTGTCGAATCGCACCCTGCCGCATTCGTGAGGATAGTCGTATACGTTCCGCTACTTGTATATGTTTGATTATTTGCTGCCCAATTGTAAGTTGCACATGAGCTTATGGTTGAACTAGAGCTTGTCGGGGTGCAACCTGTCGATGCGCATTGCACGTTGAACGCAAGCGATGGGCGACGAACGGCAGTTATAGCAGTGATTGCTCCTCCTCCAGTTGTCGTGTTGCCTATGGTTGACGTGATTGTCGCAGGTGTTGTTGTCGTGAAGTTTGTTCCGTTTGTTTGAACACAACCTGCAAGGCCCGTCAAATCTGTTCGAATCATTAAAGCATCTTTTATTCCAGCGCCGAAGCTTACGGTATATCCACACAAGGCATAGGCATTGTTGCTCAACTGACGGACATACCAACCTTGGTCGTCACCACCTCCACCAAATCCTTTGGTCCATTGCAGGTTTCCATTGGCATCTGTCTTGTGCAAGGTAGCATCAAAATTTCCTGCGCCAAAACTAGATGATCTGCCACAAAGGATGTACCCTCCATCGCTGGTTTGACGTGCACATTGAACACGGTCCTCGCCAGACATGCCATAGGTTTTACTCCATTGTAGTGTCCCACTGGCATCCGTTTTAATGAGGTAGGCATCCCAGTTTCCTGCGCCAAAGCTATTGGTGGTTGCACCGAGTACAAATCCTCCATCTGTGGTTTGTTGCACGGTATATGCAAAATCGTACGAACTTCCTCCGTAGGTTTTTTTCCATTGCACCGTTCCGGCTGAATTCAACTTAATCAAATACACATCATAAAAAGAGGTGCCTGAGCCATCAGTATACCCAGCAACGATGTAACCACCGTCTGAGGTTTGTTGCACTTCTCGTCCTGCTTCATTTGCTCCAGCGGTCCCAATCACTGCTGACCAACTAAGTGCTCCAGTTGAAGTGATTTTTAACACATACACATCATCACTTCCCGAACCATAGGTGGCTGTTGTGCCGCAAATAATAAATCCACCGTCTGATGTTTCTCGAATGGAATACCCTTTATCCGATAGGCCTGTTGCACCACCGAACTCTTTGGACCAAATCACAGTTCCATTACCATCTGTTCGCACGACATACACATTTCCAGCCCAGTCGTTGGTCCATGTGTGTCCAACAGCGATAAATCCGCCGTCACTTGTCGTATCGACATCTTGAAATTCATCGTATTGCGTATTTCCGTAGGTTTTGAACCAGAGCGTATCTCCGTTGCCATTCATGCGGGTGATGTAACTGTCCCAGCCACCAACGCCCACACTGAAAGTGCGTCCAGCCACGACAAAACCATTGTTGTCCGTATTCTGGAAGGAGTAGGCGAATTCTTCTTGAGCACCACCAAAAGCTTTGACGAATGTTTGTGCAGATACAGAAGAAAAAAGGAGCGAAATGAATGAAAAAGCGAAAAAGTATTTCATAGGTGAGTAGTTAAAGCAAGCTAAAAGTACAAAAAAACGTGTGTATGGTGCTTGTACTTTAATTGATTCAACAAAACGGGTTCTCTATAATGCACTTTATATTTATGCTCAAGAGGTCCTATAATTTTGAAAATGATTGATGTACTGTACGAAAATTGCGAAAAATGCTGAATGAAAACAGCAAAACGACGATTATTTAAATACTTTCGCTCCCTCAGAACAGTTTTTACAGATGTCGATTTCGTTGCGTCCGGTCAGCACAGCTTGTCTAAATCCACGGTAGGTGGGACTCTTCCAAATTGAATTGAAGTCAGACGTTTCCAGAGAACCGAGCACGTGTTGGGCATCTTTGTCAAAGCAGCAGGGTACGACCTTACCGTCCCAGGTCAATACACTTCCCGACCACATGCGCCAGCAGTGATTGCCTGTTTTGTATTTCAAGGTATAGGTCCCGTCGGATTGCAAACGGTAGCGGGAATATTCCTCGTTGCTTGGCATCAGGGGATTGCCATGTTTATAGTCGTACAACTGTGCGGTTTTGATGCGCACTTCGTCAATGCCCAACTCATTGCCTAATGAAAATACAGCGGGAATTTCATATTCATTGGGCTTCACGGCCAAGAACTGAAAGATGAGGTGGGGAGTAGTTGATTTCTTCTCTTTCTTTGCTGCGATGAGGTGCTTTGTTGCTTCGATTACCTTGGCAAGATCGCCATGTACACGGTAATTTTCGTAGGTTTCCTGGGTCAATCCATCAATAGAAATAATTAAGCGGTCCAGACCTGAATCGATGATTTCGTCGGACTTTTTACGGTCAATGAAATGTGCATTGGTAGAAGTCGCGGTGTAGATCTTGTGCTTCTTGGCATCGCGAATAATCTCCAGAAATTGCGGATGCAAGAACGGTTCACCTTGAAAATAGTAATTGATGTAAAAGACATGCCTTCCAACTTGCTCGAGCATGTTTCGGTGCAGATCCAAATTCAATTTTCCAGTGGGACGGGTAAACTGTTTTAGTCCGCTCGGACATTCAGGACAGCCGAGATTGCATGCCGTAGTCGGTTCGATCGATAGCGTGAATGCCTTTCCGAAGTGGATTGGTCTCTTCAGCATGCGCGACATGTGGTAGGAAAACCTCAACGCACAGATATTCGTTAAGCGCCGCACATTGAGGTGACGAAGAATGTTCCATTGATCGGTGAAGCGCGACATGTGACAAAGATAGGGAATATGGATTGCTTTCGCTTGGGGGATAACAATCGTTGTGTGATCTCTTGTTTAATTCAATTTTTGGGTTGTCCATTTTCATTTGAATCGTATATTTGCAAGCGAAAAGACGATTGTTTTTTCTTGGTCCTATAGCTTTCCGGATTCACTGCGTAAAAACGGAACAGGCAACTCCGCCATAGGACCGAACATAAATAACCGTTGCGCTTTTTAGCAACATGGTCCTATAGCTTTCCGCATTCACTGCGTAAAAGCGGAACAGGCAACTTCGCCATAGGACCAGAAATAAATAACCGTTGCGTCTTTTAGCAACATGGTCCTATAGCTTTCCGCAAACACTGCGTTAAAGCGGAACAGGCAACTTCGCCATAGGACAAGACATAAATAACCGTTGCGTCTTTTAGCAACATGGTCCTATAGCTTTCCGCAAACACTGCGTTTAGCGGAACAGGCAACTTCGCCATAGGACAAGACATAAATAACCGTTGCGCTTTTTAGCAACATGGTCCTATAGCTCAGTTGGTTAGAGCAACAGACTCATAATCTGTGGGTCCACGGTTCGAGCCCGTGTGGGACCACTAAAACAG
>CAIQQH010000012.1 GCA_903873915.1 uncultured Flavobacteriia bacterium | reverse complement strand
GTAACTTTTTGAAGTCTTATTCTCCTGAAGATCTTTCGAATCAAAGTTGGCCACCAACTCGTAACTCGTCATTAGTAACTAGTAACTTTTTGAAGTCTTATTCTCCTGAAGATCTTTCGAATCAAAGTTGGCCACCAACTCGTAACTCGTCATTAGTAACTAGTAACTTTTTGAAGTCTTGACATCCAACAAAGCTTTATAAGACCGAACATCCAACAAAAAATCGATATCCTCCTCCAATTTATTTCCAATCACAACGACAGAAGCTCCCGCTTTGTGCAATGCATCGATCTCTTCAATCTGACGAATACCCCCTCCAACAATTATTGGCAGTCCAAGGTCGCTGATCGTTTGAACGCATTTTTCTGAAACGCGATCTTTCGCTCCGCTTCCAGCATCAAGGTAAAGCAGTTGCATGCCAAGTAGCTTTCCTGCCAATGCCGTATTGCGAATGATGGAGTAAGAATCGCCCGGAATAGGTGTGGTTTGACTGACGTAGGCCACTGAAGATTTTGTTCCGCCCTCTATTAAAATGTAGCCGGTTGGAAGAACGTCAATGTTCATCTCCGACAATTCATTCGCAGCAGAGATGTGGTGTCCGATCAAATAATCTGGATTTCTACCAGAAATTAAACTAAGAAACAAAATCGCATCGGCTTCCTCCGATATCTGGTGAAAGGATCCGGGGAAAATGATGAGGGGTATGTTTGAATGCAAACGAATCGCTGAAATTGTTTGTTGAAATTCATTCCGACTAACGGTGCTCCCACCGACAAACACATAATCGACTTTAGCGAAACTAGCCTTCTCGAGTAGCGCAAACAATTTTTCACCATTGTCGCATTTCTCTGGATCGATGAGAACGGCAATTCCTTTTGAAATTTCCCTGAAAGACTCAAGATATGTTTTTGTCATTCTTCCTGCAGTGTGTTTATGTTGACGGATACCACCAAGTCGTCGAGCGTAAAAATAGAGATTTCAGTATGAAGAATTTTATCTCCTGAATGAATTCTCCCTTTCCACAGATTTTTTTCGAGCCGTGACAGATGCAATTCCGTGCTGAAGAGGATTCCTTTTCTTCCGGCTATTTTATAGAGCGCCTCTTTTCCAGACCATACCTTAGTCATTTCTCGGGCGGAGGAGGTGTCCAAAGATTCGGCCTCTTCAACAGACAAAAATTTTGAGGACAACTTAAGCAAACGCGCGTCTATTTTTTCAAGATCAAGCCCAACAGGAAAATCTTTAGAAAAAGCGATTCCAACCACACCCTTAGCATGACTAATCGAAATAAATCCCTCATCCTCTATATAAGGTGCACCAAAAACATCATAATGTATGTGTGTAAATCCAAAAACGCGGTGACGTAAGATGCGGGTAGCCACAAATTCCATCTTGCGTTTGATGTGCGTGAAGGTAAAGTAGCGTTCTGTTTCTTGTTCTGTGAGATGATCCAAATAATCAGTAGGATCAAATGCCTCATAGCGCAACAAATGAATGTTGACTGAATCAATTGAATGTATTTCTTGTTTGAACTGCACTGAAATCCCTTTTTACAAATGAACTCATTTTTTTAAAGAAAATTTAGTTGAAAGAAAATTAACAAGGAAAAGAGTACAATCCCTTAATAATGTTGGGTTAGCAATTTGATATTCGTGTCGTTTCACAAAAAATGTTGATTTTAATTTTTTTTAACACTTCGGTAAAGCCAACGATTTTTTCTATATTTATCGGCTTAAAAGCGACAAACTAGTTGAATGTCTAAACTAAACGTATGTTAAAAAAATTAAACTTTGTTTTATTAAGTATCTTTTTTACAGCGACTTGTGCCCTATCTCAAACGGGCTTAGGAACTGTGAAAGGAACTGTGAAAGATGGTGACACAAAGCAGCCAATCCCTTTCTGTAAGGTGGTTTTGCTACAGAGTGGATCTGTTAAAGGTGGGGCTAACACTGATTTTGATGGTAAGTTTATCATCAACTCGGTACCGGCGGGTGAATATGATGTCGAAGTGCGTAACGAGACAGAAGGTTACCAACCATCAGTTTTAACGGGTGTGATCATCGTAGGAGATAAAATCCGATTCTTGGATAATCTTGAAGTGTCGAAAGCGAAAAACATTCAGGAAATTGAAGAGATGAAGGTTGTTGCCTTTAAGGTACCATTGATCGACAAAGATGGTGGAGCTTCAGGTTCAACCGTAACACGTGAAGATATCGCTCGTCTCCCAGTTCGTTCAGCAGCAGGTGTTGCATCAACGGTTGGTGGGGTAAATACAGATGAGGGTTCTGGTTCAATCTCGGTTCGTGGGTCTCGTTCTGACGGTACATACTTTTATATAGATGGTATCAAAGTGCGCGGATCAGCTAACCTTCCAAAGTCTGCGATTGAAGAGGTATCGGTAATCACCGGTGGTCTTCCTGCAAACTACGGGGATGCAACAGGGGGTATCATCGCTGTTACAACGCGTGGTCCATCTGCAAAGTATTTCGGTTCTCTTGAAGGTGTAACGTCTGGTTTCTACTTTAATGGCGCAGATAAAGATGGTTACGATGGAAAGGTTATTGGGCTCGATAAATATGGATATAACCTTTTGGAGGGAATGTTCTCTGGACCATTGTTGATGCGACGTGACTCAACAGGTAAGAAAACGAAACCACTCTTAGGTTTCTTGATTTCAGGTAACTACACGGATCAGTTGGATAGCCGCCCATTGGCTGGAGGTAGCTACCGCATTAAAAAAGAGGTGCGCGATGAATTGCTTGCCAATCCATTACGTCCAACATCAACAGGTCAAGGTACATTCTACAATGCCTCATTCTTGCACAAAGATGCGTTTGAAAAAACAGCTTGGAGAATGAATGCACGTCAAACGGTTATTTCTGGTCAAGGTAAAATCGACTTTAACCTCGGACCTACTTTAAACTTAACATTCGGTGGATCATTGAATTACAGCTACGGAACAAACTATTCGTATGCAGGTTCATTGATGAATTCCCAAAACTTCGGGGTATATAAATCATTGGATTACCGTGTATTCGGTCGTTTGACACAACGGTTTACAAACACGAAAGAGGGAAGTGCTTCAAAAGTGAAGTCTTTCTATTACTCATTGATGGTGGATTACTCGAAATCTAAAAATGATGTGTACGATCCAAACCATAAATACAGCATGTTTAACTATGGTCACGTAGGTACCTTTACGACAACACGTCGTCCTTCGTATGAATTTGATCAAGCGACACAAACATATGTTCACAATGGTTTCCGCGATATACAAGTGGACTTTAAACCGTCTGAGACCAATGCGGCTCTTGCTGCAATCACAACACAGTATTATAACATCTACGCTGGTGATCCAAACAATCACTACGAAAACCTTTTTCAAATCCAACAAGGAAATGCACTTCGTAATGGAGATGCGCCATCTGCGGTTTACCAAATGTGGTCTAACATCGGAACGCCTTACAACTATTTCGGAAAAACTGAAAACGATCAGTTCCGTGTAACAGGTTCAGGTTCAGTAAACATCGGCGACCATGCCATTTCATTAGGATTTGAATACGAACAACGTTTCGACCGTGGATGGACATCTGGAACATCAACTTCTGGTGGAACAAATGGTCCTCTTGGAATTTGGTCGATTGCACGTCAGTTGACAAACTTCCACATCAAAGAATTGGACATGAACTCAGGCGTTGTTTCTGATTCAGGCTCGTTTAAAGCAATTACGTACAACCGTTACAACTCAGGTTATGCCTACCAATCAGGCACTGGTGAGTACGGTGGACAAGGGGGTAAAGTGGATCAATACGGTAATCCTGTTCAAGATAACCAATCATTCTTTGACTACAACCTTCGTAACTACTTGTACGAGCAAGGTGCAATTTCTGCTGGTGGCGCTGGTTCTGATTTCATCGATATTGACCAGTACGATCCATCCATCTATACCTTTGACATGTTCTCTCCTGATGAATTGTTGAATGGTGGTAACTCTTTCGTTTCTTACTGGGGATATGATCACACCGGACAAAAGGTGCGTGGATCAACAGACATCAACAAGTACTTTAACGATTTTGACAAAAATGGAAACTACCGCCGTTTTGTAGGTGCCTTCCAACCAACCTATATGGCGGGATACATCATGGACAAGTTTGCATTTAACGATATCGTATTTAACGTAGGTGTTCGTGTCGATGTGTTCGATGCAAACCAACCTACATTGAAAGATCCTTATTTGTTCTACAACGCAAAAACTGTTGCTGAAGCGAAACAATTGGCAGTAAATAATCCAACAGCTTATTCTTGGGTAAACATTCCACAAGCTATGGGTGACGATTATACAGTTTACGTGAATGATGTAAACAACCCTTCAGCAATCAATGGTTTCCGTGTATTGAATAACTGGTACAACGCGGATGGTGTTCAAGTAGAAGATCCAAAAGTACTGAGAGGCGCTACGGGTATTCAGCCATGGTTGCAAAATCCATCGCAAAATACGCCAAGTGCAGATGCGTTCCAGGATTACAAAGCGCAGGTGAATGTAATGCCTCGTATCGCATTCTCATTCCCGATTTCGGATGAAGCGTCTTTCTTTGCTCACTACGACATCTTGACAAAACGTCCTACTTCAGGTTATCGTTTTGATCCATTCGACTACCAGTTTATTCAATCAAGAAGTGCTGTGATCGACAACGCAAACTTGAAGCCTGAGACGACTGTAGACTACGAATTAGGATTCCAACAGGTATTGTCGAAGACATCGTCTTTGAAAATTTCAGCATTCTACCGCGAGCAACGCAACAACGTACAGTTGGTGAATGTGTTCGAAGCATATCCAGCTACGTACCGTACCTATGGTAACCGTGACTTCGGTACTGTAAAAGGATTGACAGTTTCTTACGACATGCGTAGAACGGGTAACATCCGTATGACAGCTGCCTACACTTTGCAGTTTGCTGACGGTACGGGGTCGGATGCAACATCTGCAGCAGGTCTTGTGAATGCTGGTTTGCCAAACTTGAGAGCAATCTTCCCTTATTCATTTGACCAACGTCACGCATTTGCCATCACGATGGATTACCGTTATGGTGAAGGTGCAGACTACAACGGCCCTGTGATTGGTGGAATGAACTTGTTGGAAAATACTGGTTTGAACATCATCTCTAACATCTATTCTGGATCACCTTACTCATCACAAACATTCATCACGGATGATGCGATTGGTAACTTGAGCTCAGGTTTGAATGGTACATTGAACGGTTCACGTTTGCCTTGGTCTTACCGTTTGGATCTTCAGTTGGACCGTACGTTCAACTTGGAGTTCGGAAAAGAAGACAAGAAGAAAACAACATTCTTGAACGTTTACCTTCGTGTAACAAACTTGTTCAACCGCTTCAACGTTCTTAGTGTGTACCGCGCTACAGGTAACTGGGATGATGATGGATACCTTGCAGCTGCTGCAAACCAGACATCAATCCAAAACCAGTTGGATGAACAAGCATTCAGAGATTATTATACAATGAAAATTCAAAACCCGTACAACATCAGTTCTCCAAGAACAATCCGTTTGGGTGTTAAATTTGACTTCTAAAAATAGCACAAGAAAATCGAATTATGAAAAAGCGAATAATAGGAATTGTAGTAGGAGTATCGACGTTGTTGTCGAATAGTGCCTTTGCTTATTTAGCGCCTGGCGATATCGGCAAGAAAGCTACGCCAACGCAAAAGGGAGCAAACTGTGCACCAGCTACAGCAAAATTGATTCTTCAATTCAATGACGTGAAGTGTCTGATTGAGCAAGGGGGTAGTATGTTCCAAAACCGCGCGGCTAGCGTTGCCTCTTATGAGGTGCCTAAAGGAAGTGGCTTGCATGTAGTTTATGCAGGTGCACTTTGGATGGGTGGAACGGATGTTAACGGTCAATTGAAATTGGCTGCCTTGCGTTACCGTTCAGGAAATGACTTCTGGCCTGGTCCACTTACGGTGAATCCAGGATCAGGAAATTATAACCCTAGTGTGCCATTGGGCGCTGGAGTTGTTCGTGACTTTGGTGAGGCGAACATAGATCCAGATCAGTGTATTGCATATGATCAATTTTACACCATCCGCAAGGCAGAGGTGATTCGCTTTAACTTATGGTGGGAATGTAACAACCTTACGCCTCAACCTGAAGGATGTGATGATATCACAGACCCAACAGCAGATGAGTTAAATCGTATCGAGAACTGGCCAGCACACGGTGATGTTTCTCTAGGTCAAGATTATTATTTGGCGCCCTTCTACGATAGAAATCAAGATCAAGTGTATAACGCTTTAGACGATGGTGACCACCCTTGGTACGATGATATCTTAGGTCGTGATGATATCGAATGTGGCATCGACCGTCGTGTTTCTCTTTTTGGTGATGAAACACACTGGTGGGTATTCAACGACAAAGGAAACATCCACACGGAAACAAATGGTGATCCTATCGGAATGGAAATTCGTGCCCAAGCTTTTGCTTTTGCGACGAACGACGAAGTAAACCGAATGACCTTCTACAACTATGAGTTGATCAACCGCGGTACGCAAACATTGTACAATACTTATTTCTCTCAGTATCTTGATGCTGACGTTGGAAACTTCTCAGATGACTACACAGGTTGTGATGTCTCTCGTGGTTTAGGGTACATGTACAACGGTGACCTTTTCGATGAAACAAACTCAGGTAAATTGGGCTACGGTGAAAATCCACCAGCAGTGGGTTGTGACTTCTTTGAAGGTCCTTACCAAGATGCAGATGGAATTGATAACGTTGGACCTTATTTCGACGAAGCATTGGATTCATTGATTGTGCCTTCAGTCATTCAAGCAATTGCTGGGAAAGGAATCGTTTACAAAGGAGTTGGTATCGGATACTCAGATGGTATCGTAGATAACGAACGTTTTGGTATGCGTCGATTCACTTACTATACATCTACATCACAGTATCCATACAATGACCCTTCATCTGCTTCTGAGTATTACAATTTCATGAGTGGTAGTTGGGCAAATGCTTCTGAGATGTTCTTTGGAGGATTGGGTTATGAGGGCTCAACTGGAGTTGATAACACAGTGCCATCCGATTATATGTTCCCTGGTGATTCAGATCCATTGAATTGGTCTACAGCAGGAACTGATATGACGTCGGCTTTCCCGAATGGATGGGATGAAGCAACAAACAACAACCCTAAAGGTGACCGTCGTTTCGTGCAATCTGCAGGACCATTTACATTGAAGCCAGGTGCTGTAAACAACATTACGGTAGGTATCGTTTTTGGTCGTGGTACTGACGGAGACTTGTTCTCTTCTGTGAATGCAATGAAACGTGCCGATACAAAAGCTCAGGCCTTGTTCGATGCATGTTTCAAAATTCTTTCTCCTCCAGATGCGCCGAAATTGACGATTCAGGAGCTGAAAAATGAGTTGATCTTGATGATTGAAAATCCGTCTTCTTCAAACAACTACCAAGAAGGGTACGAAGAGAAAGATGAAATCAACATTACAGATCCAACAGTCGATCGTTTCTACCGTTTTGAAGGGTACCAAATCTTCCAGTTGAAAGCTGTTGACGTATCTGTTGCGGATATCAACGATCCTAGCAAAGCACGTTTAGTCGCTCAAACAGACAAGAAGAATGGAATTGCTCGTGTGATTAACTTTGAATTTGATGAAGATCTTGGCTTTGCTGTTCCAGTTGAAAAAGTGAATGGTGCCGACGAAGGGATTCAACACTCGTTCAAATTGACAGAAGATGCATTTGCATCTGGTGACCGTCGTTTGATCAATCACAAAACATACTACTATGTGGCTATTGCATACGCTTACAACCAATTCAAGAAATACGATCCAACAGATCCCTTGTTCTTGGATGGACAGAAGATGCCATACATTTCGTCTCGTTTGAATTATGACGGAACTGCAATTGCTGCAATTCCTGCTATTCCTCACGATCCAGCTCCAGAAGCGGATGGTACGGTTCAACGTATTGAGTATGGGTCTTCACCAAAAATTACACGTTTGGATGGATACGGAAACGGAAACCATGCACTTGAGTTTGATGATTTGACAACAAGCACAATTTTGTCACAAGGGTACATGGAAAATCCTACGTATGACCTGGGTGCAGGACCAATTCAAGTGAAAGTGGTGGATCCATTGAACTTGGTGAACGGATATTTCGAATGCAAGTTCCGCGACTATGTGCCGACTTCAACAAATGCAGCGGATACAGCAAGTTGGGTGATTTACCGTTACGATTCTAAAAATGGGAACATCTTAGATTCTGTAAGTTCTGAATCAGCAATTGATCGAAATAATGAGCAAATCATACCACAATGGGGTATCTCTGTTCAAATCTATCAAGAGAAATACTTCGGTGCGTCTGGAAATGCTTCAGTGAAAGTAACAGACATGATCGATGCGACAATTGAATTTGAAGATTCTTCAAAACAATGGATGAGGGCTGTTCCAGATAATGATGGATTCTTCCCGACGAACTGGATTCGTTCAGGAGATTATTCTCCAGATCCAGCAACGGATTGTTTGCCTAATGGTGTTGATTATTTGAATCCATGTAATTACAAGGACGAATCTGGTCAGGACAATGACAAGAAATTTGCGAAAATCCTCGATGGTGGTATTGCCCCTCACAGACTTGTAGGATATCAAGCGAGCTATATGCCGATGGCTTACTACAACTTGACAAGCCCAGGTTCTGCGAAGAGCAATGCTTCAATTTCATTCTTGCCTAGTGTCGATATCGTTTTAACAGATGATCAATCGAAATGGACACGTTGTCCAGTAATCGAACTTGGTCGCGAATCAGCGTTGAATGTTGGAGGCGCACAACCTGGTTCTTTACGTGCTAGTCAAAGTGTTGATAAGAATGGTAATCCTGACGGTACAGGTACTGGAATGGGTTGGTTCCCAGGTTATGCGATTGACCTAGAGTCAGGTGCACGTTTGTACATGGCCTTTGGTGAATGTTCATTCCTAGGTGCTGAAAATGGTGCGGATATGATTTGGAATCCAACGGATCGTTTTGTGAACGGTGTTGGTTCCCCATTGTTGGGTGGTGTTCAACCATTCTATGTATTTAGCTACAAACAAGCAACAACGAACAGTTATGTGTCAGGATATGATTTCCCTGCTTACATTCCTTCTGAGGGCGAGAACAATGCGACTAACGCAGTGTACCAAAAATACCTCGATGTTGTAACCAATAATAGCTCTTCCGCAAAACGTGAATTGTACGGTAGCTTAACATGGGTAGCTTACCCAATGTTGACTCCAGGTCAAGACTTGTTGTCAACGGATGTGAAAATTCGTTTGAGAATCAATAAGGAGTACAAAAACTTTGTGGGGTCAGGTGAAAACAACGGCAAACCAATGTATTCTTGGTCAATGGATGATATCTTTACGGAAACAGCTAGTGCTGATGCCTTGACGGATGCACTTAGCTTAATCAATGTCGTACCGAATCCTTACTATGCATTCTCAGAATACGAGCGTACGCGTTTGGATACGCGTGTAAAAATCACAAACCTACCTGAACGTTGTACAGTGAAAATCTACAGTTCAAACGGGAAGTTGATTCGTACGTTTAAAAAGGACAGTCCAATTACTTCACTGGATTGGGATTTGAACAACTGGAAAGGTATTCCAGTGGCTGGTGGTGTGTATTTAATCCATGTGGAAGTGCCAGGAGCAGGAGAGGTAATCCTCAAATTCTTCGGAGGTATGCGTCAAGTAGACTTACAAGGTACTTAATTGATTTAAAAGTAAAAGTGAAATGAAAAGTTCAACAATGAATATGAAGAACATCCTTTTCGGCGGAGCTGTTGCGTTCAGTATGATCGCAATGGCGGGTAATGAAGACCGCGTGGGTTCTGCAGGTGCATCGCACTTGTTGGTGAATCCATGGGCACGAAGCTCAGCTATTGGTGATGCTGGTATTTCAAGCGTAAATGGCTTGGAGGCGACATACACAAATATTGCTGGTCTTGCATTTACAGATAAAACCCAAATCAAGTTCAACTACAGCAACTGGATGGGTACTGCTGGTATTGCAATGAATAGCGCTGGAATCGCACACCGTATTTCGGAAACTGATGTGATCGCGGTGAGTGTTCAATCGTTAAATTATGGTGATATTCCAATTACAACTGTTGCAAACCCTGAAGGAAACATCGGTTTCTTCTCTCCAAGAGCAAATATTTTCAACGTAGGGTATGCACGTGCGTTCTCGCAATCGATTTACGGAGGAATCAACTTCAAAGTGATTTCTTCGAGCATTTCTAACTTGAAATCTTCAGGTATGGCAATCGACGCGGGAATCCGTTACGTAACGGGTGAGAGAGATCAAATCAAATTTGGAATCGCATTGAAAAATGTAGGTCCGGTAATGCACTACAAAGGTGATGGACTTGCACAACAAGTGGATTACCTAAGTTCTGGTTACACAGCGTCATTAGAGGAGCGTTCAGCAAATTTCGAAATGCCTTCGTTGTTGTCTATCGGTGGCTCTTATGATTTCCTTTTAGGTGGCCCAAAATCAAAACCGGCAATTGGAACAAGTACTGAAACTTCAGCAGCTCAGCACAAATTGACTTTGGCGCTTGGATTTACTGCGAACTCATTCTCATACGACCAATTCCGTCTTGGATTGGATTATGGAATGGTCGGAGAGAAAGTAGCGTTTAATTTGCGTGGTGGTTTTGTTTACGAAAGAAATCTTTTTTCTGCTGAGAACCGTTCAAATGCATTGGTAGGACCCACAGCTGGTTTCTCACTTGATGCGCTTGTAGGCCAAAACAAAACAGCTTTGGGCATCGAATACTGCGCTCGATTTGCAGGGATCTTCGGAATCATTCATACCATCGGTGCAACAATCGATTTGAAATAATAAAAAGAATTTTCTATTTTTGAAATATCAAGAGAGCCCTAGTGGCTCTCTTGTTTTTGTTTAATACCACCACAACAAGATATTTATGTCACAGATTAGTTACTATACACAGGAGGGTTTGAATAAACTGAAGGAAGAGCTTCATCAAATGAAAACGGTACAACGCCCTTCCATATCAGAACAAATCGCTGAAGCGCGAGACAAAGGTGACTTGTCTGAAAATGCGGAATACGATGCAGCCAAGGAAGCACAAGGTTTGCTCGAAATGAAAATCTCTAAACTCGAAGCGGTCATCTCGAATGCAAGACTCATTGATGAGACGAACATCGATTCATCGAAAGTCCTTATTCTATCGAAGGTGAAAATTCGCAACGTGGCGAATGGGATGGAGATGGAGTATACACTCGTCGCTGAAAACGAAGCCGATTTAAAAGCCAAAAAGATTTCGATTGATTCTCCGATTGGCAAAGGATTGCTCGGTAAAAAGCAAGGTGATTTCGCTGACGTTCAAACCCCGAACGGAATCATCCAGTTTGAAGTCGTGGAAATCTCCCGATAAGCGGATGAGTACACTTTTTTCTAAAATCGTTACCGGGGATATCCCTGCATTCAAGGTGGCTGAAAATGATCATTTTCTTGCCTTCCTAGACATCAATCCTTTGAGAATGGGCCATACTCTTGTCATACCGAAACAAGAAATCGATTATTTTTTCGATATCGCACCAAGTGATATGGCAGAGATGATGGAATTTACGTCTTCAGTGGCCAAAGCTGTTCAGAGGGCTTATCCCTGTAAAAAAGTGGGTATGACTGTGATTGGTTTGGAAGTACCGCATGCGCACATTCATTTAGTCCCCATGGATTCCATTGCAGACATGAACTTTTCAGGACCAAAACTAAACCCTTCAATGGAGGAGTTGGATGAAGCAGCAAAATGCATTCGTGTGGCTATATCCGCGAAATAAGCTGATACACAACGAATCCAAGCACCAACATTCCACTCATGGCCTTAAGGCTTGTAAGAGGAGATTTACTTTTCGGGTGTAAAAATAAGGCATTGCAAAACTTTCGATAGAATTCGGTCAATGCATCAATTCTCGAAGCAAATACCACAAAAATTCCAATAAACACCACAGCAAAAGCAATTGTGATCCACGGTTGTCTGTACGGCTCAAGGTCTTGTGTATTCACCGAAGTGATGATGGTGTCAAGTCCAAAGCCACTCACAGCGCCATAGAGCACGAGTAGGTGCAAAATAAATATCGGCAAAGTGTTCTGTCCTACAGCGAGTAAAGTTTTGTTTATGGTGGTTTTATTGCGTGTTGCGAGGATCACGCACATAACTAGTACCAAAGCCAGAGAAAAACGCATAAAGGAGGAATCCATCAAACGGAAAAAGCGAATGGGTTTGTCCATGAAGTGACTCAAAACTGCGTCACAGGACAAACTGAATAATACAGGAATAACAATCAACGAAATAGCAGCAATCAACAAATTGCGTAGTCCATGTTTAGTAGTGGCATCAAATCCACGGGCGATCAAGGAACCAATGAAAGCGCCACCAAGTACATACGCACAAAACGGAAAAACACCGAATACACTGTGCTCTCCCCCAAAGAAGTTATTGAACATATCTGGCAGGTAGGGAAGTTGCGTGTGAGTATCGTAATACTGCAAAATCACCGGCTTCATGAAAATGCATGTTAAGGTTGCTCCGACTAAAAAATGGGGAACATAATGCATTTTCTTAATGAAATGTGCGAAGACATAAATGCCAAGCGTTAGAAGCAAGCCAATGGCAATGCAGTGAAGGATGTGAAAGGTATAAAAACGATCTCCTACGAGGTGAGTGAAATAGGTGAAGGGGTTGTAATGAAACTCTTTCGTAAATGCCATCCATTCTTCTGCCCAAGTACCCGTGTTTTTTGCAATTGTTCTGTAATTGATTTGTACCAAATAGGCCCAGCCCAATAAGGTCCCCACACGAATTAAGCCTTTTTTTACACGTTCTGAATTGTAAATATCACTGCCTTTACGCTCAAGTAAATACATGAAAACAACACCTGTAATGGTGAGGAATAATGGAGCTGTATTGCCACGAATACTCGCGAAAATGGAATATGCCCATTCGTCTTTGTCCTTGAATTGCTGTTCGAGCCACATCACAATGAAGTGCCCCTCGAGCATGAGTAAAATGGAAATGGAACGTGTTACATCAATGAAAAAAAGGCGATCGGCGGATTTTTTTGGTTTCAGTTCTGCCATGTATTAGCTCTTTTTCTTTTTGGGGTTTGAGGTCGCATACTTGTCGGAATGAGAAACCGTAATTTTTTTTGAGATCACAAATTCATGACAATCCCGCACCACTGTTAATGTCACGATATAGGTTCCATTTTTTTCGTAATAGTGTTTCGGGTGATACTTCTTTGAAACACTTCCGTCTCCAAAATCCCACACAATCGAGTTGTAATACTTGGAGCGGTTCTGAATGCTGATGTTTGTCCAATGTTCATGAATGCTGAAATCCATAATAGGCGGCGGTGGCATCGGGTGACTCAGACTGTCCATTTTGAAGATGCTGTAGTTGTCTCGAATAATTTTACTTGCCGTCGTGATTAATGTCGTTTTCCAATCATGATTCAGTTTTACTGGCGAATATTCACCATTGGAGGTTTTATTGTAAAATGCGGTATAAAAGGTCGTTGCAATGGTATAACTTCCATTGAAATTGGGGTGCTGATTGTCTGACTCGTATAGATTTATTTCTGGATGATTCTCGCGAATGTCTTTCCATACCAGTCCAACAGGAACAATGGGATAATCAAACTCGTGCTGCAAAAGCGTGTACCCATACAGGATGCGCGCCTGCATCTTATCGTATGTATTGTTTGCTTCTTGCTCTGCAAAGCCATCTTTGTATCCCCAGGTCATGTAAAAATAGATTTGAGCACAGGGACTAAAGCTTAAAACAGAATCAATCAACTGCCGAACATAAGGAATGGTTTCGGTCATGATGACGCTTGAGTCTTGGGCAAACTCTCTACTAAACCCTTGAATAACAACAATATTCCAAGGCCTTGATTTCATCTTTTCATAGGTAGTAGGTCGCTCAGAATGCTGCTTCAGGGTACTTCCGCTTACCGCAATTGAATCCGCATACACCGTTTGATTGTTGGCTTTTGCAATGCGCTCAAAAAGCTTAGGCATGTTGTTGTAATGCGTGTAACTATTCCCAATAAACAACACGTTTTGATTCTGAGCAAAGGTCTGAAAATTAGCAAGGATGAAGGTCAGAAAAAGCAGTCGTTTCATTGGTGATGGGATTATTTGTTCTCTTTAGAAAATCGTTTACGAATCGGAAAAATTATGCCTAAAATCCGGTCGTAAAACGCAGTCAATGGCTTAATGTAATAGACCATTACGGCAAACAATGAAATAAATAGCGCCGAACCAATTGCTGCTTCATAGGGATTTAATGAATTGATGTCGCGTGAAATAAATTTAGCAATGCCAAAGTGAATGATTGCGCCATAAAGTACAATCATATGAACAACGAAAACAGGTAAGGTATTTCGTCCCATGAGAATGAACAAATTGTCTTTTATGGTAAAAAGCTTTTCTACCAGCGACAAAATACCCAATACCATTAGAATCATCCCAAGGTTTTCGAACAACCAATTTCCACTGGCAAGATACTCAATCCCAAAGCCAAATGAACGTGTCATGAAGTGGTGAACGAAGTATAAAAATTGGGTGGAAAAAAAGAACATCAGAAATCCTGTGACAAGAAGAAATCCAGGGATAATCCATTTGCTTTTGTTCATCCATGCAGTATGCAGCAATACACCTATACCCGCACCAAAGAATGTATATCCCAAATGCGGCGCGAGTGGAAACATAGAGCGATGGGATGGGGCATGAATGATGTTTTGAATAAAATTAGGCCAACCATAGGGCCATGGAATCACTCCAGCTTCGTTGCGTATTTTACTCAATGGCGCCCAAAAGGAGAAAATGACAAGCGAGAACACAAAATAATACACCCATAGTGGGATAACCTTAATCAAACGATACAAGCCGTATGTCAACAATAGCCCGAGTATTCCGAAACCTATACATTGCAAAATGTGAAATCCTTTGGGCATCAATACATAGCCCCAAAACAACAGTTCGGCCACTCGCTTAAAGCCTTTTTTAACGCGTTCATTTCCGAAGAATGGTTCACCTTTATTGGCATATAAAAGATAAACGAAGATCAATCCCGTCATGGTCAAGAACATAGGTGATGTGTACCCACGGATGATGTGCCAGCAGTCGTACCAGAAAAAATCAGGATTTACAAAGTGAGCAGCCGGACTTCGAAAGCGTGATCCCAAGGTTTGATCCACAAAGTGCCCTTCAAGCATCAAAATAATGGCAATTGATCGTGCCATGTCAATGAACATTAGTCGAGGACGCTTTACCGGGATCTTACTCATTCGATTCGTTAATTTGGCAGCAAAGGTATCAATTCGCGCGGATGCATCCAAACTATAAGCCTTCACCTAAAACGCGAAGGGATATTGGTGTCGAATATCCTTTGAAATAAATTTGTACTGGAATGGAGAAGAGACCTTTAGGAAGTTGCCCAGTTGTTGTGAATAGTATGTTGGCCTCAGTATGCGCTGGAATATTATTTTCCATGGTGACTTGAACGATGCTTGCGTCGAAGTCAATTCGCTCTACTTCTAATGTTTGATTGCTCTTATTTTTGAACACGATATTTTTGACCAAAGTTACTCCCTTCACGACTGAACCAAGATCCACGGATGTAGGTGAAATTTCAGTATAAAAGGCCAAACTGTCTTTTTGGATGGATTCAACACTCTGTATTTCTATCTTTCTTTCGATCGCTGCAGCTCTTGAATAAACGGAGTTGCGTTGGTCGTTGATATTGTCACTGGTCAATTGATTGGCAGAGTATTCTCCAAAAGGTACTTGCGCAAAGATAACGAAGCCTCCATTTCCCGCTGTTCCATCCAAATAGGGAATGAAAACGCCATTCTCGAAAGCGCGCAAATAATTCATGAAGGAGGAAATTCTTCGCTTGGTCAAATTGACATTGTAGGCAGTTTTGTGCAATGGACTCGCAAAACCTTGAACTGTGACTTTAATGCGTGCACCTTTCTTCAATTCTTCCAGCAATAAATCTCTGAACAAGTAGAGGTCTTTCACACCTTGATCCACAAATTCGATGAAAAAACTCTCGATGTCTTCACGGGCATCTTCGGCTTTTACCCCACTCAATCCATTGGCATATTCTTTCTGATATTCGGGAAGTAACTTGCGGTAGTCCTCGTAACTCGTAAGATAGTTCACTTTCGTTACGGTGTCTTGTGTTTTAGGATCTGGGCAATCGTTATGAAAGAAAAGTGTGACAGGTAAGCGCTTATTTAAATCTTCTAAAGTCTCTTTCGGTGTTGTTGGAACAATAAGCACAGGTGGTGACGCTGAAAAGATATCGCTACAGCAGGTCGGGTTTTTACTGTAAAGTACCCCAAGACGATTGCTTGAAAAATAACTGGTATCCCCAGATTTGAAATAATAGAGGTCATTCGCTGGGCTGTTGATTGGGATTCCAACATTTTTAGATTCTCCAAATTGTGTGCTGTAAGGGACAGCAAACACATCATACCCGCCAAAACCATCATGCCACGAGGACGAGAAATAAAGTGTATTCGTGCGTTGATCCCACCAAGGCGACAATTCGTTGTCTACTGAATTTATCGTTTTAATGGCGCGTGGTTTGGCGTATTCATTCCCGTTTTTAATCGCCGAAAACCAAATGTCCATGCCGCCTTCACCTCCTTCTCGGTTCGAAGAATAAAACAAGACTTCTTGTCCATCCATCATTCCGATTGCGGGCATTGAGGTGTTGCTTCCATCCACATTGATGAGCTCTCCCAAGGAATCTGCAGCTGTCCATTTCCCATTTTCAAAACGCGAAACCATGATTTTGCAGGTGTAATTGTATCCTTCGTCGGTGCACAAGCTGAAATAAAAGCGTTTTCCATCTATTGAAAAGGCACCATTTCCGGTGCTCAATCCAGCAAAAAATAAATCATCAATCCGCTGAGATTGTCCCAAAGATCCTGAATCAAGTACTGACTGATACAGCCGTGTTTTATAACTCTTGGTATAGACCTCCTCGCCCGAACCAATGGAATCGGCGCGTAGTGAGGAGAAAATAAAAGACCCTTCTGAAATCGTATGTCCAAATTCTGAGTTTGGGGTATTAACGGTTTCTGGTAAGCGCGAGAACAACAGGTTCACGGTGTCCTTAATGGCTGATTTTGCCCACAGGCAGGATTCCATCTCTCGTTTCGCTTTCAGGTAGGGGTATTCTTTTTTCTGCTTGGCGAATTTCTTTTTAGCCTTTTTAAAGGTTTCAAGTGCCGTGTCGTATTTCCCATTGCACTTTTGCATCAGCCCAAGGTAAATCAATGACATTGGATAGAGCATCGCTTCTTCGCGATCATATACTTTTTCGTAGTAAAATTCAGCTTTTCGGTAATCCTTAAATGCCCGCAATGATTCTGCGTAATTCCATAACGTTTCAACGGAATTGGAATCAAGCTCCATGGCCATTTCATAGAGCTCAACAGCATAATAATAATCGCCATTCCGGTATTTATCCTCCGCAGCTTTCAAATATTGCGCGAGTCGAGATTGCGCTGAAATTCCAAATGACGCGCACACAAAAACCAGTATTAAATGAAATCTGGACATACGCGGTGTTGCATCTTTTTAGGTTTAAATCGGCTCAGGATATAGCGCGTTGCAATTTCAAATCCGCCACGCATATTGCTGGCTGGAACCAATTTCGAAAAGTTTATGTCATAACTTAATCCAACAAACCAACTTTGGTAATCCATGCCAACACTGAGATAGGCAGCATCGGCTGTGCGGTACCAGATTCCAGCATATACGGCCTTGTAGTCACCTCGCTTGTTGATCAATGTGTATTTCAGTGAAGATCCAGCGACAAATTCCCGGTATTTTCCTTGAATGGATAAATTGAATGAGGGTATCAAGTCCCAATCGGAATCTATGGCGTAAATGCCTTTGACAAAAAAGTTGTAGCGAATGTCGCGAGGAATGACAGATGTGTAGAATCCTTGATTTGGTCGGTTCAAGTTGAACATGCCAAAGCCGGCTGTTATTTTTTCGCGTTTGTTGATCAAGTACTCATACAAAACACCCGCTCCAACAGAGAGATTCGTTTTTCTGTCGGTTTGAAACAACTCATTGCTTGGAAGATTTGGGTCGAATTGTGTTCCATTGAATTGGTTGTCAAAATAGAGCTGATTCCAATTGATTTGCCGATGATTCATCCCGAAATTTATGCCTCCACGAAGGATATGACTGGAGTCGGATGTCAGTTTTAATAGATAAGAAACGTTTGCTTGAAGCTCGGTTGTCTGCAACTTACCATCTCCCACGGCATCGTGAAAAAAGAGAAGGCCTACACCAAGGTTTCGAAAGTTGGGCAGGTGCATGTCCGCCGACATAGAAATAGTACTGAAAGGAACGGAGACACTGCGCCATTGGTTGCGGTAATTCCCTACGAAGCGGTAATCGCCGTCAAAATGACCAGCATGACCAGGGTTTTGAAACATGGGGATATCATTAAACTGCGACCAATGGATGTCTTGAGCCAGTGAAGTGTTGAATTTCATCAGTGCAATCAATCCAATAAGCAGAATTCTTTGATTCATTCCATTGTCAAGTGAACTTAAAACTAATGAAAATCTTTGAAATACAAAAGACACTTCTTCGCTCCTTGAGCTTCGAAGGACAAAGGACCCTTCCGCATTTGCGGAATAAAAGACGAAAGACCGCTTCGCTTCAAGACTTAATCTTACTTCGAGTTCTAGAGCATTTTCATACTGATTTGAAGAATTGCAACTTCGTGAAAAAATCTAACTAAATGCCTTCAAAGCGTTAAATCGAAGCTAAAACTAACTCGTAACTCGTGATTTGAAACTCGTAACTTTTAGAAGTCTTGATGTCTTAATGGAAATTTGCTCCTTTCGAGAATTCGAAGTGTAAACAAGTCTTAACTTCTTAACATCTTGAAATCTTAGAATCTAAAAGGATTTTATCCTTCAAAAAAGAGTAACAACGCAATCACACCAATCAATACCATCAGGAGGTACAATTTTGGATCGCGGTAAATGGGTTTTTTGCCGCGCTTTGTCAATCGCTCGTAATCGTGGTACAATTTTCTGAAATCTTGATTGCGTTGGATCTGTTCCAGCGATGGCTCTATCGGCCGATCATCTTGCTTAATGCTAAATTTTCTCATAGCGATGCGGTCCATTTATTTTTAAGCTTTTCAAGAATGCGATAAACGCGCATTTTTGCATTTGCCTCTGTGATATTGTAAATTTCTGAAATTTCTTTGAAACTCATTTCTTGGAAAAAACGAAGCTCAATCAAATCCAAATGTTCTTGTTCCATGTCATTCAATAGTCCAACCAATTTTTCTTGGTCCTCTTGAGTCATGTATCCTAGGAGATTTCCTTCTGTACAGAGATCTTTCATTCTCCAGTCTTCAATCTCAACGGTATACGCATTTTTTTGAGCCCTGAAAAACATAGATACTTCATTCTGTGCAATGCGAAACAACCAACTTGAAAAAGGCAATCCTCGGTCCTCGTATTTAGCGATGTTGGCCATTGCCTTGATGAAGGTTTGTTGTGTAAGGTCGTTGGCCACTTCCTCGTTGCCGCCTAAGCGCTTAAAAACGAAGCGGAAGATGCGCTTGAAGTAGTTGCCATACAATTCACCAAAGTATTGCTGGTCTTTCTTCGCCAGTTCGATAATCTCTGGCTCAGTTAGCTTCTTGATATGTTTCCGTTGCAAGTTCAATCCTTAGGTTTTGGTCTTTAAATGGGAAGTTGTTGTAAAGTAACACAAAAATCGCTATCGATGACAATCATGACATTTCATCAGTAAGGTCCAACTAAAATTACAAGTAACCAATATTTAAACATACCATCAATCGTAGCTACACAATCCGAATAGCTTGTAGAATTTCCTTGATAAATTTTGTTGTTATCGAAGGTGAAAATACAATCCGAATAGCTCGTTGAATTCCCACGATATACTTTGTTTCCACTGATCGTATAGATACAGTCTGAATAGCTTGTAGAATTTCCTTGATATATTTTTTCACCACTAATGGTAAACAAACAATCGGAGTAGCTGGTGGAATTCCCGGAGTAAACCTTGTACCCATCAATTGTATACAAACAATCGGAGTAGCTTGTTGAATTTCCGCGGTAGATTTTATTACCATCTGCTGTGAATTGACAATCTGAATAACTTGTCGAGTTTCCACTGTAAATTTTTTGGCTCATAGTTCCTTTGTATTTGGTTAATAATCTGTTGAATAAATATTTAATTTAAGGCGTGCTCAATGAAACAGGAATGATCTTTCCATTGATCCATTGGTCTCCAGTCAGCGCAAAATTAGCAATGAATTCAGCCATCTTTTCAGCACTAACCGGTGCTTGATATCCTGGAAATGCCTCTTCCAACATTTCTGTCTGTGCTGCGCCCAAGCACAAGCAATTCATTTTTATCTTACTTTCCTTATACTCTTCAGCAAACAATTCGGTAAAACTACACAAGGCCGCTTTTGACGTGGAGTAGGCGCTTAAGCCAGCAAACTTCATGCTTCCTTGAAATCCTCCCATTGAACTGATATTCACGATGTGTCCACCACCAAGCATTTGAGGCACTGCGGCTTGCACAGTTTCCATCACGCCAATTACATTCACTTGGTAACAATCCGTCAAATCGCGATGTGTAATTTCTGGAAATGGCTTGTTCACCAACTTGCCTGCATTGTTGATCAAGATATCGATGCTTCCTATGCCTTCAAAAATGGTTTTCGCCTCACTTTGCACATTGTGAAGTAAATCAAATGGAAAGGAAACTACATTGCTATAGCCTTGAAAATTATCCTCCATTTTCTCGAGGTCTCGGGATAAGGCAATCACTTGGTGATCTGCGCTTGCCGCAAAAAATTCAACAAGCGCCTTTCCAATACCACGGCTTGCGCCAACGACAACAATGGTTTTTTTACTCATCGAAAGAGATGGTTAGTTCTTCACTTGTTGGGTGCGATTGACAGGTTAAAATATATCCCTTCGCCACTTCTTGATCGGTCAAGGCGTAATTCAAATCCATTTTGACGGAACCTTTAACCACCTTGGCTTTGCACGAACAACACACTCCACCTTTGCATGAATAAGGGGCATCAATCCCTGCATTTTCACTGGCTTCAAGGAGTGATTTCCCATTGGTGTTTAAGGTGAAATTGGCCACTTCTCCGTCAAGAATAACTTTTACCTTGCTGTCGCCAGAATAATTGGCTTGAACTTGAACACTTTCCTGAACCATAAGAACGGGAGTAGTGAACAATTCAAAACGAATTTTTGTAGCATTCACACCGAAAAACTCCAAGGTTTCTTTCACCTCCATGATCATTTGCTCTGGCCCACAAATAAAGAAGGCATCTGATTTGAGCATGTCCAAGTCCTGCTTGATTAATGCGGTAATTTGTGCTTTATCAATGCGTCCTGAAAGAAATCCATCTTTCGTTTCTCCACTTAAAGCATAGTGACCCTTGACGGCATCTAATCCTCCAAGCTCCGACTTAAAAAGTATATCGGATTCAGATCTATTTCCATAAAATAACTGCATGTTTCCACCTGTTGCTTGAAGTTGTTTGGCGATGGACATGATTGGTGTAATCCCACTTCCGGCAGCGATGGCCACAACATTTTTCTCTGTCGGTTTTAAAGTGAAGTTTCCTTGTGGTTCGCTGACTTGAATCTCATCACCAACCTTCAATTCGCGGTTCAACCAAACGGAAATTGTTCCATTGGGAACCTCCTTCACTGCAATCGCCAAAGATTCATCCGGACCGTTGCACAAGGAGTATGAACGACGCTCTTCTTTTCCTCCGTGATTGATCAATAAGGTGATGTATTGGCCAGGAATGAATATAAAGGATGCCTCAACAGCCGATGGAACATCAAAAACGATTTTGATGGAGTTCGATGTCAAGCGATCAATGGATTTTACCGTAAGTATATGAAATCCTCGATGCTCTGTCTTGTCTTTCTTGAAGATGGAAAATAAGCCCATAATTTATTCGTCAAATGATACAATTAATTTTTCACTGGTAGGATGTGCTTGACAGGTCAAAATATAACCTGCTTCAACTTCATCTTTTTCGAGGGCATAATTGACATCCATGCGTGCCGTCCCTGTAATTATTTTTGCTTTGCACGTGCAACAAACCCCACCTTTACAGGCAAAAGGCAAGTCAGCACCTGCTTTTTGTGCGGCATCCAAGATGCTTTCGCCAGAAAGCAGAGATATATCGATAGAATCCCCGTCTAGAATGACTGTAACGTTGGAATCAATTTCAGGTGTGCTAGTTTCTGTTTTACTTTTCTTGCTGACATTCGTACCAAACAACTCAAAATGAATCGATTTTTCCGACACACCATTGCGAGTCATGCTTTCTTTTACTCCTAAAATCATTTCCTCAGGACCACAGGTGTAAATACCCTTGATCTGCTCATTTTTCAGGAATGCAGTGAATAATGAATCGCATTTTTCAGCGGTAATTCGCCCCTTCTGAATCTCATTTCCTAAATTTTCTCTGGATAGAATATGAACAACTCTGAATCGGTCCATGTAGCTGTTTTTCAAAGCTTCAATTTCTTCTCGGAAGATGATGCTGCCAAACCCTTTGTTTCCGAAGAACAAATGAATGGAGCTATTCGACTCTTCTTTTAAAAGCGTTTTTGCAATGGATAAGATCGGGGTTATGCCACTTCCCGCGGCGAAAAGCACGTATGTTTGATCGTTACTATTGTCGGGATAGACGCTGAAATTACCCGTTGGCGTCATCACTTCCATGTCCTGTCCAACGGCAAGATTTGCGTTCGCATAGGTCGAAAATTTTCCACCTTCCACTTGTTTGATCGCCACTCGCCATTCGTGTTCATAGGGTGCAGAGCACAACGAATAGGAACGACGTACCTCTTCACCATCGATCAGTGCTTTCAAGGTCAGGTATTGTCCCGCTTGAAAGGAATAATCTGCTTGCAATGTTTCTGGAACATCAAAAGCGATGGATACAGTGTCCTCCGTTTCATGCCTTACGTCGGCAATTCGCAATGAATGGAATTTAGGTGTCATGCCTGATTTATTGTTGCGCAAAGGTAGTGATTTCGTTTCATGCAGGGTCAATTCTCAGAGGTCAATTGGAGGGTTGAAGATTTGATTATTTTCTCTTTTCTAATGAACACCTTTTCTGCTTAGTTGTTCATTAGAATAGGTACTTTTAATTACATTTGTCTAACTAAGCCAGAGAGCGATGAAAGAGGTGAACATAACTGAGTTGGAACGCATGTTTCAAGAGAAGATTGATCAAGACATCAAGATTGAACCGAAGGATTGGATGCCGGACGATTATCGCGAGACTTTGATTCGTCAAATTTCTCAACATGCACATTCTGAAATTGTTGGAATGCTGCCTGAAGGAAACTGGATCACTCGCGCACCGAATCTTCGTCGTAAAGCTGTCCTTTTGGCAAAGGTTCAAGACGAAGCGGGTCATGGATTATACCTGTATTCAGCAGCTGAAACATTAGGGGCTGATCGTGAGGATACCATCGATGATCTCCACACTGGAAAAGCAAAATACTCGTCCATCTTCAACTACCCAACATTAACATGGGCCGACATGGGTGCCATCGGTTGGTTAGTGGATGGCGCCGCGATTATGAATCAAGTGCCAATTTGCCGTTGTTCATACGGACCCTATGCACGTGCCATGGTGCGTGTGTGCAAAGAGGAGTCTTTTCATCAACGTCAAGGATTTGAAATCATGATGACACTGGCGAAAGGTTCTCCGGAACAAAAAGCGATGGCGCAAGATGCCTTGAATCGTTTTTGGTGGCCCGCGTTAATGATGTTTGGTCCAAGCGATGGGGAATCTAAGCACACTGCACAATCCATGAAATGGAAAATCAAACGTTCAACAAATGATGAGCTTCGCCAACAATTTGTGGATGTCACTGTTCCGCAGGCTGAGATGATTGGTTTGACATTGCCCGATGCGGATTTGAAACTCAATGAGGCGACAGGTCATTATGAATATGGTGAAATCAACTGGGCGGAATTTTGGGAGGTTGTTAAAGGAAATGGACCGTGTAACAAGGACCGCATCGACACACGCAGAAAAGCAAAAGAAGAAGGACAATGGGTTCGTGAAGCGGCTACCGCTTTTGCGCAAAAACGCGCAGCCCGAAAGTCTGCTTAATATTAAAATCGGATAGAAATGTCAAGTAAGGAATGGCCATTGTGGGAAGTGTTTATTCGCAGTAAACAAGGATTGAATCACAAGCATGTAGGAAGTTTACGTGCAGCAGATGCGGAAATGGCGCTCGAAAATGCCCGCGATGTTTACACGCGACGTTCTGAAGGCATCAGTATCTGGGTGGTGGAATCAAACAATGTGTTTGCTTCAGATCCGTCTGAATCGCAAGAGTTCTTTGAGCCGGCAGATTCTAAAATCTACCGTCACCCAACGTTTTATGATGTGCCAGACGGCATATCTCACATGTAATTGATAAGTAAGATGAATCAAGCACATGTTGATTTTGTATTGCGCATCGCTGACGATAGTTTAATTCTCGGTCATCGTTTGTCTGAATGGTGTGGCCATGGACCTGTCCTGGAAGAGGATATTGCGATGACAAACATTGCCCTAGATTTAATCGGTCAGGCAACGAGTCTGCTCAGCCATGCGGCAACGTTGCAAGGAGAGGGAAAGACAGGTGATGATTTGGCGTTCCTGCGCTTCGACCGCGAGTACCGAAATCTATTGCTCGTTGAGCAGCCAAATGGCGACTTCGGGATGACGATGATGCGCCAGTTTTTGTTTGATGCCTACCGAACGATTTTGTTTGAACGCTTGCAATCAAGTTCAGACGAAATGATTGCTGCTATCGCTGAGAAATCATTGAAGGAAACGAAATACCACCTAAAGCATTCATCGGAATGGGTGATTCGCTTGGGAGATGGAACGGAAGAATCGCACGCACGCATTCAGGAATCGCTGAACACCTTGTGGCGTTATGCCAACGAATTGTTCTATACCGATGCTGTGGACGACGAGATGCGAAACACGGGAATTTTACCTGATTTGTCCGATTTGCGCCAACAGTGGGAAAATACCGTAAACCATGTTTTCCAAGAGGCAACCTTGACAATTCCCACAAACAATTGGAAGCAGGAAGGCGGCCGTAAAGGAATGCATTCCGAACATCTTGGCTACATCTTGGCGGAAATGCAATACATGCAACGGGCATACCCCAACATGGAATGGTAACTGCTTCTGATCTTTGGCTTTGGCTTGAGGAGGTTTCAGATCCTGAAATTCCTGTTTTAACTGTTGTAGATTTGGGTGTTATTCGTTCGGTTGAAACGGATGGCAAGAATGCACACATCGTTATTACCCCAACCTATAGCGGCTGTCCCGCCATGAAAATGATTGAAGATCAAATCATTGAAAAGCTGAAGGAAAAAGGTGTGGATACCTGCACCGTTGACTTGACCTTGGCACCAGCATGGACGACCGATTGGATTTCGGAAGAGGGAAAGAATAAGCTTCGTGAATATGGGATTGCTCCTCCAGAAAATGAGCCCGACAAAACGGTATTATTTGCAAAACCAACTGTTGTTCCCTGTCCGCAATGTAGATCTTTAAATACGAGAATGATTTCACTCTTCGGAAGTACAGCCTGCAAAGCACATTACCAATGCAATGACTGCCTCGAACCCTACGATTATTTTAAGTGTTTGAGGTAGTAGCCTAGAGCACTTGAATCAATTTCACATCAAATACCAATACTGTATTTCCTGGAATAGATCCGTTACCACTTGGTCCGTAAGCCAAGGCGGAAGGAACCAACAATTTACCATAGCCCCCCTCTTTAAAATAAGGTATTCCTGAGGTCCATCCTGGGATAACCGATTGCAATGAAAAGTCAATTCCTGCCAATGAAGAAGAATCGAAAATTTCGCCACTCGTAAAATATCCTGTATAAGCCACTTTCACTGTAGAAAAACTATTGCACGACGCTCCTGTTCCCGGATTCTCAATAACCACATACAATCCAGAACTTGCCTTTACAGCGGTTAAGCCGTTATCTGCAATGTATTGTTGGATGATTTGATCATCGGTGATGGCTTGTTTCTCGGCTTTTTTCTTTGTACAAGCGCTGAATAAGAAGAGGAAAAGCAAGGGCGTAATAAGGTATTTCATGGTTCAGTTTTTTGGGTAAATGTACAGATTTTGGCTACTCAATGGCTTTTCTTTATTAATGAAAGATGCGCCACAAGGGGGAAAAGTTCTCCAGAACCCCTTGATTATAGATTTCCAGCTGATAAAAATTCAAGACAATTAAGGCGATTCCAAGCACGGGAATACTCCATTTCAATCGCTCAAATGACATCGTTTTATCGACCAAACACGCCAATGCAAGGGCGAATATAGGGTAACTTTGCGTCAATGCACGGGTAGAGTAACTCGCCCCATATTTCCAGTCTGACCAGGAAATGATGATCCAAATGTTCAATAAGCAAAAGGTCAAAACAGCCTTTCGAAATGGGTATTTTTTCATGAAGAAAAATCCAGCTACCATCGCGAGGGCTATAGGCGTATAGAAAAACCATCCTTTCTCATGTCCAAACAAAACGCGCCACCACGGATTTAAGAAAAACCACTTACTGCCTACATCAAAGACAAAACTTCCCGTGCTGTATTTCCAATACAATAGCTGTGGTAAAATCCCAGTAATCCCACCGCCAATCACAGCGGCAAGGTGAATAGGATTTTTCTTTAAGAACTGAAATTTAGTGAGTCCATGCTTTTCCTTGTCCCACATCCAAAGGATGGGAATGAAGATGAGAATCAATTCCGTCGGACGAGAAATGACTGCGAGTCCTGAAAGTAAACCCAGAAACAACGCGGTATTCCATTGTGGACTATTGTGCCAGCGGATCGTCAACCAAAGGATCAAGGAATATAAGGGGAAAATGTAAGCATGGCTCATGGCTCCATCCACAGAAACATACTGGATGAGGTTGGAACAGAGACAGAGCAATAGCACGGTAATGGCGGTGGTTTGTTCGTTAAAATAGTGGAGTAGAACCTTTCGTAAAAAGAACAATCCAATGAAAAACCAAAAGAGGGCGCCAAACATAATCGCGTATTGATAAGGTGCTGAAAATCCATCTTGTGGCGCTCCGGTAAGTTGAGCGGAGAGATGTCCGAGGGCAAAGAAGGGACTTTCCATAATCGCCACCCCTGACAAATACTTGAAGGTGAATTGGCCATTTTCCAAAGGCATCGCTTGGTAAAACCATCCTCCAGATACATGATAGGTCGAATCAATTTTTCCAAACCACTTGAGATCTTTGACATCATCGTAAATGAAAGTTGCAGGCAAGTACATGTAATACCCGAGTGCATCCCAGCTTGTTGCATTGTAACCATTTACATCATTGTTGTGGCCATAGCGAAATCGTTGTGCAACAAAAATCGAGGTAATCACGAAAACCGAAACGAGTGAAATACTTTTTAATGGCGAGGAAATCATATTTATGAGGAAAAGTGAGTACAATGAAAAACGCCCCGAAGGGCGCTTATATATGGTTATCCAAGGAATGGGTAGCGGTAATCTGTCGGTGGAACGAACGTTTCTTTGATCGTACGTGCGGAAACCCAGCGAAGCAAGTTCATTGCTGCACCTGCCTTGTCATTTGTGCCTGAACCTCGAGCACCACCAAATGGCTGCTGTCCAACAACTGCGCCTGTAGGCTTGTCATTGATGTAGAAATTCCCAGCTGCATTTTCCAATTTCTTGGTCGCCAATTGAATGGCATATCGATCGTTTGAAATGATTGAACCCGTCAAAGCATATTCTGATGTTTGATCGAGGATTTCTAAGGTTTCCTCAAATTTGTTTTCGTCGTACACATAAACCGTCAAAACAGGTCCAAAAATCTCTTCACACATGGTTCGGAATTTCGGGTTGCTTGTAACGATGGTTGTTGGTTCAATGAAATACCCTTTTGATTTGTCATAGTTCCCACCTGTAATGATTTCGGCATCAGGCTGTGTTTTACAAAAGTCAATGTATCCAGCAATTTTATCAAAGGCACGGCCGTCAATCACAGCGTTTACAAAGTGGCTGGTGTCTTCAGGACTTCCGACCTTAAATGAATTGACTTGATCGACATAAATTCGTTTTACCTCAGGCCAAATGTTCGAAGGAATATAGGCTCTCGAAGCTGCTGAACATTTTTGACCTTGAAATTCAAAAGCTCCACGCGACATAGCGGTAGCCACTTCAGCAGCATGGGCACTGCGGTGAACCATGATAAAGTCTTTGCCTCCCGTTTCTCCAACGATGCGCGGATAGGTGCGGAAATGGTCAAGGTTATTGCCTATTTGTTTCCAAAGGTTTTTAAATACTGCCGTTGATCCCGTAAAATGAAGTCCTGCAAAATTCTTGTCAGAGAAAATCACTTCACCGGCTACAGGACCCTCCACTGTTATCATGTTGATTACACCATCAGGAACTCCCGCTGCTTTAAAAAGCTCCATGATTACTTGGGCAGAATATATTTGTGATTCAGCCGGTTTCCATACCACGACATTTCCCATCATGGCAGGCGCTGCACAAAGATTGGCAGCGATTGATGTAAAGTTGAATGGGGTAATCGCAAATACAAATCCTTCCAAAGGACGGTACTCCAAACGGTTCCACATTCCAGGCAGAGATTCAGGTTGCTCCTTATAAATCTGAGTCATGTATTGAACATTGAATCTGAAGAAGTCAATCAACTCACAAGCAGCATCGATTTCTGCTTGAAAAACGTTTTTAGATTGCGCCAACATAGTGGAGGCATTCATTTTATCTCGAAAAGGTCCAGCCAATAAATCCGCAGCCTTTAAAAAGATCGCCGCACGTTCTTCCCAAGGAAGCGCCGACCATTTTTCACGAGCAGCCATGGCAGTGTCTATCGCCTCACGCACATGTGATGCATCTCCCATATTAAAATGCCCAAGTACTTTGGTATGCTCATGAGGAGCTGTCATGGCGTGTTTCTGAGCTGTACGTACTTCTTTTCCACCAATGTACATGGGTACATCGATTGGATCTTGTTCATACATTTCACGGTATTTACGCAATAAACTTTCGCGTTCTGGTGAACTCGGAGCATACCCCTTAACAGGTTCGTTGATCGCTACCGGCACATGGAAAATGGCATTTGACATGATAAAATATTTTTGTAAAAGTAGTTATTTCTTGGGTTACTAGGATTTGATGCCGGAGGCAATTTGGAATTTGATGCCATATTGGACAAGGGACGGAAGGACAAGGGACAATAGACTTAATTCTACTTCGAGTTGGCTGAAATAAATTGATACTGGGGACAACTGCGAATTTGATTCCTTCGGGAATTTGATGGCATTTTGAACAAGGGACGAAAGACAAAGGACAATAGACTTAATTCTACTTCGAGTTTTCCCACGGACCTCAGCCACGCCTGACGGTTCATTTGTCTATAAACATCAATTCAATTTCCCAGGATAAACAAGGTCAAACCGTGGGATTTTGGATTGGAAAAGTGCGCCATTTTGCATGTTCAGAAAGGTGTAATATCCAGCCATTTTTCCAATTTCAGAAAAAAGCTGACACCCCGAAACGTAACTGAATTGCTGACCTGCATGCAAGATTGGTTGTTCACCCACAACACCAGCTCCACTGACATATTCGTGTGAACGCAATGAATCGAAAATATGCCATTCACGATGAAGCAGTTGAATCGAGAAATCATTGGTGTTCACAATGGTGATTCGGTAGTTGAAAAAATAAGTCCCTTCAACAAGATCCGAAAGGTCAGGACGAAATGTTGTTTCAACCTGAATGCCAACTCCTGCGCTGATTTCATTGTACATAAGATCAATTTTGGTATGTGAAAGTTAGTTTATTTTTTTATTCTCCCAAAATTATTTTTCCAAGATTTTTTCTCAGCTACCCATCAAAATGATTTTCTTATCTTTAATGACGAAACCTGAAGAAATGAAAATAATTCTTACTGCAATCTTAACAATTGTGTCGGTCGTTTTGTTCGGCCAAACACAACTTCCAGCCAATTCGCGCGCTGATATTCTGTTGATTATGAAAGATGTTCAGTCCAACAAGGGGCTTGCTTCGGAACTGATCAAAGAGCGATTTGCCGTAAGCAGAATCAATGGCGTTGATTTCGTTTCCTTTTTAGGAAAAAAGGATACGGGATTTTCGAAAAACACGCTAACTGCGCAAGGAATCATGGTTGGTGCGGTGTTGAATGATGTGGTAAGTTTAAAAATTCCTGTTTCGTTATTGAGTGCCAATATGTCCATTTCAGGAATCGCACAACTTCAACTGGCCGGAAAAATTAAACAGTCTTTGGACAAAGCGGTTAAAGATGTTCATGCAGACAGTGTTCAGCAAGGCATTGGCCTGCCACAGGGCTATACAGGAAAAAACGTATTGATTGGGATAACGGACTGGGGTTTCGATTATTCGTCCCCAATGTTTTATGACACTTTATTGCAAAACACGCGAATTTTAGCCGCTTGGGATCAATTCAAGACAAGTGGTCCAGCACCGGTTGGATTTGGTTATGGAACTGAGTATTCGTCTCAGCCAGAATTTATTGCAGCAGGAGCAGATACAGCAAACATCTACAGTTATGCCACACATGGGTCACACGTTGCCGGAATTACCGGTGGAAGCGGCGCTGGAACGATTTACCGTGGTGTTGCTTTTGAAGCGCAGTATCTTTTTGCTACATTCTTGGTAGATGAAGGTGCCGTGTTCGATGCGTGGGAGTGGATGTATCAAAAATCCGTAAGCGAAGGAAAACGTTTGGTGATCAACATGAGCTGGGGATTGTACCATTTTGGAACGCTTGATGGGAATTCATTATTAAGTCAAGCGATTGACAATTATTCGAATCTGGGTGTTGTTTTCTGCAATTCAGGAGGTAACAATGGAAATGTCAATTTTCACCTGAGTAAACAGTTTAACGCCGATGAGTTGCGTTCGCGAATCGAGTTTTATTCTTATGCGTCCAATGCAAACATGTGGGGACAAAGTATTCACATGTGGGGAGAGCCAGGAAAGCAGTTTAGTTCGGGCATTCAAGTTTACAATTCATCGGGTACACTTGTGAACGAAAGTCCATATTATCCGACGCTTACTACAACATCGTATATCGATACATTTTTGCTTGTCAATGCAGATACGGTGTGGTACAACATCTCCGCTGATGCAGCACATCCACAAAATGGAAAACCTCAAATGCGTCTGCGTGTAAAATGCACGAATACAGGTTTCCGTGTGATGTTGAAATCTCAGGCAGACAGTGGATTGGTGCATTACTGGAATGTGACAGAATTGTCTACGGATGTCGGAAATTGGGGCATGCCTTTTTCTGTGTATGGAGTAGGAACAGTGGCTGGAAATTCTCAAAATGGAGTATCCGAGCCTTCGGTCACAACGAGTTTGATCAGTGTAGCGGCCTATGCCTCTGAGTATTATACTCCTGGAGGCTCACATGTGGGTGGCGCTATTGCAGGGTTTTCTAGTATTGGGCCACGTTATGATGGCGTGTTGAAACCGGAAATAGCAGCGCCTGGTGTTGCTGTTGCTTCGTCTATTTCATCGTACACCGATAATTCATTCACTCAAATTGCATCTGTTTCATTCAATGGACGAACTTATCCCTTTGCTAAATTCTCGGGTACGTCCATGGCTGGACCTATGGTAACAGGGATTGTCGCGCTTATACTCGAAGCAAATCCTTACTTATCTCCAGCGCAGATTAAAGAGATCATTATTCAAACGGCACGTGAAGATACCTACACAGGAATTATACCTACCACCGGAAGTCCGCAGTGGGGGTGGGGTAAAATCAATGCCTATGCTGCGGTCAAATTGGCTTTAGTTACCGTGGGTACGGAAGAAATTGAGCAAGAAATGCATTGGTCTGTTTATCCAAATCCTGTGCTCAAGGATTTGCGTTTTACATTGGTTGATGAGTTGCCTTCGAAAGTGCAAATTGTGGATGAGATGGGAAGAGTTTCGACGCGCTCGGTGCAAAACGCCAGTGTAAACGTGTCTGATTTACCCGCAGGAACGTATTGGGTGCGCGTAGAATACAATGGCCGCATTCAACAACAACAGTTCATCAAGTTGTAATGGACACCGTCCGTCGAATCGATGCTTCGGAGGTCGAAGAAGTCACGAAATTGGCACATCTGATTTGGCCTGACACCTTTCGCAACATCCTAAAACCGGAGCAACTTCATTTTATGTTGGAATGGATGTACAATCCACAGACACTCGCGTCGCAACTAGAAAGCGGACATCAGTTCTTCTTGCTGGAAAATGAATTAGGGAAGATTGGATTTTTGGGCATTCAAGCATTTCATCCGTCCGGCGACAAACTAAAAATTCATAAACTATATATCTTGCCATCTCAACAAGGAAAAGGATATGGTAAATTGTTGATCGAACATGCTGTATCAGTGGCCAAATCCAATGGGATTTCTACCCTAACTCTGAATGTCAATCGCTTCAATAAAGCCGTACAGTTTTATGAATCTATTGGATTTTACATTGCCAAAGAAGAGGACATCGACATCGGACATGGATACCTTATGGAAGATTATGTGATGGAGTTGCCGATTTAAACTCGATTAGTTTCTGACAAATAACCATTTTACGGAATGGTAGATGCCGATTCCGATATAACCAATGATTCCCGGTTTTTTCTTTTCTTTTAGAAAAATCGTAATCGTTGAGTAGGTTGATAAGTGATCGATGCGGTTCATCTTTCCTTCCAATAGATCGATAGTTTCATTCAAGCGCTCCAATTCCTTTTCAACGAGCAGAGCTTCAGCAACAGTTTGCGCTTTTTCGAGCAATTCCAAATAGCGCATCCTTGCTTTTTTTGCATTGTCCAGACGAATGGCAAAGTCAGCGTATTGATCTGTTACATCTTCACCAGTCGTGTTTTTATAGGTAACCTTTCCACAGGCTTCAATTTCACCTGCGGCTGCTGTTCTCGAGTCATTTGGAATGCGAATCACACATTTCGTGGTGCCTGACTCTTGAACATATCCTTTGTGTTTTTGTGCAATGTTCGTTAAACGCACGATGGCCGTATCTGGATGTTCAACGGTTAAATATATGCTGCTTGAAAAAATGACCTTCTTGTTGCTTTCTGATCTTACTCCTTGTTCGAACAAATCATTTTTTTGTTCAAGGTAAACCCCTCCCGCAGGGCTGCCTTCATAAGCGTAGGAGGCACTTCGTTGTGAAACACAAGATGCGAGAATGATACTAGTGACAAATGAAAGAAAAAGAAGAGTTGTTTTCATGATTGGCGTTTTAAGTCCTCAAAAACGAAAACTAAAAGGATTTATTATTCGTGACTTAAATCTATAGCCAATCCACATTGAAAATCATCTTTTGGACAGCTAGCATGACCATGCAGACCACAAGGTCGACAAGAGATTTTTTCTTCCACTTGAAGAATGGTTGAGTCATCCGATAAAGGGCCGAAACCAAACTCAGGAATGGTCGAACAGAAAAATGCAGTAACTGGGGCATTCATGGCCGAAGCCATATGCAAAGGACCTGAGTCATTCACGTAATTTCTTGTGGCTGATGACATCAACGCAGCGGATTCCAAGAGATTCAGTGCACCGCATAGGTTGATGATTTGAGTGTTTGGAATAGCAGAACGAATTTGTTCGCAAAAGTCGTGGTCTTGTTTTCCCCCCAATAAATAAACCTTTCCTTCTGCCGATTTTTTCACCGCAAGTTCAATCCATTTTTCGATAGGAAGTTGTTTTGTAAACCACACACTTGCTGGCGCAAAACAAAAGAATTGTCCTTGAGCATACGGATTTATCCTTTCCTTGTTTGCTTGACTCGGGTAAAGTTCGGGACGACGGAGGTCTACCGCACCAAATTCTTTGATCAGGGAAAGATTGCGGGCAACTTCATGTGTGCCATCACCAATCGCATGCGGTAAGCGTTTGGAAAAGGCGAATGAAAAAGGATTTTTGGCAAAACCAATGGTCTTCTTTGCTCCCGATAGCATGGTGATCAATCCTGAACTTCCAAAGCGATGCAGGTTGATGGCGAGGTCGAATTGAAGCTTTCGAAAAGTTCTCACCAAGCGGAGTATTTCTTTGTATTTACCTTTTGATTTTTCGAAGGTGAATACCTCCTCAATGTGTGGATTGTTTTCAAGTAAGGATTCATTCCCTTTCTTCACCAAAATGGAAATCTCAGTTGTGGGAAAAAGGCGTTTCAGCTCAGCGATGACAGGTGTTGCTAAAATGACATCACCCAAGAATGCGGTTTGTATGAGGAGAATGCGTTTCATGTTTTATCTCAGCAGACTCACATGTCCGCGCTTAATGATTTCAGTGCCATTTCCATCACGCAGTTCAACCATATAGACATAAGTGGCGGTTTCAGCTGCTTTTCCTGTACCCTGAATAGTGCCATCCCACACCTCGCCTGGTGTGTTTGATCGAAACACGGTTTGTCCCCAACGATCGAGAATGGTAAAATGGTATTCTGTTGGGTCAAAATTGCTGATGACAGGGAAGAATGTATTGTTTATTCCTGAAACGATGAATGCATTTGGAACATAGATGATGGGTTCGAAAACCTGACATGTTTCATTCGACTTACTGATTTCTGAGTCATTGTAAACGTTAGAACCTTCAATTGCCTCCAAGTAATAACATACTTTTCCTGTAAACGTGATATCGTTCAAATCATCTAAATAGGTCAATACATCGTGTGGCAGAAAAGCAAGAGGTGTTGCACTGAAAACGCCGTCTATCCCGCGGTACAATCGATATCCTAAAACTGGGCCATTCCAGTCTTGATAGGGATTCCATTGCAAGTAGCACAAGAGCCGGACATCGTCTTTTTCACTGCGTAAGAGAATTGTCTGAGCCTCATTCGAAATCCCGCCAGGTCGTCCGCAACTGTCAATGATGCGTGCGCGATAGGTGTAGCTGAATTCATTCACGTCCACATCCGCATCGGTGTAGGAAATCAGATTTGTGGACACAGGAATTTGCGCCACCTGAACAAAAGCACCCGAATCATCCATTCGCTCAAAAGAAATAGCGGTCACCCCACCTGAATTGTCTGTCAAATGACGCAGTTCGACTTGACTGCCGTTGACGGTGGCCACTTTAAAATAATGATTCCCAGGAAGGGTCGGCGCGAGGATGGTCAAGCAATGTTTGTTTGAAAATGACTCTACCCCAAGATTAGAAACGGCCTTGACAAAGAAACAGTAATCCATTAAATCAACTACCGATAGGGTAAGTGTCGTGTTGACGCTTGTTCCATATTGTGTCCAAGGACCATTTTGCATGCTTCCCCAAACTTCATAATGATCAATAGCTCCCCAACCGACATAAGGTGTCCAATTGAGTTTTACTTCGCTGCTGCAAATCAACAATTCATGTGTCAAGAAAACACTTGTATGAACATCTGCCTTTGCGGATGTTTGGAAGGTTGGTGGAATGGCAGGCGTATAGCACGAATCGAATGCCGCAACCGAATAGGAGAGTGGACCATTACTTAAATCTGCTGGATACGAATAGTTCGTGCTGCCGATTCCCCAAACGGTATCTAGTTCAAAAAGGAAACCGTTGGCGTCGAAGGTGTAAATCACGTACCCATAGGTGTCAGACTGACCATTTTGATTCCAATTGATTTGCATCTGATTGGTCGCCGTATCAACGCTTACTAATGAAATCACAGGGATATCAGGGGTCAACATGTCCTCTAAGTCATCACCTTGAATGTTGGACGTGAAGTCACACGGCGTATTGTTTAGCACGACCTGGTAACTCAAGTATGCCTGACAAATATCAATCGTATCGATGAAGGCATTCACCCCATAATTTACGCTATCAATCAAGGTCCAAGTGCCTGTTGGGTATTCACGGTAAATGTAGTACTGGTCATCCATGGAAGGCCAAGCTACAGATACTGGATCGTTCCATTGGAGAACCGCTGTACCATTCGACGGATTCACCAAATTCAAGAAGATGTTGGATACGGTATCGCTATTTCGTAGTGCATTGCCATTGCATCCTGACATAACTGAAATAAAATAGTCATTGGCTTGCGTCACTGCAGGATCTGTCCAGCTGGTGGTAGCGATCGAGTTGATCGTAGCGAGGAGTCCACCTTGAACAGAATGAACTTGATAGGCGACAAAGCTTCCCGTTGGATCTACAACCGGGCTCCATTGAATCGTCACATTTTCGTTCACATCTGATTGAATGCACTGTATGCTCGGAGCTTGAATGACGCCTTCATTGACCACATTAATCGTCACGGTAGCATAGCGCACCTTGGGTACTTGACAAAAGTCATCCTGCACTTTAAAAACAAAATAATAAGGAACGAGATCTAAAGCATTGCCATCTGCGCCCACAAGATGGTCACAGGATGTTTGCCAGCTGAAATTGACCGTAGATCCTTGAACTCCCGAAATGATTGGTGCTGTATTTAATGTGGCACAAGGCACCGTTCCACATCCCGTTGTTGAGGTGAAATTCGTTCCGAACATGGCACCTGATGCGGTCAATAAGTTGTGCTGCGGACTTCCATCTTGCAGCAATTCTGGATCAACTGAATTCAAGGTGAATGTGACAAGTCCACCAGCGTTTACTGTCGTTTCAAACAGTCCTCCAGCAAAAGGCGCGTTGATCACTGGAGGCGTATTGTTGTCCATGCATGCCGTCACCACAATTTGCATTTCGCGCTCTACTTCGCCGATCAATAGTCCGTTGCGGTAAGATTTCACCAAAACTTTCACAACATAATTGCCGATATTCAATGACGTAAAATTGAGCTGTCCATTCGATGGATTTATGCTCGCTGGAACATTAAGCGCATTGAGAGAAGTTCCAGGTGTAGGTGAGGTATAAGAAAAACTCGGGTCAAATGGAATGGGTATTGGATTCGTTGGAGGCTGATAAATGCCTGTGGGAAAGTTGTTGTAAGGAATGCCAAAGCCAATGGCGAGTGAATCTAAATCAGGATCGACCGCATTCATGTTGTACTGGAATGGTGTCCCCGCGCAGGCCACAAAATAAGGTTCTTGCAAGAAAATTGGAGACGAATCACAGTTGGTGCCCATTCCCGGGCTGGCATAAATCTTTGCGGCCAAGGTTATTCCGTAATTGGATGGATTTGTAATGTTGGTGATGTTGGCACTTCGCGAAAAATTCTCGTAGGTAAATACCCACCCTCCTGCTGGCGGAACTCCACTTATGGCGATTGGCGCACTTCGGTATACAATTTTTTCAATGGCCCCAACACCATTGCCCCCGGAGATGCCGTTACCACAGTCTAAGGGTTGTGGGGAACCCGTTACGGGATTGCAGGTGGGTGAAATGTCCGTCCTAGAAACAAAAGGAAGTGAGATCGATGTTAACGTTGGGTGATTCCAAACGCGCAAACTTTCATTGATGATGTTGATTTCCGCGCCGTTGCAATCGCGGTAAAAAACCAATGTGAAGACATAGCTCCCATTCTGACATTGCCAAGTGATCTCTCCTCCCATCACGTGCGAAGCCCTCAACGCTGGAGTCAGCGCAAACATAAAGGCCAATAAAAAGAGTATTTTTCGCATGGGACAAAGTATAACGCAAGAGCGTATCACATAGTATAAACGCAGAAAATCATAGGTCGTTGCTATCCTGCTGAAACGATTGTCATATCATCCCAGTTGAGGTATTTTTTTGCCAGTTCTTGAATTCGCTCTGCAGTAATGTTGTTGATCGATTCAATGGCCTTGTTGTAAAAATCCATGTCCATATTGTAAGGTTCAACACTCAAATATAAATCCGTCATCGAATAAGGACCGTCGGCGCTTTTTAATAGTTGGCCGAGTAAATAATTTTTTACCAATTCGAGCTCATCTTCAGGTACCAATTCATTTTGAAGAATGTCAATTTCTTTTTGAATCTCTGCTAAAGTTGCCTCCCGCACATCCTTTCCTACCTCTGTGGCAATTAAAAAGTATCCGGAAGCATGCAATTCAGCCATCATCGTGCCTATGCCATAGGTGTAGCCTTTGTCCTCGCGGATGTTGGACATCAATCGGCTACCAAAATAGTCCCCAAGAATCGTGTTTAAAATATTGAAATCGAGGTAGTCGGGGTGTGTTTTGTTGAAGAGCATTCTTCCCACTCGAATCGCAGATTGCACCGCATCGTCTTTCACGATATGTGCTGTACCACGAAGGTTATGGATGTTTTTTTCAAATGTTGGTTGATGTGCATGTGACCAATCACCGAATAGATCAATAATATGATCAACAGCATCTTGTCCTAAGTCGCCAACAACAACCATTTTACTTAATCCGTTGAGGTAATACTCATCGTGAAAAGCAACAATCTCTGAACGAGAAATGGAATCAAAATCTTTCAGATCACTCACTCTCCCATAGATTGACTCACTGAATAGTCGCTGTTGGAATGCACGCTGAGCGAGGAAACTCACTTTTTCCATGTTGACCAAGAATTTTTGTTTTCGGTCATTCAACAGCTCATCGACCTCATGTTCGGGGAAGCTTGCGCCATGAATTGCATCGCGAATGATTCGAAGCACTGGCATCATGTTTTCTTTCAATGCATAGACTGAAATCACAGCGTTTTCATTGCTCACGCCCGATTCAAAAAATCCACCAAGCGCGTCAATTGATTCATTGATTTCAATGGACGTATGGGTTTTTGTTCCTGAAAGTAAAAGTCCATTCACAAAAGAGGCAACGCCAATTGTCCCGAGAATGGTGCCTGCGTCAAAGTACAAGTCAACCCGAGAGGTATCGTTGGGGACGTCGGCATTCCAATACAAATGCACATTTGGCGAGATGTCAAAAATCTTAGGTTTAAGAAAATCGATGTGCTTTATTGTTTGAAGTTCGGGTGCAATGGCTCTGTTAATCATTGGATAACGATTTTACTTTCAACAAGGAGCAATTCTCTTTGCGAAATAGGTGTATAGCAGTTTCTTGTAAATGTTCGGGTTGAATGGCTTGATAGATGAGGTGTTCTTCGTTTATGCCATTGACATCGCCCAGCAATTCGAAGTAACACAAATTCATGGCGCGATTGAGTAAACCTTGTTCTTGGAATTCTCGGGCTGTTCGAATTTTAATCATCAATCGATTCAATTCACTTTCTTTCATTGGGCTTTTTTTCAATTCATCGAGCGCTTCCCACAGAGCATTGTCAAGCATGTCGAAGGTCACGCCAGGATTCAGTTTTCCCGAGATAATGAGCAAGCCATTGTCCAAATCCCCAGAAATATAGGCGCCAATTTCAGAGACTAATTTCTGTTCTTTCTTCAGCGCAATGTACAAGCGAGACGACTTGTCACGCCCCAAACAATCGGAAAGCACATCGGCGATATAATAGCCGTCGCTGCGTCGTTCCGCCATTTTAAAGGCATAGTAAAAGGCATCTGTAGGTACATTTCGTTCGAGAATTTTCTCTCTAAATTCTGTTTGTTCTGGCTCTGCAGTAAGGATGCGTGCTGGCTTCAATTTTTCCGGGATGTCCCCAAACCACTTACTTACCTTGTCGCGAATTTCCTCCAACTCAAAATTCCCAGCGATACAAAGAATGGCATTTGCTGGGTGATAATGCACTCCAAAAAAGGCTTTAACATCTTCCATCGTCGCTTCTTCGATGTGTGATATTTCTTTCCCGATGGTACACCATTTATAGGGATGAGTGTGGAATGCCAAAGGGCGAAGCTCCAACCATACATCTCCATAAGGTTGATTCAAATAGCGTTGTTTGAACTCTTCGATCACGACATTTCGCTGCACTTCAAGACTTTTTGGAGTAAAGGCCAAAGAGAGCATTCGATCACTTTCCAACCAAAGCGCTGTGTCGATATTCACCGCTGGAAGTACATTGTAGTAATTGGTGATGTCGTTGGATGTAAATGCATTGCTTTCGCCCCCAGACAATTGAAGTGGTGCATCAAAGTCGGGAATATTGACTGAGCCACCGAACATCAAGTGCTCAAAAAGGTGGGCAAATCCTGTTTTTTCCTCAGATTCATCGCGCGCCCCAACATCGTACAAGGTGTTCACCACCGCAAGAGGTGTTGTGACATCCTTGTGGAAGAGTACTGTGAGTCCGTTGGGAAGAGTAAATCGTTCGAATTTTATCATTAGAATGTATATTTTTCAGTGTGTTGGTCGCTTAAGGCAGCGCGGTATTCCATGAGTATTTCCTGTACAACATCTGCCGCAGGCATAATTTTCTCAATGAGTCCGGAAACTTGACCAATTTCCAATTCTCCTTCAATGAGGTCTCCTTCAAACATGCCTTTCTTCGCGCGTCCCCGACCCAAAAGCTCGGTTAACTCCTCCGTGGTAGCACCGTTTTCATAGGCCGCTTCTACTTTTTTATAAAAGTCATTTTTGATGAGACGAACAGGAGTTAATTCTTTCAAGGTCAGTTGAGTTTGACCTTCACCTGTATGTAGAATTGTTTCTTTGAAATTTTGATGTGCACTGGATTCGGGTGTAGCCACAAAGCGACTGCCGATTTGCACCCCGTCAGCACCCAAATTCAGTGCAGCGAGCATACCTCGTCCTGTGCCAATGCCACCTGCAGCGATCAAAGGAATGGATATTCTCTTAGCGACTAAGGGAATCAAGCACATTGTCGTTGTTTCATCACGACCGTTATGTCCGCCCGCTTCAAATCCTTCAGCGACCACCGCATCAACACCAGCTTCTTCGGCTTTTAAGGCAAATTTCAAGCTTGAAACAACATGCACGACAATTATCCCTTCGTTTTTTAATTTTTGTGTCCAAGTCTTCGGATTCCCTGCAGAGGTAAAGACGATTGGAACCTTATGGCGAATAATCGTGTCGATATGCTTGTCAATGTCGGGATAAAGCATGGGTAAATTCACCCCAAAGGGCTTCGATGTTGCCGCTTTGCATTTCAGAATTTGTTCTTCTAAAATTTGAGGATACATGGAGCCTGACCCTATGATTCCGAGGCCTCCTGCATTCGAAACAGCGGAAGCCAATTCCCATCCAGAGCACCAAATCATACCTGCTTGGATCAGTGGGTATTCAATGTTAAATAGTCGACAAATACGATTGTTCATGTGCGTCAATAATACTGTTTTTGTTGCATCTAGGGCATAAAAACCCACAAACGAAGTTACTGTTTTTGAAGCAGCGAATTGGAGGTGGATTTGCAATTTATGCACGGGTGACTGTGTGCTATTGCAACGGAGCTATTTTTTTTCCGTCTTCACATAAAATTGACTAATTTAGAACTCCGACTGAAATTCACTTGCATGGGCAAATTCCGGTGTTTATTATTCTTCGTATTGGCGTCATTATCTGTGCAATCGCAAGAGATTACGCACGAACATGATGTTTATCACTCGTTTGTAGAAAACAAAGGGCAATGGCAGCATGAAGTGTTGTTTAAGGCAAAGGTTCCAACCGGGAATTTGTGGATTCAACAGCGAAAAATGGTGTTTCACCTTCAAGATCATTCTGCGATGAGGGCAGTTCACGGTCAGCCCCGCGACAATGGACCTCAAGCACACATTCCACAGACAGTGGTTCATCTCAATTTTCCCGGAGCGAATGAGGTTCAGCACATTGAAAAATTCATTCCTTCATCCTATTGTTACAATTTTTTCAAAGGAAACGACTCGTCTAAATGGCAATCGAATGTGCACGGGTATTCGGAAGCGATTCTGCATGAATTTTACAACGGCATTGATTTAAAACTCATTGAGGAACATGCCCAGTTGAAGTACGAATTTCATGTTCAGCCAAAGGTGTCTGCTCAGGTGATTCGGTTCAATTACGCTGGACAAGAGAAAATTCAATTGGACAAAAAAGGCAACTTGGTCGTTTCGACAGCACTAGGACAAATCATTGAACAAAAACCCTATGCCTATCAGATCATCAACGGTTCTATCCGCACGGTGGAATGCGCATTTCAGTTGGTGGGAAATGAGGTTTCTTTTCAATTGGGTAACTACGATCCCAACGCTATTTTAGTGATCGATCCGGTGTTGGTGTTCGCGACCTATTCGGGCTCTGTGACCGATAATTTTGGGATGACAGCGACGTATGGATACGATGGGACGGCGTATTCTGCGGGGACCGTTTTTGGCAATGCCTACCCAACGCCAGACAACAATGCCTTTGATGTCAACTCCAATTTTACCGTGGCATCGAATTCAGCATATGGCATCACCGATGTTTTTGTGTCGAAGTACACGCCCGATGGGACCAACATGATTTGGACGACATTTTTGGGTGGTGGCGATGACTTGCAAGGAACGGAGACGGCGCATAGCTTAATCTGTGACAAGCTCAACAATCTATACATTTATGGGGCAACTTCAAGTACGGATTTTCCGATTGTAAATGGCTATCAATCCGCGCACAGTGGTGGTGTTTCGAATGCCAATTTCTACTACAATGGCGTGTATTTCTCCAATCAAGGAACGGATATATATGTGGCAAAACTGAGTGCCAATGGTCAGAATTTGATGGGTTCAACCTACATGGGTGGGACTCAAAATGATGGCATCAACACGAAAGTTTCTTCTGGGATTTACAATTCAGTGGCTGCCTATGATTCTCTGACATCCAATTATGGCGATCAGTTTCGCGGTGAAATCATGTTGGATCCTGCCGGGAATTGTTTGATTGCATCTTGTTCGCGTTCAACGGATTTCCCCGTTCTCAATCCCTTTCAGGCGAACAATGCTGGAATGCAGGATGGTGTACTTTTTAAATTAACTCCGAACTTATCCAACTTGGTGTGGTCGAGCTATTACGGTGGTCCAAACAACGATGCCTGTTATTCAGTAAAAATTGATTCGAGCTCGAACATTTTATTTTCTGGGGGAACAAGTTCCGTCAACTTGCCTTTTACAGCAGGTGGATGGCAGTCCGTTTATAACGGAGGGAAGACAGATGGCTTTGTAGTAAAATTGAACCCACTAGCAACGGCTGTGCTCAATGGGACCTACGTTGGAACACCGAATTACGATCAAGCATTTTTTGTTGAGATCGATCGAAATGACAATGTTTTCTTATTGGGACAATCGGCTGGAGGTGCTTTTCCGGTGACCAATGCCTCGTTTGTAAACCCAAACAGTAGTCAGTTTGTGATGAAATTGAATCCCTCCTTGACGGGGGTTCTCAATTCAACGGTTTTTGGAAATGGAGGCGCCACAACAAACATTTCTCCTTCTGCCTTTTTAGTAGATATCTGTGGGAATCTGTACATCTCGGGTTGGGGAGCAAATATTCTTCAAGGAACACCACTGTCGGGAATGCCGGTATCGCCAAATGCTTTTCAGCAAAACCCAGGTAATGGATTTGATTTCTACTTGCTCGTTATTGCACGTGGATTTGACGCCATGTTGTATGGTACATACTTAGGTGGAAATCAAGCAAATGAGCATGTTGATGGCGGAACCTCACGTTTTGATAAAAATGGAATTGTCTATCAATCGGTGTGTGGTGGATGTGGTGGACATTCCGATTTTCCGACAACGCCAGGAGCTTGGTCCAACCTGAATTTGAGCTCGAACTGCAACAACATCGTCTTTAAGTTCGATTTTCAGTTGATTCCAAATGCAGAGTTTACGGCTGATCAAACATTAGGCTGCGCCGACTTTACAGTGACTTTGGATAATTTTTCCTCGCAGTCTGATTCGTATTTATGGGATTTTGGCAATGGCGACACCTCAACGGTAATCTTCAATCCGACAATCACCTATACGCAGCCGGGCGACTATCTCGTGTATTTATATGTGACCGATAGTGTTTGCTTGCTCACGGATACGGCTCAAATTGCGATTACCGTGACGGATGCCATTCAATTGCAAGTGCAAAATGACGTGTCGTTATGCTCTCCAGTTCCAATGACCTTTACTGCAAATTCACTCGGAACGGCAACGTATTTTATGTGGTCGGAATCGTCCGATTTTAGCAATCCGTTGAATGCACCTCAAGATTCAGTCATTACCTATATGCCAAGTGGAAGCACCGTATTGTATGTCATGGCCGGAAATGAAGGATGTTACCAGAAAGATTCGGTGGTTGTCACCTTTGTGAGTTCGTCACTCTCGCTTTCGGCCAACGATTCAATTTGTTCGGGCGAAGTAGCTATCGTTACAGCGGTCAGTTTGGATCCATCCATCCAATTTACCTACGACTGGGGGCCTGATTCACTGCTTATTGCTCCGGGCACGGGTGCATCGGTTGGATTTATCCCCCATGTTACCCAATATGTCTATGTTACCGCTAGTGCGAGCAATGGCTGTGTGATTGTGGACTCCATACTCATAGCAGTGAGTTCCATTGCGAATGGTTCGGTCATCGCTTCGGCCAATCCAACCTTGGTGCCTGAAGGTGGTCAAACAACACTTTCAGGTCAGCCTTCGGGTATGACTTACACATGGACGCCAGCTTTGGGCGTGACCAATCCTTCGATGCAATCCACCTTGGCAACGGTAGATCAAACCACCATTTACACCTTATCTGTTTCGGACGGCATTTGTACCAAAAGTGATACAGCCTTGGTGAAGACCTTCGCATTTATTTGTGGCGAACCCTATGTGTTTGTTCCAAATGCCTTCACGCCAAATGGGGACAATGAAAACGATGTGCTTTACGTGCGCGGACTAATGATCCAAGGGATGGTGTTCCGTGTTTTTGACCGCTGGGGAGAAATGGTGTTCGAATCTACCGACCGCGACTTTGGGTGGGACGGAACCTTCCGCGGAAAAGCTTTGGATCCTGATGTCTACGATTATTACCTCAAAGCCATATGCATCGATGGCAATGAATCCATCATCAAAGGGAACATTTCCTTAATGAAGTAACATATTTCAACAACTATAAATCACAGCAATCAACAGTAAACATGAAAAAAATCATTCAAGCTAAATCGGAGAAGTTTCTCGAACAATACCTCAACAACCCAAGTCCTACAGGATTTGAATCGGAAGGGCAAAAATTGTGGCTTTCGTATTTGAAACCATATATAGACACGTATTTTACAGACAACTATGGTTCTGTCGTTGGGGTGATCAATCCAGATGCGCCTTACAAAGTGGTGATCGAAGCACATGCCGATGAAATTTCATGGTTTGTGCATTACATCACGAAAGAGGGCTTCATTTATCTTCGAAGAAATGGGGGTTCTGACCATCAAATTGCACCATCAAAACGAGTAAACATTCACACCGACAAGGGAATTGTTCGCGCCGTATTTGGTTGGCCAGCGATTCACATGCGTTCTGCAAAGGAGGAGGCGCCATCCATGAAAAATATTTTTCTTGATTGTGGCTGCGATTCTAAAGAGGAAGTGGAAAAATTGGGTGTGCATGTCGGCTGTGTGATCACCTTCGAAGACGAGTTCATGATTTTGAATAAAAATAGATATGTCGGTCGTGCCTTGGACAATCGAGTTGGAGGATTTATGATTGCCGAAGTGGCACGTTTGCTCAAAGAAAATAAAGTGAAGTTGCCCTTTGGTTTGTATGTGGTGAATTCGGTTCAGGAAGAAATTGGCTTGCGTGGTGCTGAAATGATTGCGCGGAAAATAAAGCCAAACGTGGCGATTATCACCGATGTGTGTCACGATACACATACGCCAATGGTCGATAAAATTGAAAATGGCGATCAGAAGTCTGGCGCAGGACCCGTATTGACCTATGGTCCAGCGGTGCAGAATAACCTGTTGAAGCACATCATTTCTGCTGCGGAGAAAAATAAAATCAAGTTCCAACGTGCAGCAGCTTCTCGCTCAACGGGAACAGATACGGATGCTTTCGCCTATTCGCACGAAGGAGTGCCGAGCGCATTGATTTCATTGCCCTTGCGCTACATGCATACGACGGTTGAAACAGTTCGAAAAGAAGATGTTGAGGCGACGATTCACTTGATTTATGAATCTGTAATCGCTTTGAAAAACGATCAGGATTTCAGGTATTTTAAATAAGCTCGAATAATTTAATTCATTCGTCAAATTAACGAACTGAAAATCGTAATTTGGCACACTAAAATCTAATAAGACTATTTACTATGAAAAGATTTACTTTTTTGGTGGCGTCGTTGTTGATTGGTTTGGGAACACATGCCCAAATTTTTTCAGATAATTTTGATGCATACACCACAGGGGCTTTAGGCCCTCAATCTACGTTTTGGACCACTTGGAGTGGAACGGAAGGTGGAGCTGAAGATGGAGTTGTTTCTGCAACCCAAGCAGCATCAGGCACGAAGTCAGTTTATTTAAATTCAACAGCAGCAGGTGGAGGTCCACAAGACTGCGTATTGAATTTCGGAACGACCTACAACAGCGGCATTTTCACTTACCAAGCTGATTTTTATGTGAATACAGGAAAATCAGGTTATTTCAACTTCCAAGGTGCTGTGCCAATTGGTACCACTTGGGCATTGAATGTGAACATGGCGAATGGCTTGCTTACCATTGATGATGGAATAACAGCTGATTTGGCGATGGGTTCATTTACACATGCAAACTGGTTTACCCTTAGAATTGAGGCGAATCTTACCTTGCATTTGTGGGAGGCATTCATCAACGGAACGTCAATCGGTGTTTGGATCAATGGGGTGAATTCATTAACAAGCGTGGATAACTTCCCGCTTCAAGGAAGTCAGTTTTACATGGACAATGTATCATTTGATCACATAGCCTATTCCATGATGACCCTAAACGCAGCATATGCTGGATTGGACATGGGCGGGAATATTGCGTCACAAACCGTTACGCCAAAAGTAACCGTATTGAATGCCGGAACAACAAACATTACTTCTTTTGATGTGGTATTGAATTATGGAGGCACACCCTATACGCAAAACGTTACAGGACAAAACTTGGCTTCTATTGGAACTTACACGGTAACATTTCCAAGTATGACATTGCTTCCGGGTGCAAATACAGCAACTGTGACAATCAGCAATATCAACGGAGGAGTTGACAATGACATCACAGACAATGTAGGGTCAGTAGTTGTAAACCCAATTGTTCCAGCTCTTGGTAAAATGGTTGTTGGTGAAGAAGGTACTGGAACCTGGTGTCAATGGTGTCCACGTGGAGCTGTTTACATGGACAGGTTTGAACAAGATTACACTCAATTCTGGGCGGGCATCGCTGTACACAATGGCGACCCGATGACAGTTACAGACTATGATGCGGGAGTGAGCGGATTGATTGGTGGGTATCCGAGTGCTTTGGTTGACCGTGGTATTGACGTGGATCCGTCTGGAATGGGTCCTGATTTCTTCGCGCGTTTGCAAACTGCTCCAGTGGCATTCATCCAAAATGGTGCGACTTGGGATGCGGCGACACGCACATTGAATGTGTCTGTTTCGTGTGATTTCCAAGCTGCAGCAAACAGCAACTACAAAGTAGCATGTGTGTTGACGGAAGATGATGTAACTGGTACAACAGGGGCATACAACCAATCAAATGCGTATGGAGGTGGTGCAAATGGTGTGATGGGCGGATTTGAAGCCTTAGCAAACCCGGTTCCAGCAGCACAGATGGTGTACAACCACGTTGCGCGTGCGATTGCGCCTTCATTCACAGGACTGGCTACAGCTTTTCCAGCTACAGTGAATACCGGCGATGTATTGACAAACAATTTCTCTTTTGTTCTACCTGCAACTTGGGATGAGACAAAAATCCACATCATCGGTTTGTTGTTCGATCCAGCAGGACGTATCGACAATGCGGGTAAAGCAACAATCACTGAAGCAATAGCGAATGGCTATGTGAACGGTAACGGAGCAGGTGTTGAGGATTTGACATTGAATGGCCCAGACCAAGTGATGACGGTATATCCAAACCCAGCGGGTGCATTCACAACAGTTGCGATCCAATTGACACAAGAATCTGCTGTTGCTCTTCGCGTAGTGGATATGTCAGGAAAAACAGTAGCCTTCAAAAACTACGGTTCAATGAATGGTGCTTCAACAATCGACTTGAACACGTCAATGCTTGATGCAGGTGTGTACATGATCGAATTAACAGTGAACAATCAAACAATGGTTCAGCGTTTGGTCGTTGAATAAGAAATAAAATTTCAATAAATTAGGGTGGCTTCGGTCACCCTTTTTTGTGTCCATCAACGAAAATCGAATACCTTTGCGCCATGAAATGGATTGGAGAACGCGTTAGCTTCAGTGAAGACAAGATTCGCACAACGATTATGATCGAACCTGAGAACACCTATTGGGTAAAAGGGCTCATGGGCGCATGGCTTTCCATGTGGTTGACCATCGGTGCCGTTGTGATCTGGGCGTATTTCACCTTGAAACTAACAAGTCAAGAAGAGATTATTTTACTGATATTTCTTACTTTTTGGTTGTATTATGCGGTTAAGGTCGCTCGCTCGTTTTTTTGGCTCCTCTGGGGCAAGGAAATGATCAAGATCGACGAGGCATCCTTGACCTATAAAAAGTCCATCAAAAAATACGGCAGGGCAGTGCCTTACTATTTTGAAAACATCAATAAGATGGCTATGTCAGTGCCCGAGGAACGTTCAATTCAACGTGTATGGGAAGCATCACCTTGGATTCGCGGTGGCGAACGGATCGAATTTGAATACAACGGAAAAATGATTCGTTTCGGCAGAAAACTCAATGAAAAGGACGCGAAGTTGTTGTTTCAATTGGTGACCAAGCGCATTGAGGAAAGGATGAAGAAAATTAAAAATTAAAAATGAAGGATTAAGAATTACAAATTTGTTGCTACGCAATTTGATCCTGACGGAATTTGTTGCCGAAGGCAATTCAACGAATGATTGAAGTCTTTAAGCGCAGCGGTCTTTTGTCTTTTATTCCGCATATGCGGAAGGGTCTTTAGTCCAATTATGTTACTTTTCAGAAAAAAGGCATTTCCCCCTCTGTTTTTTAAAATGAACAACAATGTCATACAAGCTTATTTTCTCTGCATTTTTTCTTTGGTCAGCACTCAGTGCGTGTAGTCAAGCGGCCAACACCAAAGATCAGGATCAAAAAACACCAAACCCAAAGCCAACGGAAGATACGACCAAGGTCTTTTCGTTCATTAACCCGTCTGGAAAAACCATAGAAACTCGATTTCCAGCACCTTCAGGTTTTGTACGCGACAGCAGTTCAGCCATTTCTTTCACCTCTTATTTGCGCACTCTTCCACTCAAGTCAGACGGTTCTCCAGTTCTGTTGTACGACGGATCTCAGAAAGGCTACCAAGATGGACAATGTGCCGTGGTGAATTTACCGATCGGCAGAAAAAATTTGCACCAGTGTGCGGATGCGCTCATGCGTTTGCGTGCGGAATACCTTTGGACGCAAAAACGTTATGATGAAATTGGCTTCCACTTGGTGAGCGGCTTTTACACCAAATACACCCCTTGGATGAATGGTTCACGAGTAAGTTTGCAGGGCGGTGCACATTGGGTTCCAACAGCAGCTGCATCTAATACCTACAAAGATTTCTGGAATTACATGGAAGTCATTTTCTCTTATGCGAGCACGCTATCCTTGTCGAGAGAGATGAAGTCCATTCAACCAAATGAGATTGCTATCGGTGACGTGTTTATCAAGGGTGGTGCTCCGGGACATTGCGTGATCGTCATTGATCTCGTGCGTAACCCAGAAACCGGCGAAAAGAAATTCTTACTCGCACAAAGCTACATGCCTGCGCAGGAGATTCAAGTCTTGCGCAATCCATCAAGCGAAGACATGTGGTACACTGCTGTGGATGGTGGGAATTTAGAAACGCCGGAATGGTCGTTTACTTGGGATCAGTTGAAGCGGTTTTAATCAATACGGTCCCGCCAAAATCGCCATCACCGCATCAGCCAAAATCCCGTTGCTTGTCATGATGCAATCGGAATAACTTGTCGAATTTCCTTTGTAAATTTTACCGTCGTTGAAGGTCAATAAACAATCGGAATAGCTGGTGGAGTTGCCTTTGTAGACTTTATCGTTGCTGATGGTGTATAAACAATCGGAATAGCTGGTGGAGTTGCCTTGATAGATTTTGCCATCACTCACAGTATACAAGCAATCGGAATAACTGGTCGAATTCCCTTGGTAGACTTTATTTCCTGAAATGGTCATGCGGCAGTCGGAGTAGCTCGTGGAGTTTCCTGTGTAGATCTTGTCGTTGCTCACCGTAAAAAGACAGTCGGAGTAACTTGTTGAATTTCCTTTGTACACTTTGGTTTGTGCCTGTGATTGAAAAAGTGAGAATAGGATAATTATAAATGTGAATGTGCTTTTCATGGGTATAGGTTTAAGGTTTTGGTTGCGAATGAATGAATACGTGATGAATTTACACATTTCGATCGATGACTATGTCGAAGGTGGTCAATAATCCTGGAATTCCGATCAAGGCGAATTTTGCTTTTTTAATGCGGTTAATGGTCGGATTGATGGTGTAATGCACTGCAGTGCTCAAGTCGGCTTTGATTAAATTGCTGTTTTCAAAGCGCGCCCCGATGAGGTTGCATTCACTAAATTTGGCTTCCATCAATTCACATTCGGTGAAATCAACCTCCTCCAAATGACAACTTGAAAAGAGCTGTTTCTTCATCTTCAATTGGTAAAATGAGGAGTGGTTGAGCTGACAGTTGTTGAAGGTGAAACTCAAGCCGAACGGATTGCATTCCTCAAAGTGAAGACCAAACATTTTGCAGCGATTGAAGGTCACATCCTGAAAAGAAGCCCCTGAAAGCTTCACCAAACTGAGGTTGCATTCCACAAAGGTGCAGGCATCAAACTTTATCCCAGTCAAGGATGAATTTGAGAAATCACAAAAATGGAATTCACATTCTACATATTCACCAGCTTCTAAAGCGGATTCACTGTAGTTCTCTTTTTCAATTTTTTTGTTTTCTATGCAATGCACGATGAGGTTTTTAAAGGTTGATAATTATGAGATGAAAATTAAGAATTAAAAATTAAGAGTTAAAAATGAGGGGCTGGTGGGGTGGGTTTGCTAAATTAATGTTCCTCCCCAATAGTCCCCACCGCATCGTGGCTCTCGGGACAGCGCTCCGGCGGGGGAAATAGTTTACGACTTTCTTTTTGTTGATTGATGCACAGAGTTGTCGATTTTTTGTCTTTCGAAGCTCATTGAGCGAAGAAGGATTGTCTTTTGTCTTTTGTCCATCGTCAATTGTCCCTTTTTACTAAACTTTTCTCCATAAGGTAGTGTTGCAGCACCCCGAAAAGCTTGTGCGATGGTTCAATTATAGTATAGCCCAATGTCAAATAAAAATCGACAGCGTAATCTCTGGCGTGAAGAATCATTTTGGTGTTTCCTTGTTTTACAGCGTGCTGTTCGGTGGCTTCCATGATTATTCGGCCGTAGCCCTTGCCTTGCTCGGCAGATTCAACAGCGACGAAGCGAACTTGTGCGGTGGTGTCATCGTGACGATCTAAGCGGGCAATGGCTTTTAAGGTGCCGTCATCAAACAACGCGAAATGGATTCCTGTCGTATCTCCGTCGTTGCGCTCACTGCCGCGTACTTGGTCCAATGGTTCGCGCAAGACGCGGTAACGCAAGTCGTAGTATGCGTCCCATTCCTGGTCTTGTGGGGTCCGAATTTCTAGTGCCATTTAAATGCAATTGAACTTACGCGTTTGGTGCTTATCCCTGCTTGATCTTCTTCTCGAATCAGTGCTTTTGCAGCTTCATCTTCGAATACTTCTTCCAGATTCCTGACTTTCGCTACGGGAACATTGGACTGAATGAGTGTATCTAGGATTTCTTTGGTCGTCAAGTGTTTGACTTTTTCTTCTATCAATGCACGCAAGGTCTCCCGGTTTTTCACGCGGGCAATGTTTTCTGCAAAGCGTGGGTCGTTCGTGAGTGCTTCGAGGTCTAAAAAATGACACAATTTCACGAAATGGGCATTGCTCCCCACAGCGAAGGTGACTATATCACCATCCTTGGTGGGAAACAATTCACCGTAGGGCGAGATATTCGGGTGGGCACTGCCAATACGCGCTGGAATTTTTCCCACCATCAAATAATTGGAGGCCTGGTTCATTAAACTGCAAACGGCGGTATCATACAAGGAAACGCTCACAGACCTTCCTTTGCCGGTGGTATTTCTTTCAAGCAAAGCGAGTAAAAGTGCTTCTTTCAATTGGTGTCCGGCAAGCACATCGATGAGGGCAACAGGCATTTTTACTGGACCACTTTCAGGTGTGCCATTCATGGACATAAATCCGGTTTCAGCTTGAAGAATGAGGTCATAGGCCACGCGATCGCTCGCATCGCCAAAGCCATTGATTTTCCCAATGATGAGTTTTGGGTTGATGGCATTAAGCGTTTCATCCATGATGCCTAATTTTTCTTCGTCTCCATGTTTAAAGTTCGAAATAAGGATGTCTGCATCTTTGATTAAATCAAGGAATGCAGCATGACCGTCACTGTTTTTCAGGTCAATGGATTTCTCTTTTTTGAGGTAATTGACGGAGGAAAAATAGGCGGAGATCGGTGATTCTTGATCTTCACTGGCCAATTTCCAAGAACGTGTCACATCGGGAATGAGTGGATTTTCAACTTTGATAACAGTAGCCCCCAATTCTGCGAAAAAGGTTCCGACACATGGTCCTGCCAAAACTGTCGACGCATCGATGATTGTTAAATTTTCTAGCATATCCTTCAGAAATTGAATGAGCTTGAGGCAATTGTTTCTCTTAAGATATGGAGAAAATCAAGGCGTTTCATGCATCAATTCATCGCACCATACTGCACATACAGTAGAATATGATTTTCTTGTTCTGCGTTAAGCTTTGCTTCTTTTGCCATTGCGGGAACAATTTTAGACCATTGGGCTTTGCTGTGTTGTGACGGATGCGGGAGGTCATGGCATTTACCACAGTTGGTATCAAAAAGCGTTTTTCCTGCTAGGTATTTCACCTCTGGTTTCGTTTCAGCTTGCTCTTTTATTGGCGTCACTTCTTGTTCAACAATAACTTTTGGAGCACACGCCACCAAAATTGAGACACTCGCAAATGCGAAAATGTATTTTTTCATAATTGTTCTATTTTTTCTATGGTCACCGTGGTGATTCCTTGTCTGACAAAATTAAGCTTTTTCGCCGCCTTCAACGAAAGATCAATGACATGTGGCGAACTTTTACTTAACCGGTCATTTATTTTAACAATAACGCTAGAGTCATTGCTGAGATTTTTCACCAATACGCGCGTTCCGAATGGCAAAGTTTTGTGCGCGGCAGTTAAACTATCCTGACGAAAGATATCACCTGAAGATGTGCGTCTGCCTTCAAACTGGGAAGCATAATAACTTGCCTTTCCTTGTTCAATTACTTGTTGAAGGGTAAAAGAAATAAAGAAAAGAGCGCAAATGGCGATGAGATAATTCTTCATGAAACGCTAAATTTGTCGGGCAAGATAGGTAAACTAGTTTTTGCCTACAACAATTTTATTTCAAAAAGACCATTCATTCATGGAAAAAAGCGCCTTCATTTTTACACATAGTGGACTCAATAAACGGTCAGTGGACAACACCTTAAACTTGCTAGATTCAGGTGCAACGGTTCCATTTATCGCGCGTTACCGCAAGGAAATGACGGGGGCTTTGGATGAGGTGGAAATTGCAAAAATTCGCGATTTAGCCAAAAAACACGATGAAATCATTGCGCGTCAAAAGACCATTTTGTCATCCATTGAGGAGCAAGGAAAATTAACGGGCGATTTGAAGGAAAAGGTCTTAGCTTGTTTTGATTCTATTGAATTGGAAGATATTTACTTGCCCTACAAACAACGCAAGCAAACACGTGGGGACAAAGCGAAAAAATTGGGATTGGAACCATTGGCGAAGATGATTATGTCGCAGCGGGGTGGCGATCCAGATCAGATGGCAGAGCGCTTTGTAAAAGGGGATGTGGAGGATGAAGCTTCAGCCATTCAAGGTGCGATGGACATCATGGCCGAATGGATCAACGAAAGTGCGCCAGCTCGAGCGCGTGTGCGTCAGCTATTTGCCCGTAGGGCGGTATTGCAATCCAAAATGGTGAAAGGAAAAGAAATTGAGGGAGCGAAATACCGGGATTACTTTGATTTTTCTGAACCTCTATATAAATGTGCATCTCACCGCTTTTTGGCTCTGGTGCGCGCGGAACGTGAAGGATTTTTATCACTCAAGGCGCACCCTTCAGCAGAGGAAGCGATCGAACAGTTGGAACGGTTTTTTGTCCGAGGAAATGATGCCTGCGCCGATGTGGTGGCTGCGTCATGCAAGGAAGCTTACAAGCGCTTGATGTGTCCGTCATTGGAAAATGAACTCATGAATGAGTACAAGCGAAAAGCAGATCTTGAAGCGATTAAAGTGTTTTCTTCGAACCTTCGTCAGCTCTTGCTTGCGGCACCTGTGGGATCAAAGCGTGTACTAGCAATTGATCCAGGGTTTCGAACAGGATGTAAAGTGGTTTGTCTGAACGAGTCTGGTGATTTGTTGACCAATGTGACCATTTATCCGCATCCACCCCAAAATGAATCCGCTCAAGCGCAAGCGAAGGTCGCTCAATTGGTTCAGGCCTATAAAATTGAAGTAATCGCCATCGGTGACGGAACGGCTGGACGAGAGACAGACGCTTTTGTGAAACGCATTCGATTCGATCGCGACTTAGAAGTTTATTCTGTGCGTGAAGATGGCGCTTCCATTTATTCGGCGAGTTCGATTGCTCGAAAAGAGTTTCCTGATTACGATGTGACTGTTCGCGGTTCTGTTTCTATTGGCCGTCGTTTGATGGATCCTCTAGCGGAGTTGGTAAAGATTGATCCAAAATCAGTGGGAGTAGGACAGTACCAGCACGAAGTCGATCAGTCAGATCTCAAGCATGCCTTGGACGATGTGGTGGTTTCTTGTGTGAATACGGTTGGAGTGGATTTAAATACGGCATCTCCTTATTTACTCGGATATGTTTCCGGTTTGGGTCCCACATTGGCTGAAAGTATCGTGGCCTATCGCTCGGAAATTGGCGGATTCACATCGCGTGCAGAATTGAAAAAAGTAAAGCGTTTGGGGGACAAGGCCTTCGAACAAGCTGCAGGATTCTTGCGCGTTCGTAATGGTGAAAACCCTTTGGACAATTCAGCTCTGCATCCCGAAAGTTATACTTTGGTGAATAAAATGGCCAAGAAAGTAAAAGTGGACCTGAAGGAATTAATTGGCAATGATGAGCTCTTGAAATCTATCGTTCGAACAGATTTCCCAGAGATTGATCAATATACCTTTGACGACATCATCAAGGAATTGAAAAAGCCAGGGCGCGATCCACGGAAGAAAGCAAAAGTCTTGGAATTTGATGCACACATTCGCACGATTGATGATTTAAAAGTGGGGATGGTCTTGCCTGGAATTGTGACCAACGTGACTGACTTCGGTGCTTTTGTAAATATAGGCATCAAAGAAAATGGCCTCATACACAAATCCAATTTGGCCAATACCTATGTCGATCAACCGTCGAAATTTATTTCCTTGCACGAACATGTGGAGGTAAGGATTTTGGAAATAGATGTTTCACGCAAGCGCATCGGATTACAACGCGTTATTGATTACAAATAAAAAAAATAATTTGTATTAAAAAAAGAATGTACATTGCGCAACGCAAAGACAATTTTGTGCGTCTACGCCAAACTAAAACCAATCAGATGAAAAAAATTCTATTCTCTTTGTCATTTATCTTCATGACAATTTTGGCATTCGCTCAGAATCCAATCATTACACAAAACACCTCAGGTCCGGCAGCGTGTGACGGAACAGCAACCATTGATTCTGCACTCGTTGCAACGAATGAAGTATGGATGGGAACAGGAATGGTGCTTCAACAAGGTGGAAATTCAATTTCTGGCTTGTGTGCAGGAACCTACTCAGTAACATTTACAACGGCCAATGGAAATATGACTTTGACTTTTACCATCGGTTCAGGAGTATTTAATCCTTGCGTGAACTTTTCAACATCAGCAACAGCAACAGACGCAACAAGCGCGATGTTGTGCGACGGCACGATAACAGTTACAGCAACAGGTGGTTCAGCGCCATACAGCTACACATGGTCGAATGCAGTGACGACGGGCCCTACATTGACAGGTTTGTGTCCAGCGACGTATACAGTGTGTGTAACTGACGCCAACGGGTGTGTAAGTTGCAGCGATGCAGCTGTAGTAGATGCTTCAGCACCGATCGATTCTGTGCTTGTCTTTTCAAACAACAGCTTCCCGAATGGAACAATCTCTGATTCATTATACACGACAGTAATCACTGATTGTGGATTTATCTATGCAGATGCGGATTCAGCAGCCATTACGAACTTTTATACAACGAGTGTAGATTCAATTGCTGCAGTTTGGACCGTTTGGGGCAATGGAGGAACAGTTCTCGCACAATACACGGTAGCTTATGGGATTACAAATCCTGCGAATGGAGGCATTTATGGAGCAACATTGATCTTGTTCTGTGCTCAGAAAGCGAATGGTGTAAACACAATTATTATCCATGATCAGGTTCAGTACAGCTCTGTAGGCATCAACGAATTGAACACAGAAGGATTGGTAGCTGTGAATCCGTTTGGAACATCATTGAATGTATCTTTCGGACAAGAGCTAATTGGAACAGTATCTTTAATTGATATGGCTGGTCGCACCGTGAAAACGGCGACACTTGAAAATTCAGTTTCAATGTCAATGAATACAGAGGCAATTTTATCTGGCACCTATTTCTTGGTGATCAATTCTTCAAAAGGAATGATGACCATGAAAGTGATTAAATAATAAAAATAGTTGATGGGAAAGGGTCTACTTCGGTAGGCCCTTTTTTGTTTTTAGGGATACTTGAAATTTGTCGTAATCAACGAAATAATGCGCCTTTTGTCGAAAAGCCCTCTTTTGTACCTACCTTTGCACCTCATTTCAGAATCTCCTTTTGTCAACCAAAATTATTTTCTGACAAAAATTATACATGAATTTTAACGAATTAAACATCATCCAGCCCATTCTCAAGGCAATTGAGGAAGAGGGCTACACCACACCTACACCCATTCAGGAACAAGCGATACCGAAAGTACTGAACGGACATGATTTACTCGGCTGCGCGCAGACGGGAACAGGAAAAACAGCCGCATTTTCTATTCCAATCCTTCAATTGATTGGTGCACATGGGGAACAAACCGGAAAACGAAAAATTAAATCATTGATATTGACACCAACACGCGAACTTGCGATTCAAATCGGGGAAAGCTTGCGTGCATACGGACGTCATATGAAACTACGAAGCACTGTCATTTTTGGCGGTGTAAATCAAAACCCACAGGTGAACCAACTTCAACAAGGAGTTGATATTCTTGTGGCTACTCCAGGTCGTTTGCTCGACTTGATGATGCAGGGATTCGTTTCCCTGAAAGACTTAGAGATCTTTGTACTCGATGAAGCGGACCGCATGCTCGACATGGGATTCATTCACGATGTCAATAAGGTCATTCGTGCCCTTCCTAATGATCGTCAAAACTTGTTTTTCTCGGCAACGATGGCGCCTGAAATCATGAAATTGGCAGCGTCTATTTTGCGCGATCCAATTAAAGTGGAGGTAACGCCAGTTTCTACAACAGCTGAAATCATTGGTCAGTCTCTTTATTTTGTAGACAAGAACAACAAGCCGAATTTGCTTTCTGATGTGTTGAACGAACAATCTGCAGATTCGGTATTGGTTTTTACGCGCACGAAGCACGGTGCAGATCGTGTGGCAAAGCACCTCTTGAAAATCGGAATCAAAGCCGATGCAATCCATGGAAATAAATCACAGAACCACCGTCAGCGTGCATTGAGCAATTTTAAGGACCGATCCATTCGCGTGCTTGTCGCAACGGATATCGCTGCGCGTGGAATTGATGTCGAGTTGATGGAATTGGTAATCAATTTTGAATTGCCAAACATTCCAGAAACCTATGTTCACCGGATTGGTCGAACAGGAAGAGCTGGAAATACGGGGAATGCGATTTCTTTCTGCGATTTTGAGGAAAAGGCGTATTTGAAGGACATTGAAAAGTTGATCCATCAAAAGATTCCTGTGATTGAAAACCATCCGTATCCAATGGAGGTGTTTGAGATCATCAAGAAGGAACGCATAGTTCGACCTCCAAGAAATAAACCAAACGAAAAAAAATCAACGAAGCCAACGGCTGAACAAAAGGTAGATTCTGCGAAGAAAAAGGGGAACAAAACTTGGTTCGGTAAGCGCGATAGGTATTAAGAAATAGGGGATGAGTTGAGCGTTTTGTTGTGAAATGCTCAACTCAATTTCCGATAAATAAGTCCATCAGCGACTGTTAAGGGAGAGTCACTGTTGTTCGTGTAGAGCGAACCTGTTCCCAAACCTTGAGGCAGTGAATTTGAATATTCTCCCGCCATCTGACAAATTACTTCTAGACCAACATTCGATTCCAAGGCTGAGGTCATCCACCATTGAATGTTTCGTTCTTCCGCCAAAGCAATCCATTCCTGTGTCCCAAAAATACCACCATGCAAACTTGGTTTCAGAATGATGTACTGCGGTTGTATGGTTTCCAAAAGTTTAATTTTCTCCTCTTTGTTGTAAATCCCGATCAGTTCTTCGTCAAGCGCAATAGGCGTCGGAGTGCTCAAACACAACATTTTCATGTCATCGATGTTGCCTGCTTTGATGGGTTGCTCAATCGAATGAATGTCCAAAACTGCCAATTTTTGAAGCACCACTTTAGCTGTTTCCACATCAAAAGCGCCATTGGCATCAACACGTAGGGTGATTTCATCCTTTGAAAACTGCTTTCGAATGGACTGCAGAAGTGCAAGTTCGGCGTTTAGTTCCATCGTCCCAATTTTCATCTTTATTGTCGTGAATCCCGAGGCAAGCTTTTGCGCGATTTGTTCAGCCATGAAGGCCTCTGACCCCATCCAAATCAATCCATTGATCGGAAGTTTTTGCTGTCCTCGGGCAAATGCATTATCGAAATAAATCCGTTTTCCACCATTTTTCAAATCGAGCAAGGCAGATTCAATCCCAAACAATATCGAAGGATAAGGTTGCAAGGCTTGATTTAAATTTTCGTTCCATCCATTTTCTAAACATGACAGAAAATGAGCAATGGTCTGCTCAAATTCCTCAAATGAAACATATTCAGGGGATAGCTCTTCAATAACGCTTATTTCGCCAATTCCTTCAGATATTCCATCTGAGATCCGCACAATCCAACTTTGCTTCTCCGTCATGACTCCACGACTTGTGCCAGCTGGAACTTTGAAGTGAAGTGGGAAGTGTTGTAAGGTGATCTTCATGTTGGAATTAAGAGTGGAAAATTAAGAATTAAGAATTAAAAATGACGAGTTACGAGTTACGAATTACGAGTTACGAATTACGAGTTACGAATTACGAATTACGAGTTACGAGTTACGAATTACTGTGTCTAAACAACAAAAGACTTTTTGAATGTAAAACTAACCAATTTCCAAATCACGTAGTGTCAAATTCCCGCAGGGATCAAATTCTGAATCGCGCAGCGACAAATTCTGAATTGCGAAGCATCAAATTGCGCAGCAACAAATCACGCAGTGTCAAATTCCCGTAGGGATCAAATCTACACAAGCAATCCAATCGCCGTCAGCAGTGCCAAGGCAAAAGTAGAGAGTGCCACCTTTTTCAATTCCGGGTCAAAATCTCTGGGATTCTTTGTTTGCATGACTTTGCGCACATGGAGCGCCAATACAACTCCGGGTAGCAGCCCGATGAATGCCATCTCATGGTGCAATTCACTGATGAAATAGAGGTGAAGTCCTAAAGCAATTAGGATCAGGAATGCGTGGTAGATTTTAGCCAAATCACCACCCATCATCACAACCAAGGTGCGTTTGCCAGATTTGGCATCATTGACACGGTCGCGCATGTTGTTCAAATTCAGAACGGCTGTGCTCAATAAGCCGATGGTACTTGCAGGCATGAGGATGGTCCAATCGATTGCTTTCGCATAAAGCGGATAAACGCCCATGACACTCACTACGCCAAAAAATAGAAACACCATCAAATCACCCAAGCCGTTGTAGCCATAGGCCTTTTTTCCCACGGTATAAAGGATGGCAGCGGCAACACAAGCAATGGCCAGGAAGATGTAAAAGAAAATTGTCGCTTGAGGCATCTCTTTGGTGCCAAAATAAATAAGAACTCCAGCAGAAATGAAACTTAGCACTGAAGTAAGTATCACTGCGTTTTTCATCTCTTTAGGAGAGATCACCCCAGATTGTACCGCCCTTGTCGGACCTACACGCTGTGCGTTGTCCGTGCCTTTTATACTGTCCCCCAAATCATTGGCTAGATTCGATAAAATTTGAAACAAAAGCGTGGTCAGTAATGCGAATCCAAGCACAACATAATTTTCAAAACCTTTGTAGAAAGCTAAGGCAGAGCCAAGAATAATCCCCGAAATGGAAAGGGGCAAGGTCCGCAAGCGCAATGCATGAATCCAAGCTTGTTTTTTAGTCATGCCACAAAGGTATTGTTTGTTTGCAATTCACATCGTCAAAACATCAATTGATTGAATGCAGGCAAATTGAATTTTCATACCTTTAAAGAATGAAGGAAAATGCGTCATCGCTTGATTTGTGTTCCATGTTGGGAATTGATTTTCCAGTGATCATGGCACCGATGTTCTTGGTTTCAGATGAAAAAATGATTGTAGAAGCAATCCGTTCTGGCATTACGGGAGCGATTCCAGCACTCAACTATAAGTCAACAGATGAACTTCGAGCTGCGATTCGTTCTATTCGTGCGCAAGTCTCAGGTCCTTTTGGAATCAATCTAATCGTCAACAAATCCAATTTTTACTTCAAAGATCAACTCACCGTTTGTCTCGAAGAAAAAGTCGACTTCATCATTACGTCCTTAGGTTCACCGGAGGAAACTATTCGCTTGGCACATCAGCAGGGTGTGAAGGTGTTTTGTGATGTGGTAGATGTAAAATTGGCCATTAAAGTTGAAGCCTTGGGTGCGGATGCTTTGATTGCTGTAAACAAAGAGGCCGGTGGACATGCGGGTTCTATTTCCTACCAAGAATTAATTCCAGCTTTGACTTCCGCGTGTTCCATTCCTGTGATTTCTGCAGGTGGAGTAGGATCAGGTCAAGAAATTCGGTCTATGATGGATTTGGGTGCGGCGGGAGTTTCCATGGGGAGCATTTTCATCGCATCCGAGGAAGCCCCTGTTTCAAAGGAATACAAAGCAGCATGCGTAAACTATGGCGCAAAGGACATCGTGATGACTACAAAACTGTCAGGTACACCTTGTACGGTCATCAATACCCCCTATGTTCAGAAAGTAGGGACAAGACAAAATTGGTTTGAGCGTTTGTTGAATAGAAACAAGCGTTTGAAGAAATGGGTGAAAGCCTTGGTCTTTGTTCGAGGAATGAAAAGTTTGCAAAAGGCCGCATTCAGTTCAACCTATAAAACGGTGTGGTGTGCCGGGCCATCGATTGAACATGTGACCTCTATTCGAAAGATTCAAGCTATCGTTGAACAGTTGAAACGTGAATACAATGCCGAATAGTTCCCCTCCAACGCTGCGTCGCATGCAGTGGCTCCTTTTACTTCTCGGGCGACTGAAAATTCCTATGATTGGGTTTGTCCGACCGCGCATCATGGAAATGGATGATCAGAAGGTTAAAATTAGAATTCGGTTGCGCAGACGAACGCGAAATCATCTCGGCTCCATGTATTTTGGGGCTTTGGCAGTGGGTGCAGACCTAGCAGGAGCAATTCATTCCGTTTACTTTACGGGAGGAAAAGAAATGTCCATGTCCTTTAAAAGCATGCAGGCTGAATTTTTGAAACGTGCCGATGGTGATGTGTTTTTTGAGTCGAAGGGTGGTGTTATTATCCGAGAAATGATTGAAGAAAGTCGAGACACAGGGGAACGATTGAACCGAATGGTGGAAGTCTCAGCTAGGGATATCAAGGGTGAGCTTGTCGCACATTTCAAGATAGAAATTTCAATCAAGATGAAATCATCCGCTCAGAATCAACAACCATAGACTTCACGAGATTTTACTATTTTTACGAAAAAATCAACGATGAGAATCATTTCTGCGTTAGAATTGAATGAAGCTTTGCACCGAGGGGAAAACTATCAAATCATCGATATTCGCGAACCCTATGAATATGCGGCGTGCAACATTGGATCGATGCACATCCCCATGGGAGAATTGTGTGATCGATTAGCAGAACTGCCTTCAACTAGAAATGTGGTGATCATGTGTCGTTCAGGAAAACGTGCGGAGGCCATGGCCAATTTGCTGACCACAGATTTTGAGTTGAACAACATCTGGATTCTTGAAGGTGGAATTTTGGCATGGAAAGACCAGGTTGATCAAACATTAGAACTAGACTAACATGATAGAGTTATTTAAACACCTGTTTGATTTAGATTTTGAATGGATCGTAAATCATTACAGCGATTCCATTTATATCGTGTTGTTTTTGGTGATTTTCATCGAGACAGGTTTGGTTATTATGCCATTTTTACCAGGAGATTCCCTTCTCTTTATGGCGGGAATGTATGCGAAGTTCGGGAACTTGGAATTGAGTTACATCTTATTCTTCCTAAGTATAGCAGCTATTTTAGGAGATAATGTCAACTATTGGATTGGTCGACGCATTGGTTTGGGTGTGTTCGAGTGGAAAATTCGCGGTCGTCAGCTGGTCAAAGAAAGCTACCTAAAGAAAACGGAAGAATTTTTCGATAAACGGGGCGTTTTTGCCATCATCATGGCGCGATTTGTTCCTATCGTGCGCACATTTACTCCTTTTGCAGCCGGAGTTGGCAAGATGAATTACAGAAAATTCTTATTGTTCGATATCATGGGTGGTGTTTTATGGATCTGTTCAATGACCTTAGTTGGCTATTTCTTGGGTGAAATCACGTGGGTGAAAGAGAACAATTCCAAAGTTGTATTGGGCATTGTGCTTCTATCCGTTCTGCCAATGCTGATTAGTTTCGTGAAATCAAAAATGTCTTCCAAGAATGCGTAAATACGGATTGCTTGGTAAAACACTAAATTATTCCTTTTCAAAGCCTTTTTTTGAAGATTATTTTCAAAAAAACAACTTCGATGCGCGTTTTGACAATTACGAGATTGCCACGATTGATAGCATTGATGAGGTGTTTGCGCAGCATTTGAGTGGATTGACAGTAACCATTCCTTACAAGGAGGAAATCATCCCATTTTTAGATTCAATTTCCGACGAGGCCAAAGCCATTGGCGCTGTAAATGTTGTTCAGTTTAAAGATGGACAAAAGGTAGGGCACAACACAGATGCCTTCGGATTTCATCAATCAATCAAACCATTTCTTACTTTTCACCATGAACGTGCGCTGATTCTAGGAACTGGAGGAGCTGCAAAAGCGGTAGCACATGTCTTTCGTTCATTGGGAATTGATGTGATTTTTTGTTCAAGAAATCCAAAGGGACGAAATCAATTTTCCTACTCAGAAATCAATGAGCACATGCTCAATGCCTGCAAAGTCATTGTCAATTGTACGCCACTTGGCACCTTTCCGAATGTTGATGAGTGCATCGAAATCCCATTCATGCATTTGACAGCAGACCATTTGATCATTGATTTGGTGTACAATCCTCCAAAAACTGTATTCTTGAATAGATCAGAAAAGGCGGGCGCGACCATATTAAATGGTGAATCTATGCTTCGTCACCAGGCCTTGCGCGCTTTTGAGATTTGGAATTCGTAAAGAATTGAAATTCCCAATCGTTTTCGCACTATTTTTACGGCATGGAAACCTTACAGGATCTGATTGATCAGGGAGAACACGTGAATCAGGATTTCAAATTCCGCATCGATGATCAGCGAAAAATCGCAAGAACCTTATGTGCCTTTGCCAATACATCAGGCGGAAGGTTGCTTATTGGTGTCAAGGATAACCGGAAAATAGCAGGGTGCAATCCTGAGGAAGAATTTCACATGCTAGAAGGGGCAGCATCCATATTTTGTCAGCCAGAACTAAAGATCACTTCTAAAATATGGAAAGAAGATTTTCGATTGGTACTGGAAGTAAGTGTGGCAAAATCAGAAAATGGCCCACACAAGGCAAAAGATGACGACGGAAAATGGAAGCCTTACATCCGCATTAAGGATAAAACGACAGCTGTCAACAAGATCTTGGAGTGGGTATGGATCGAGCAAAAACGAAAAACAGCGCGACCAGAGCATTTTGGTGAAGATGAGTTGCAACTTTTGAAGTCCATTGGACAATTTCAACCAGTAACCTTAAGTAAGTTATACCGTGAATCAACATTGCCATTGCGCAGAGTTGACCGTTTGTTGGTCTTGTTTATTTGTTGGGATTTAGTGGATATGATATTCGAAAATGACGGTATTTATTACCGATTAAGAGGGGAGTAATTATCAGATAGTATTTCTTAAAAATTCACAAAATATAACAAAATCCAAAGTTTTGTGTTATATTTAGAAACATTTTAAATAAGAACAAACTAATGGGAAGACCAGCAACAAAACCGGCACGCTTACGCAACGGATTCTATATTGAAGTAAAATCTCAAGGTAGTGGTGCCATTTTGGTGAGAAGAGATACACGTGAACAAATGATTTTGGCGGCAGAAGATTATGCACGAACAAAAGATGTAACGATTCGAGGCGAAATGCGCGACGATAAATGGGTAGATTAGTAGGTGAACTATCCAGATAAGATATGTTAGGGGGCTATTAAGCCCCCTTTTTTTATTTTTGTACCATGAAGAGTTATTTGAGTTTTTTAGAAGGAAAGGCAAGATTTACGGCTTGGCTGCTTGTTTTCTTTGTTTTATTGTTCTCTGTTCCACCACTTATGGCAACAGAGATGAAGGTTGCCGCGAAGGTTTTAGGGATTGTTGTCATCTTGGCCATTTCGACAGCATTGTGGATCTGGAGAATTCAGACAATTAAACGAATGCAGCGCAAGGCAAGGATAATGTTGAACTTGAATGATCGCTTTTGGTTGAATCAACATATTTCATTTTACAAGAAGCTATCCGCGCGCGATAAAATCATCTTTGAAGACCGTATTGGGTTGTTTTTAGCCGAAATAACAATCACCGAGGTAGCTAAAGATGCGCCTCAAAAATCAACTTGTTTATATGTTGCGGCTTCTGCCGTGATCTCTTTTTGGGGCTTGCCATATTGGAATTATGGAGAATTGAGTGAAGTATTGGTGTATCCTGATAATTTTAATGAGGACAATACGATAGATCACAAAGGGGTGATTGCGGGAAAAGTACACCATGGAGGGTTTATGGACAATACAATGGTTTTGTCTTTGACTTCTTTAAAGAGAGGATTTTTATTGCTTGATGCATCCAATGTTGGAATCCATGAGTTTGCTCACATGTTAGATAAGGCAGACGAGTCCGTTGATGGAATACCTGCTTTTATTCAAGGAGAAGAACGTTTGATTTGGGCTGCGCTTGTTGAGCGTGAATTAAAAAGGAAGGTGAAGCAATCCAAATTCAATGCGTATGGTCTCACATCTGAGGAAGAGTTTTTTGCCGTTTTAATGGAGGCTTACCGTGAAAATCCAAGAAGAATCGAAAAAAGGTACCCAGAGTTATTTGCAATTTTAGAGGGACATTTGAAATAAATCGCCGCTTTTATTGGAGTTTTTTGGTCTTTTAAATTTTATTAAAAAAAGATTGTTCAAAACCCTTGTAAGAATGAAAAGACTGAGTATCTTTGTGCCCCCGTTAGAACGTTAGCGGGATTATTTTTGAGGAAAGGTTGTGTAACTAAAGAGATAGATTTCCGTAAGAGGAGTTCGAT
>CAIQQH010000011.1 GCA_903873915.1 uncultured Flavobacteriia bacterium | reverse complement strand
CTTGTGTTTTGGAAAACCATTAGAATCAGGAACAATAGATTACAACCGCATCCCCGAACATGGAATCGTGAATTTATTTCACCTGCCAAGCTGGGTAAAGAGTTTTTTTGTACTCAATTTCCCTCGATCAATCATACAGCACGAAGGCAGCCATCTTTTGAGAGGAATTCTTTCTCAACACGCATTTCGCTTAAAAGCCAGTTTACTCATTTATCCAGGCTATTTTTTATTGACGCTTGTACAGGAAAATAAATTACTATTCTATTCGCAATTCGATCAGAACTCCCCAGAAGACATCATCTATCACACCCTATTCGTCCTTCAACAAAAAGAGTTAATGGAAGAACAATTGCGCATAGAAATCTGCAATGGGGTTGGCATTGAGCGTGGCATTTGTGACGAAGTTATTTTGAACTTGAATAAAATTGCTTCATTGCAAGCTACAGAAATCTCCTATTCGGGGGAACTCATTCAGAAATCTATTTTATTGTGCGTATAGTTAGCGGAATTCTCAAGGCAAGACGTTTTTCAGCACCGAAAAATTTCCCGTCTCGCCCAACAACTGATTTCGCGAAAGAAGGCTTATTCAACATGCTCGAACACCAGATGAGCTTGTTTGACCTGGAAATACTAGACCTCTGCGCAGGTACGGGCAATATCTCCTTTGAATTTCTTTCTAGAGAAGCAGGAAATGTTACTGCAGTGGATTCAAATGATCGCTGTGTGGCCTTTATTCGAAAAACGGCGGCTGAATTTGGCATTGGTGAACACCTGCAAACCATTCGTGCAGATATTCAACAATTTGTTGCACGCACCGAGCGACATTACGACTTGATTTTTGTCGATCCACCCTACAAATACGATGGATACACATCGCTCATTGAAAAAATACTCGAGCGCGAACTCCTCAATGAAAATGGCACTTTAATCGTTGAGCACGGAAAGGAGACCAATCTGAGTGCGACACAAGGTTATCAATTTACACGAAATTATGGGAACGTTTACTTCAGTTTTATCAAAAGGACTTCTTAAATTAGAGGAATGATGAAAAAAACTGGACTCTTCCCTGGATCATTTGATCCCTTTACAAAAGGACATGAAGTTGTTGTTCGACAAGCACTTGACCTTTTCGATGAGGTCATCATTGGCATTGGTGTAAATAGCTCCAAATCCTACTGCTTTCAACTCGACCAACGCATACGCCACATCGAATCCTTATTTACCGATCATCCCAATGTCCGCGTGGTATCTTATCAGATGCTGACCGTCGATTTTGCGAAAGAAATTGGCGCAGGTCATATCATTCGAGGTCTTCGCGATTCAAAAGACTTTGAGTACGAGCGGTCAATTGCTCATATGAATGACATGCTGAGTGGTATTGTCACCGTATTTTTCCTTACCGACCAAGCATATTCGGCAGTTAATGCCTCGATTGTCAGAGAGATCTACCGAAATCAAGGAGACATTTCTCACTTTGTAACCAATGCTGAGCTTCTCGTTTAATTCTTTGGCATAGTAAATGAGCAAGGGCGCTCTGAAAAAAACATACGCGATGAACCTTAGAGCTTTACTCCTTTTGATGATCTTGATGGCACATCCATCATTCAGTCAATTGAAAGCGTCTGCCAAAAGTATGGTGACGATAAGCGGTTACGCCCCAACGTATGTTGGACAAACAATTTCAATCATGCAGATTGAGGATTACTTCAGCATGAAAGAAAGCTCACTTGGATCGGCAATGGTTGCCAACGACAGCACATTCAGCATTAGTTTCTTCGTGGATGACATTCAAAAAGTGATTGTTCGAGCAGCGAAAAACCGAAGTTTCATGTACATCCAACCCAATGCGACCTACGATATTTTCGTCCCCGACAAAGACCCTTATGAGGCCTATCGACCAAATGGAAATCTCATCGAATTGAGTTTCTTTGGAATGGACAGCACAGACATCAATTACAAAATCCTTCAATTTCAGCGGTGGTCCGACGAATACATGAGTTCAATTTACTATTTGAAAAGTGCTAAACCATTGGAGTTTGGTAAGAAAATAGAAGAATTTAAATTGAATGCCGAACGTGTCTATGCCAAGGACACCTGTAGTTTTTTCAAAACGCATGTGAAATTTTCTATAGCATCCCTGGACAATATCCAATTTATCGCCGAAAGGAATCGCTTTGAAAAACACGATTTTTATATAAAAAATGCTCCAGTATCGTATAAAAATGATGCGTATATGGACTACATCAACTCTTTCTACAATAAGATGATGCCACGTCTTTCAAACGAAGCAAATGCATTGGTGTATTCCGCCGTGTTAAAAAGCAGTCCTGCGCTCGTTATGCGCGCCTTAGGTACAGATTATACACTCATCAACTTGCGCATTCGAGAAATGGTCATGATTAAAATGCTTTCTGAAGAATTTTACGCCAAGGATTTGCCACAAACCAATATCATCACCATTCTAGATAGTTTATCGAAGCGTTGCTTGTTTGCTGGAAATACCATTATAGCAAAAAATATATTGACACGTCTCACTGAACTTACAACGGGCGGAAAAGCGCCTGATTTTGCTTTGCGCCCTCTTGATGGCAGTTTACTGACTTTATCTTCCTTCACAGGTAAACACTTGTACCTGCATTTTATCGATCCAAATAGCACCAAATGCACCAACGAAATCGGTCCGCTTTTACAAATTTACGAACGCTATAAGGACGATATTCAATTTTTAACGATTTATCCAACAGGCGAGTATGATGCTAAACTGATGGAATCAACCATAAACACAATTCCATGGACAAAGATTAGTATGGAAGCATCGAATGTGTTTTGGAAAAATTACAAGATTGAATCCCTACCCCAGTATATTCTGATTGACGGCTTTGGATATGTCGTTTCTGCTCCAGCGCTAGGTCCCCTTCCAAATGGTCAATACGAAACCATTGATCACATTTTCTTTTCCATTCGCAAGGCAAAGAAGATGGATGAAGAGCGCCGTTAAGCTTTCTTCCAAAAATAGCCAAAATAAATTCCCGTTACTCCGCCAGCAATGTGTGCGAAATGCGAAATCTTGTCGTCCTGAAAGGACGCTAAAACTTCTTGTCCTAGGTACAATAGCGTAACAAGAATGAAAGTAATCGGTATCTCATTCTCTTTGATGTGCAACAATGAAGATAGGATGATAAACATAAACGCAATGCCACTTGCACCCAGTAAACCGATATCCCAAAAGGCGATGTGAAGAATCGCCGTAAGCAAACATGTGATCAACGAGAATGTGAGCAGTCGTTTCCAACCATATTTGTTTTCTAAGATGGGTCCGAGCAATAAAATAATTGAAAAATTGCCCAATAGGTGCTGAAAATTAGCATGTGCTAGCGGATACCCAATCAATCCCACATACCATTTCCACTGGCTTAGTTGCATCGTTCCTTGCAAGACAAATGCATCATTCAAGTCATTATTCCCTCCAGAGATAAGGAATATGAGAAGCGCCAAAATGGCAAAGTAGATGGTGAAAGGAGCGTTAAATGTAATCTTCATTGTTTATTGCTTTGACGCAAAGATAATTCGTTCCATAGAAAATGGTTAATTTTAGGACATTCAGCACAAAAATTATGCGATTCAATCTATCCGAAATAAATGAGTTAATTCGTTCAAGAAGGACAATTTACCCTGAACAATTCAGCAGCAGAAAAGTACATCGAGAACAGATTGAAGTCATCCTGAACAATGCACTTTGGGCACCAACGCACGGGAATACACAACCATGGCGTTTCAAAGTTTTTACCGATGAGGGATTGAACACCCTTTCAGGATTTTTGGGAAAAACGTATTTAGCCATAACACCTGAAGACAAGCAGAACGACATGAAACTGGCCAAAATGTTAAAAAGACCATTGCTATCCTCAGTGGTGGTTGCCGTTTGCATGGAACGTCAAGCGGAAGAGAAAATTCTAGAAATTGAAGAAATTGAAGCAGTTGCCTGTGCAGTTCAAAACATACACCTCACATGCACCGCCTATGGACTAGGTGGATTTTGGTCAACGCCAAAACTTATTTATCACCCCTTGACAAACGAATTTCTTGGTCTTAGCGAAAAGGACAAGTGCCTAGGTCTATTCTACATAGGATATCCAGAAATTGAATGGCCCAAGGCGCACCGAAAACCATTGGAATATATTACCGAATGGATCGTTAAATAGACACTATTTTAGCAGAATGACCATCGCCATAAATTCATACACATGCGTTTTCGCTCTGAAGAAAATTTCAGCAAGTCTCTTGTTGACGATGCTGATCGTGAATGGGAATTTTCTACAGGCACAAGATGAATTTGATGAAGAACTAGTCAAAAAAGAACGCTTCCCTTCCTACTTCGGTGTTCAAGTGCGCACACTGTTCCCCACTCAATTTATTGGTCAATCCGAACTCACCTTAGGTAAAAATGGATTTTCGACAACACTTCAACAAAGTATTGGGTATTCCTTTGGTGCAACTGTGCGTGCTGGACTGACCAAGCTTCTGGCCTTTGAAACAGGAATCAACTACACCCAGCGGGAATTCAACGTTTCTATGGAAGTTCCCGATTCGAACATTTATGCCACCAATCGTTTGACCTTTATATCGTACGACATTCCCCTCAATGCATTGGTTTATATTCAGATGGGGAAACAAATCTACATGAATGCTTCTTTGGGATTTGCCTTAACCTTCAAACCAACAGATGTGGGCATTTTGACCAAGCCAGGTGGGTCGAACCTATTTTACCACACTGGATTCGTCATGCGCAAAGCTGGATTTGACATCAATGCAAACATTGGTTTTGAATACCGCACCAAGAAATCTGGGTTTTTCTATATTGGAGGTTCAGGAAGGGTGCCGCTCGCTCCTCTTTTTCAGCTCATTGCGCAATACAAATACCAAGGCATTAAGACTACCGTATCTGGCAATGTTGACGGCAGCTATCTGTCCATTGATTTGAAATACTTCTTTCCAAACATCAGAAATCGCGGCGTCCAATTTACACATGGACCAATACTTTAACATCCTTTAAGCATGAATCTATCTCTTCAAGAACTTATTGATCGTTTGGAACTGCTTCCTCACCCAGAAGGTGGGTATTACAAAGAAACTTTTCGTTCACCTGGGACTACTCCCAATGGGGATCGAAATTTGATGACGGCCATTTACTTCTTATTGACTTCAGCAGATGTTTCTCGTTTTCATCGCATCATTGGGGATGAACTTTGGTTTCATCACTCAGGAAGTCCACTTGTTGTGCATACATTAGACGAAAACGGTCATACCGAACATTTACTAGGTTCAGACCTTTCAAAAGGTCAAGCACCTCAATTGTTGGTCCCTTCAGGAACGATCTTTGGGTCCGCCATTGTAGAAAAGGATTCCTATGCTCTTGTGTCTTGCACTGTTGCTCCCGGATTTGATTTTCGGGACTTTGAACTTTTCACAAAAGAAGACTTGTTGCCACTATTCCCTGAGCACGATGCGATTATTTCCCGCTTGACTTAAGCAGTTCTTCTTCCTGAATCAAGGCAATCCACAAAGTTGTTTTTCCGTAGTCCATGCGCGGCCAAATGGGTCTGATTGTGCCGTTAACTGCTGCAATGTTCAAATAATCACCAAAGAACACTTCCTGATCTGGAATAAATGATTCATCTGAGATCCGGTGATCGGTAAATGACCTTCCTCCATCCCTTGAAACAGAGAGATACACATCTGTTTGATTGTCCTTATAATGGCGTCGGTCGTAGTACACAAAGTAGATATTCCCATTCGACTGGTCCACACTCATCCACGTAAAAAACTGATGTGTTTTTGTTGTGTCCTGATTGACCTTTCTTGGCTCAGACCATGACTTACCGTCATCCTCAGATACTGACAACCAAACATCCGTGTTGTTGTATCCATTTTTTTGATCGCACCAATTCAGGTATAAATTTCCTCGATTGGGTCCATTACTCAAATCACACTGAAGGATTGGAAGCCCATTTGCTCTGTACATTCCGGGAATGGTCATTTCCCATCCACCATGATGAACATGCAAGATTTGTTCTTCGGGAAGCCAAGTTTTCCCAAGGTCCAATGAACGTTGGAATACAAGTCCCTTGGGACCTGTCCAAGTCACATAAATTTCACCATTGGGACCAACAGCGGGCACTGCCCCTTCGACTGTATAATCGCCATCTTGACAATCGCCAGCAAATTTGGAAATGCGCAGGGGATCGCTCCATGTTTTTCCTTGATCGGATGATTTTGAAAACATGATGCGGGAAGAATCAAGGGGCTCTCGGGAATCATAGGCATCAAATTGTGTCCACGTCATGAAAATTTCATTTGTCTGGGGATCGAGTGCCACCCAATGTTTGTCCTGCGCTTTCGTGCCGTTTGGTTTCGGAAATGAACCTTGATCGAAGTTTCCATCCACCGTTTCCGCCGACTGACAAACGATGCGGTCAATCCAAGATGCTTTTTTATAGTTACTGAGGTGAAAATAATAGATCCGACCTGTGGTGTCAAACAGAAGAACTGGATCGCCCCATACCCCATATTTGCTCGACATCGAGGAACTTTTCCATGTGATTCCTGCATCCGTGGAATAATAATAGGCATTCATAATGCTGCCAGCCGCCATAATTGAAGAATTCTTAGGGTCAATGGCGATCGCAGGTTCACATAAGCCGCTGATGACATTTGTCACCCCTGTATTTTTCAGTTGGACATTCGGGAATTGCGATTGAGCAAAAGATAAAAATGGGATAAACCCGAGTAAAAGGATGAGTTTCTTCATATTAAATCGCTCTAAACCAGTATTTACGCAACTTCTCACGATCCACCTGAGTGGAACCTTTAAAGGAGAATTGAGGTCGTTCAAACTCCGTCATCACAACAGTTAACTCCAAAAGAATTTGGTCGCGCGAAATCAATAACTTCATGTTTTCTCCCACCTCCAAGGACGATAAGAACGACTCAAGTGAACTTTGATCTACTCGGAAGCCGTTGTAGCCAATGATCTCATCATTTACGCTCAATCCGGCATTTTCAGCTGCCGAACCACTTCGCACCGAACGCACCGACAAGCGGCTACCCTCTTGTTTTAAGCCCGCACCGAACGATGGTGTAGTAATTTTTCGAAAGCCAACATCAACCCCTGCAGGACCGAAGTACTTTTCAAACGGAACCATTTCAGTACCATACACATGGCGGTTGAAGAAATCGGTCATGTCAAGATCTAAAAATGCAGACAGCTCCGACTGAAACTCTTTATCAGAAAATCCACGCTTCAACTTCATGTAATACTTGTCATACAGGACGCGCATAAAATGATCCAAGCATTTCTTTCCGTAGTACTTATCGATAATCATGGCATCTATTACCGCTGCTAGCATAGCTCCACGGGAATAATAGGTCATCGTCGTGTTTGAACTGTTCTCGTTTGGACGATACGCTTTAATCCACGCATCGAAGCTTGCATGCGCTACAGGCTGAACCCTTGCACCTACGGAACCTTCAACATAATTCACTGTTGACTCCAATTTAGCGAGGTATTCATTTTCAGAGATGTAGCCTGCTCTGCGCATCAAAAGTTCATCATAATACGATGTAAAGCCCTCCATCACCCACAGCAAGGTCGTATAATTCTCTTCATCGTAATTAAAAGGCCCAAGTTCAATTGGACGGATGCGCTTCACATTCCACAAATGGAAATATTCATGCGCCACCAAGTTTAAAAAATCGAGATAGGCCTTGCCTTGATACGTCCAGCGATTGACACTCAGCGTGGTCGAATTGCAGTGTTCCAATCCACCTTGTCCATCCACTACATTGTGAATGATGAAGGTGTATTCCTTGTTTGGATTTTGACCAAAAACATCCGTTGCAGCCTCCACAATTTTTGCCATATCTTCTTGCAATTCGAAAACCGAATAGTTGGCGATGCCATACATCGCAACGGTATGTTTAACACCTGCTGCCATGAACTCAAATACCTCCTGATTGCCAATTTCAATGGGGCAATCGACAAGATGATCGTAATTGCTATAAACAAATTTCTCTGAACCATCCGCCGTTACCCCTTCTCCCTTTCTTGGCAAGGCGGTGCTAATGGTTTTAAAATCCGAGAAGGGATAGATCGTCAATTCACCCGAGCGATCCATGTGCTTGTCGACATACATAAACATTCCGCTGCCACTCACATAGCCATGTGTCAGGTCCAAAAAGCTTGTTCGAACAGACAATTCAAAGGAATACACCTCGTAGGATACTCGAATTTTCTTGGCCTTACCTGTTTTCAGAACCCACGCATTTTTTGCATCCTTATCTAAACGCCATTTCTTTCCTGTTTCATCCGTCGCATAGACCAAATCAACGTTGCGGGAAAATTCACGCACCAAATATGATCCTGGCGCCCAAACTGGCATTTTGATATGCACTTCAGATTCCTTAAAATCTGACAATTCCATAACGACCTGAAAATAATGATTTTGTGGATTCGGCATCCGCAACTCATAGTGGACAGTCTGTGCCAATGCCGTGTATGTCAATACGAAAGCGACGCAAAATAATAGGATTTGTCTCATGATTTTAATTTACATGTCAAAGATACAATTTGCGATGAAAAGGGCTATATTTACTTGAAATTCAAAAGACATGAACCACTCCTTTGCCCTCACCATTTTGCTAATGCTCCTGTTTTCTTGTGAGCAAAAATCCACTCCCACTTCGAAAACAGATGACGCAAGCCTTCGAAATCGAATAGCTCAACTAGAAAAAGAGAACGAAGAGAAAGATGTAATGCTGAACACTTCCTTGGAATTCTACAATCAAATTCGCACAAATTTAGAGGCCATAGAATTAAAACAACACGAAATTCGATTGCGCGCGAGCGATCCAGAGCAGTCTGAAGGCGACAAAGAATGGATTTTAGATCAAATCAATTTCCTCCGAACTGAAAATGCAAAGAAAGTAAGGCAATTGCTTCAGAAACTTAATCTGAAAGATCAAACGATTTCGGAGCTGGAAGCAATGACCCAAGACCTTCTTAAAACATTGGATGCAAAAGAATTTCAGCTTTCTGAGTTGAACCATGAGTTAAGTACCTTGAACGAATCCTATTCAAAGCTTTTTGATGCATATCAAGAAAAACATGAACTAGCAGAAGTCCTAAGAGACGATTTGAACAGGGTATATTATTCCTACGGAACCTTGTGCCCATTGGGAAAAACACAAAAATTCGCATCAAGGATCCACATGAATTTTGGAAAGTGTCGAAATATTTAGTGGTACTTGTGAAGTAGCTTTGGCTATAAATGTTTGAATGAAAACTCCCGTGTATTGAACTCCGATTCAAAGAGATGTGGATAATATTTCTGCATCTCCTCATTCATCAATTGAATCGGCACATCATCGAAGATCCCATAAAAATGGACATACTCCATGAATTTTCTTCCCTGATCAAACTCTTGGAATAAAGAGTCTGATTTGCCATCCCAATCCAATGGAGATACTTTACTAATGGCACAAATTCGTGTGTCAAACGCTGGTGTACATTTTACCCAGGAGCCATTCACAAAAAGTTCTACAAAGCCATGAAAAACGATTTCATCACGCCTCAAGTAGGACCTTAATTTTTCAACGCCAATGTGATTGGTCACGATGGCATAGCCCAATCTTGAAGGAATACCAAAACGTCGCGCACATGCCGCAAGAACAGTTGATTTTTCTACGCACCAAGCGCGTTTTTTACCGAGTACATTCGATGCTTTCAAGCCCTCATGCGTCAAATCAAGGTGGTAAGGGTCGTAGAGAAAAGCATCACGCACATGGTAATACAAAGCCACAGCCAATTCAGATTCAGGTAAGGTAGGATCGATGTGGGCTAGAAAAGCATCAAAGTGTTCATGAGTATAATCCAGAAAACATGTATCCTTCAGGTATGCGTCCATTATAATGCGAAGTCTAAGAAATTTTCTACAATTTTAACCAAAGGATGGCACGCACACAAACAAGTTCAGGACAAAGGGCAAAAGAAAGCCGAGAAAATTGGCTATTGCGCATCCTATTGGGCCAAAATGAGCCCGATGCTTATACCAAAATCACCTTTTACATACTGCTAACACTTGCTTCACTTTTTCTCGTTTGGAATACCGTTGGATATGTTGCTTTGACCTTTCAACATTTGATTCACGTGCATCGTCATGTTGCCATCGACACCATATTTGCCGAAAGGGGGGCAAAACTTGGTTTTTCCGCTGAAGAATTTACCTCAAGACTGACCACTCTTTTTGTCTTAAGCATTCTATGTTGGCTCATTGTTCTTAGTTCTTTGGCAATGCTTTGGCAAAAGAAAACAAGCTATTTTCCGCTTTTGATTACTGGGGTGGTCATCTACGTCGGTATGTTGTTTTTTTATTTGGGATACGATTACTTCAGAACCGACACGAGTGCGTTTGACAAAATCTCCCTCATTGTGATTTTTGTCATGTCCACCCTTCATTATTTCATTTTAAAGAAAGAAGAATCTGGAGAGGGTCTTAGTTTTTTTGGTGAAGATGACGCGTAAGTGCTGCAATAGTGTGCTCATTTTCCGGAAGAATAATCTGCGCCTTTTGGTAAATTCCCTCTCGTTGAATCATGCGGTATTGAATCGATTCGCGCAATTCATCATCACTCATTCCAGCAATGAGAGGTCGGTGTTCACGCTCGTTTTTCAATCGCGAAAACAGCGTCTCATTGCTGCAATGTAGATAAACGGTAGTGCCTAAAGTATTCAGCACGGTCATTTGATCGTTGTAACAGGGTGTGCCACCACCAGTGGCCAACACAAATGGTTCGTGAACATCTAAAGATTTCAAATATTCCTGTTCCAAATTCCTGAAATAATCTTCTCCGTATTGTTCAAAAATCTGACCTATACTCATTCCAGTTTGTTGCTCAATATCTGTATCTGAGTTGATAAACCGAATGTTGAGCGATTCAGCAAGTGCTTTACCGAGTTGGGTTTTCCCTGCCCCCATGTAACCAATGAGAATAATTCTTTCCATGAGTTAAAAGTACGATTTTCATTGGATTGGTCTAATTTGCACACGCCCAACAAATTGCTATTTTTACAAAAAAAAAGTTATGTCAGAAAGAGATATTGAAAAGAGTTACACGAAGGAGGAATTCGTTGACAAATTGCGTCGTTTGGCGGATAGCATCGAGCAAGGGGAGAATTTCCGTATTTCTATTGCTGGAGAGGCGATTTATGTGCCCGACAGAGCAGAATTCACGATTGAGCACGAGCGCGGTGATGGAGAAAACGAGATCGAATTTCAAATCAAATGGAAAGACGCGTAAGCATCTCGGCGCAAAGATTTTGAAGGCGAATGAAGGGAAATCAGCTCGATGAATCACCGTTCAAAGTCAAAAAAAAAGTGATTATCACTTGATAAACTAAATTATACAACTATCTTTGCACCCGCGAAAGCGATGATTCGGTAGCTCAGCTGGTAGAGCAATACACTTTTAATGTATGGGTCCTGGGTTCGAATCCCAGCCGGATCACTCTGATAAAAGCACTGTCCGTAGGACAGTGCTTTTTTAGTTCAATCGCGAACCAAGCGACGCAGGAGTTTGAGTGAGCAATTGAACTAAAAAAGCACCAACGAGCGCAGCGAGTAGTGCTTTTATCCATTGCACGTCGATCGGTTGGGCTCATGCAATAATCCCTGGGGAATCAGAGTGAGAGCGGTTGCGAGAGCGAAGAATCAAGCATGGTGAGCGGAGCGAATCATGCTTCGGATTCGAACTAGATTCGACCCCGATGGGGTCGTGTTCCGATCTCAACATCAATAGCAACAGATATATGACCCCGATGGGGTCGCACATCCCAACGAGCGACACGAGCTGGTGGGTTCGAGTCTTCCTACGGAACCTCACCCACCGAACAACTTTCCGAAGTATCGGGACAAGATGAGAGAGCGAAGAAACAAGCATGGTAAGCGGAGCGAATCATGCTTCG
>CAIQQH010000010.1 GCA_903873915.1 uncultured Flavobacteriia bacterium | reverse complement strand
CAATTATCGAAGCACTTTCGAATGCAATGTTTCGAGTAGAATTGGAAAATGGGCATGTCATTACAGCACATATTTCAGGTAAGATGCGGATGTTTTACATCAAGATTTTACCCGGTGACCGTGTGAAAGTGGAAATGTCACCATATGATTTAACTAAAGGAAGAATAACTTTTAGATACAAATAGGAGGAATCCTGTAAAAATGTAAAGAGATGAAAGTAAGAGCATCAGTAAAAAAACGAACTGCAGATTGCAAGATCGTGAAAAGAAAAGGACGGGTTTATGTGATTAACAAGAAAAATCCGAAACTCAAACAAAGACAAGGGTAATAAGTATTAAGTATGGCACGTATTGCAGGTATAGATCTACCAAAAAACAAAAGAGGTGTGATTGGTTTGACATACATCTTCGGAATCGGAAGAAGTAGAGCTCAAAAAATCCTTAAGGACAACGGAATTGATGAAAGCGTCAAAGTTCAAGAATGGAACGATGATCAGCTTGCTGCTATCCGTAATTCAGTGAACGAAGTAAAGACCGAAGGTCAGTTGCGTTCTGAAATCCAATTGAACATCAAGCGATTGATGGATATCGGATGTCAGCGTGGAATTCGTCACAGATCTGGTCTTCCATTGAGGGGTCAACGCACCAAGAACAATTCTCGTACGAGAAAAGGTAGAAGAAAAACAGTTGCGAATAAGAAAAAAGCAACTAAATAATTAGCGTTTTCGCAGTTAATAAAAATAAATAATGGCAAAATCTAATCAGAAAAAGAAGAAGAATGTCAAAGTAGACGCGATGGGTGAAGCGCATATTCAAGCTACCTTCAACAACGTAATTATCTCTTTGACGAACAATGCTGGTCAAGTTATTTCTTGGTCATCAGCGGGAAAGATGGGCTTCAGGGGCTCTAAAAAGAACACCCCTTATGCTGCACAGGTATCAGCCGAAGATGCAGCAAAAGAAGCACATGACTTCGGATTACGTAAAGTAAAAGTGTTTGTGAAAGGTCCTGGAGGTGGTCGAGAATCAGCTATCCGTTCTTTGCACAACTCAGGAATTGAAGTAACCGAAATCATTGATGTTACACCACTTCCTCACAACGGTTGTCGTCCACCGAAAAGACGTCGAGTATAAGTAATTATTAACAGTTGGGGAATTTGGTCATCGAAGGAAAGCCTTAATTCATGACCCCCTAGCATAAATTTATAGTATGGCAAGATATAGAGGTCCAAAATCCAAAATCGCGCGTCGTTTCCGTGAGCCAATCTTCGGCCCGGACAAGTCGTTAGATCGAAGAGCGTATGGCCCAGGACAACATGGTCCGTCAAAAAGAAGAGGAGGAAAGCAATCTGAATATGCAATCCAACTCGGTGAAAAACAAAAAGCAAAGTATACCTATGGGATTCTAGAGCGTCAGTTCTCGAATCTTTTTGATCGTGCTTCGAGCATGAAAGGAATTACAGGTGAAAACTTGTTGCAGTTGTGTGAAGCACGACTCGACAACACTGTGTTCCGCTTAGGAGTTGCTACTACACGTCGCGCTGCGCGTCAGTTAGTTTCACACAAACACATTACAGTAAATGGTGAGGTGGTAAACATCCCTTCTTACTCATTGAAAATTGGTGATGTTGTTGGTGTTCGTGAAAAATCGAAAAGCTTGGAAGCAATTACTACTTCCCTTTCTTCAAATAGTAAGAAATTTGACTGGCTTGATTGGAATTCATCTGATATGGCAGGCAAAGTACTTAGCACACCATCGCGTGAAATGATTCCTGAAAACATCAGAGAACAGTTGATCGTCGAATTGTATTCTAAATAATTTTTAAAGAACTGACATGGCTATATTAGATTTCCAAAAGCCTGACAAGGTGATAATGATTCAGTCCGACGAACGTCATGGACAATTTGAATTCCGTCCCTTGGAACCAGGCTACGGCATTACCGTTGGTAACTCCCTCAGAAGAATCTTGTTGTCTTCACTCGAAGGATTTGCAATCTCATCAATTAAAATTGAAGGTGCAGACCATGAGTTCACAACAATCAAAGGAGTCGTTGAAGATGTAACTGAGATTATCTTGAACTTGAAACAAGTGCGTTTCAAACAACAAATCGAAGGAACTGACAATGAAACTGTTGTGATTTCTGTAACAGGACAAAATAAATTGACCGCAGGAGACTTGGGTAAATTTACATCAGGATTTCAAGTGCTTAACTCAGAGTTGGTGATCTGTAATATGGAACCATCTGTGAAGCTTGAAATGGAATTGACGATCGTTAAAGGTCGTGGGTATGTTCCAGCTGATGAAAACAAACAAACCAATGCTTCATTCGGGACTGTTGCGATCGACTCGATTTTCACACCAATTAAAAATGTGAAATATACGATTGAGAACTACCGCGTAGAACAAAAGACAGATTACGAAAAACTTGTTTTTGACATCACTACGGATGGTTCAATTCTCCCGAAAGAAGCCTTGAAAGAAGCTGCGAAAATTTTGATTCATCACTTCATGCTATTCTCTGATGAGCGCATTACGCTTGACAGTGAGGTGAAGGCTGAAACAGAGGAATTCGACGAAACGTCTTTGCACATGCGTCAACTTCTTAAAACGAAACTTGTTGATATGGACCTTTCAGTACGCGCATTGAACTGCCTTAAAGCAGCCGATGTTGAAACACTTGGAGATCTCGTTTCATACAATAAGAATGACTTGTTGAAGTTCCGTAACTTCGGTAAGAAATCTCTTACTGAACTTGAAGACCTTGTAGACAATAAGGGTCTTTCTTTCGGAATGAACGTTGCGAAATACAAACTTGACAAAGATTAACAATCGATTAAAATATTGAGATGAGACACGGTAAAAAACTAAATCATTTAGGTAGAAAGTCAGCGCACAGAAAAGCGATGCTATCTAACATGGCTTGTTCGCTCATTCAGCATAAATGTATCAACACCACTTTAGCAAAAGCAAAAGCGCTAAGAGGTTATGTTGAGCCACTGATGACGAAAAGTAAAACAGACTCTACGCACTCGAGAAGAACAGTATTTAGCTACCTTCAAAGTAAAGAAGCGGTTACTGAACTTTTTAGAGAAGTAGCTCCACGTATCGCAGAACGCGAAGGTGGATATACACGTATCATCCGCACGGGTTACCGCTTGGGTGACAATGCTGAAATGTGTATGATCGAATTGGTAGATTTCAACGAAATCTATACAAACGAGAAAGCGAAGAAAACAACACGTCGTTCACGTCGTGGTGGTAAAAAAGAAGATGGCGATGCAACAATCGTTGAAGCTGCTTCAGATGACGCGACTCCTGCTGTTGACGCTGAAGTTGTTGACGCTGTTTCAGATGAAGCTGAGGTTGTTGAAGCAGAAGTTGTTGAAGAGGCAGAGGTAGTTGAGGAAACTCCGGCTACTGAGGATGCTCCAGCCGCTGAAGAAACGTCTTCTGATGAGCCCGAAGCTGATGCTACATCGACTGATGAGGCAACTGAAGAAAAATAATATTTCTTACACAAGATAGGAAGGGGAGCTTTTTGCTCCCCTTTTTTATTAACATTGATTATTCATACAAAACGAAACCCTAACTTTGCCAAAAATAATCCGATGGAGGAAAAAAAACCAGCAGTCCTCGTTTTGGCAGATGGCACTGTATATAAAGGTGTTGCAATAGGTCATACGGGAACAACATCCGGCGAAATAGCATTCAATACAGGAATGACAGGGTATCAGGAAGTATTCACTGACCCATCGTATTTTGGCCAATTGTTAATTATGACAACCGCTCACATCGGGAATTATGGTGTGCACGCGGATGAAATTGAATCTGATGGAATGAAAATTTCTGGCCTCGTAACCAAAAAGTTTTCCGATGGATTTTCACGGCCTTCCGCAGAAGGGTCTTTAGAGGAACTCATGGTTAAAAATGGCACTGTAGGAATCTCCGATATTGATACACGATCACTTGTAAGACATATTCGAAGTCAAGGTGCAATGAACGCCATAATCTCTTCGGAAATTCTGGATGTCGACCAATTGAAATCTATGCTAAAAGAAACACCGTCAATGGATGGACTTGAGCTTTCTTCTAAAGTGGCTACTTCAGAGAGATACGATGTAGCGCCTGAAAACCCAACGTTTAAAGTATCATTGATTGATTTCGGAGTAAAGAAAAATATCGTTCGCTGTTTGGTTGAGCGTGGTTGCCATGTGCGCGTGTTTCCATTGAATTCGTCAAAGTCAGATATGGATTCGTTCAATCCTGATGGATACATGCTTTCAAATGGTCCAGGCGACCCCTCGGCAATGCCTTCTTCAATTGAACTTGTGAAGTCACTGGTAGACTCAGGTAAACCTGTCTTCGGGATATGTTTGGGACATCAAATTTTGGGCTTAAGTCAAGGCTTGAAAACGGAGAAGATGTTTAATGGCCACCGTGGCATCAATCACCCGATCTTAAATTTGAAAACTGGGAAAGGTGAAATTACCTCCCAAAATCATGGCTTTGTCATCTCTAAGGATAGTGTGTCTGCCAACCCTGCTGTGCGCGTTACTCATCGTCACTTGAATGACGATACCATTGCGGGGATTGAATTGGTTGACAGACCAGTTTTCTCGGTGCAGTATCACCCAGAAGCTTCAGCAGGACCACACGATTCTCGTTACCTGTTTGATCAGTTTATTGACAATATGAAACAAATGAAGTCATGAGTTATATCGTAAAAGTTACTGGCCGCCAAATTTTGGATTCTAGAGGTAATCCAACGGTTGAGGTGGATGTTGTAACTGCAAATGGAGTTATAGGACGCGCAGCGGTTCCTTCAGGCGCATCAACGGGTGTGCATGAAGCTGTCGAACTTCGCGATGGAGATAAATCGAAGTATCTTGGAAGAGGTGTGCTTAAAGCGTTAAATAATGTAAATACATTGATCAATGAGGCACTTCATGGAATGGATATTTTTGACCAAAAGGCGATTGATACAGTCATGTTGCGTTTGGACGGCACAGAAAATAAATCACACCTTGGCGCAAATGCAATTCTAGGAACATCTTTGGCCGTGGCGAAAGCTGCAGCGCAGGAATCTGGCTTGAACTTGTACCGCTACATTGGTGGAGTTGGTGCTGTAACGATGCCAGTTCCGATGATGAATATCCTCAATGGAGGTTCTCATGCAGACAACCTTATCGATATCCAAGAATTTATGGTGATGCCTTTTGGCGCATCTTCTTTTTCTGAAGGATTACGTTGGGGCACTGAAGTTTTTCACGAACTGAAAGGAGTCTTGAAAGCACGCGGTATGTCAACCAATGTGGGAGATGAAGGTGGTTTTGCACCTAACTTAGGTTCCAATGAAGAGGCCATTCAAGTGGTGATTGAAGCTGTAGAAAAAGCAGGATTTACTCCAGGTGAGGACATGCACATTGCACTCGATGCCGCATCGTCAGAATTCTACAATACCGAAACGGGCAAGTATGTGTTCCATTCTACCGGAGATCAAATGAGTTCTTCAGAGATGGTTGGATTCTGGGCAGATTGGTGTCAGAAATACCCAATTGTCTCTATTGAAGACGGTTTAGCTGAAGATGACTGGTCTGGATGGAAGCAAATTACAGATCAACTTGGGTCTAAGGTTCAATTGGTAGGCGATGATTTGTTTGTGACGAATACAAAACGTTTAGCACGAGGAATTGATGAGGGAATTGCGAATTCAATCCTTGTCAAGGTGAATCAAATTGGTTCCTTAACTGAAACCATTGAAGCCGTGCAAATGGCGACGCGAAATGGCTTCACTTCAGTCATGAGTCACCGAAGTGGTGAAACTGAAGACAGTACCATCGCAGATCTTGCTGTGGCTATGAATTGTGGTCAAATTAAAACAGGTTCTGCTTCGCGCAGTGACCGTATGGCGAAATACAACCAGCTCTTGCGTATCGAGGAAGAATTGGGGGATGCCGCCGTTTATCCAGGAAAAAAATTTAGATATCTATAAGTCTATACCAATTGTGAAAAGTCCGCTTCGTGCGGACTTTTTTTATGCGTGAAACTTTTGGTTTGCCCGAGCAAGTTTTCGTAAAAGGGGATTCGGTCTGTAGCGATCCTCGCCATATTCTGAAAATAAATCTTCGATTTTTAATAGGACTTCGTCTAAACCGATCTCATCGGCCCATCTCAATAGTCCTTTGGGATAATTGACACCTTTGGTCATGGCAAGGTCAACTCCTTCGGCATTCGTTACATTCATAAAAACAGCATCAGCGGCTTCATTAATCAGCATGACAAGAATGCGTTCAAAGATGTATTTTCCCAATTCCGGATCTTCATTGGGTGATGGCAATACCGCTCCATCTGAATAGTCATAGTATCCTCGACCTGATTTTCGCCCGAAATATCCAGCCTCCTTGTGGCGCTTTTGGGTAAATGAAGGTTTAAATCTTGGGTCGTAATAGAAGGATTGAAAAACGGATTCTGTTACCGCATAATTGATATCATTGCCAATGTAATCCATCAAGGTGAATGGTCCCATTTTAAATCCACCTATCGATGTCATTGCCCAATCGATTGTAGCAAAATCTGCAATGCCCTCTTCATAAATGCGCAATGCTTCACCATAGAAAGGTCGAGCTACACGGTTTACTATAAATCCAGGCGTGTCTTTGCATACTACAGGAGTTTTTTTCCATGAGGAAATTAAATTGGTAACTATCTCAACAGTTTCAGCGGATGTTTGAACAGCAGGAATAATCTCCACCAAAGGCATCAAAGGTGCTGGATTAAAGAAATGAATGCCGATCATGCGCTCAGCTTTCTTCAACACAGAACCAATAGATGCAATAGAAAGTGAAGAAGTATTGCTCGCTAAAATACACGCGTTGCTCACGATGTTTTCCATTTGTGAAAAAACACTGTGCTTAACTGCCAAATCCTCGATGATTGCCTCAATGACCAATTCGCAGTCCTTAAAATCCTCCATGGACGTGGAGTAATAAAATGAACCAAGTATTTGATCACATTCGGCTTGAGTAATGCTCCCTTTCTCTCCCAATCGATTGATCATTTTGATGTGGCTATTTTTCGCTGTATCAAGCACTGTTTGGTTGACATCAACCAATACCACAGCATGGCCGTTTTGTGCAGCAACCTGAGCGATTCCTGCCCCCATTGTACCTGCTCCTAAGACTCCAATTTTCATAGTCGAACGTTGTATAAATTAATGACCCTTAAATTCAGGTTTTCTCTTTTCAAGGAAGGCATTGACACCCTCACGGAAATCGTAGGTCGCTCCAGCCTCAGTTTGAAGTCTTTCTTCGAGTGCGAGTTGTTCTGTTAAGGTGTTGGAAAAACTTGCATTGATTGCTTTCTTGGTCAAACCAAGACCGCGAGTTGGCATTTTTGCAATCGTTTCTGCAAATTGGTTGACTTCATTTTCAAAGTCATCATCTTCTACAGATTTGTAGATCATATTTAATTCTACGGCTTGATCTGCAGAAACTTTATCGCCAGTCATCATCAATGCCATGGCTTTTTGCATCCCGATGATTCGCGGAAGAAAGTATGTCCCGCCAGAATCAGGGATCAAACCAATTTTAGAAAATGCTTGTATGAATGAAGCGCTTTTCTTGGCAATAGTAATGTCACATGCCAAAGCAATGTTTGCACCTGCGCCTGCTGCTACACCATTCACGGCTGCGATGATCGGCTTTTCAATCGTTCGTATACGTTCAATGATTGGATTGTAATGATCGCGGACAATGGTTTGCAATTCAGGTCCTTCGGGGTCCATTGCTTCGGCTAAATCTTGCCCTGCACAGAACGCTTTCCCTTCTCCAGTGATCACGATGGCACGCACTGTCTCATCCAAATCACAGGCATCCAGAGCTCGTTGCAGCTGCATAGCCATTTCCTTATTGAATGAATTGAAAACGCCCGGGCGATTCAATCGGAGTTCACAGACACCATTGGTGTGCTTGATCAAAATTTCCATTGCTCACTATTTTTACAAAGATAGCGATTTGAACGTGTGAGAATTGAATTTTACGTGCAGAGGAGACTTAGGAAAGCGAATAGATCGCATGCATTCCTCGAAGTCTGCGAATAATTTCCTCACGCAAACTTAGTGGTTGCTTCACTTCAATTTCACCCGCATACGAGAGGATGTTTCGAATCAATTCTTCTGAAGGGAGCAGTGTAACCTCAAAAGTTGTTCGTTCATTGCCTCTATCTATAACCTGCTGAGTATCGTGAAATGGCTGAGTTTCGATGTATTTAGCGGCAACGTTCTGCGCAGTAAACACGATTGTTTCGGGCGTAGTTTTATTGTTCGCTGTAATACCATAGGCATAGCGAAAGTACAATGCCGCATCAAAATCAACAGGAGCAGTGCTTTTTTCTTCAGTTAACACAAGTTCCCCCATGCGGTCTAGACCATAGGTAATGATGTCCTTTTTTTCTTGATCAAAACAAATGAGATACCAACGATTGCGGTATTCTTTGAGAAGAAGTGGAGACACTACACGCGATTTTATTTGACCTGAAATAAAACTCGCATAGTCAAAACGAATGATTAATCCGTTGCGAATTGCATTTAGAATTTCGGGCAGGTACTCATTTCCTCCGGAAGACAGCGCTGTTTCAAATTGTACAAATTGACTAATGTCCTTGTCATCGGGATGTGAAGAGATGGAAACGCGGTCAACAATTTTATCAATGGCACTACCAAACTGCTTGAACATATCTACATCGCGAAATTGCATAAGTGTTTTGACTGCAAAGCGGATGGCATTCAAATCTTCTTCAGTAAGTGGTATATCGTTGATCGAAAAATTGGGGTCTTCATAAAAATAGCCCCCATTTTTTTTGCTGTACTTGATGGGTGCGTCATGTTCCATTTTCATGGAAAACATGTCTTTTTCGATCGTTGAATCACAAATATTCGCTCCGTCAGACATTCCGTATAACGCTTCCTCACAGGCTTCCCTCAACTCCTTTTTCGATGGAAAAGGTTTGTATTTGTTTCGGATCGAACGATCGATGATTCGGTAGCGAATAAGGGCATTTTTAATGTGAGGCATGAGAGGAATTAATGCGCAACGCTGTTTTCTGCCTTCGGATGGTATCCAAACAATTCATAAAACTTGATGGCCTTTACCACTTCAATGGGCACATCATCCTCCCAAATAGAAGCACCGGCATGTATTTTTTCCAATACATCGTCCGACATGATGTGCAACAGTTTTCTGTCAAAGGATTCAAATGCCGCCAATTTATTGTTGTCTTTCAAATAGCGCAAGAGCCCAACGAGATTTGGCTTGAGTTGAAATCCATCCAATTCATACAACTCACCAGTGTCCACATTGATTGCTGGATAGACAAACATCTTCACATTGTGTCCAAATCCACGACCAAAGGCTTCGAGCAATCCACCAGGGAGATTGTCGTAATAGCGTTCATCGAAAATGGTATGCAGGTTATATATTCCTGCAATGACACCCATCCGTTTTTCTTTCGCGATAGAAGCGAGGTAATCAATCATTTTGTAATGTTTCAAGTAATTTGAAATCATTACGGTATATCCCAAAGAACCGAGCAATTCAGCACGATCGATAAAGTCTTTGATCGAAATTTTTCCTTCAGCCGTCAGGTCTTTTAAGGTCAATTCAAAGATGACTTGAAGCTTCTCAGGGTCAACACCTTCCTCTTTCAAGAATTGCATTTTCCCTTTTTCTACCATGTCGATGTGTACCTTGGTCACAGGACGAAAACGACCACGCATCAATAGGATATTCTGCTTGTACAGAGCCGTAGCGGGCTGAAGCACATTCCCACACAAATCAAACATGGTCGCATCTGTAATCCCCCGCTTCACGAGGTTCAACGCAATAACTCGGTTGTCAAAATGTTCGAAATCTGGACCTGAAACACGCAACATATCAATCTCCATGCGGTCTCGAGGAAGTCGATGGACCAAATTGTCTAACAATTCATCCAGATTGGTGTAGTTGAAGTAAGCCGCATAAATGAGGTTGACTCCCAATATTCCCAACGCTTCTTGCTGTGCTTTGTGACTGTTGTCGTGCATTTTAATGTGCAAGATAATGTCATTGGGTGCAGTTTCTAGGTTCAGCTGAAAACGTATTCCAACCCATCCTTGACCTTGATTGGTCTTGTGGTAGTTTAGAGATTCAACCGTATTGCAAAACGCGAAAAAACGCGATTCTTTGTATTTGTTTGGCAATCTAAACTTTAAAGTGTTGTACTCCGTGTCGAGCATGGTCAACAAGCGTTCTTCGCACACATAGCGCGATGCTTCACCGTACATGGAATCCGAAACCTTCATGTCGTAAGCCGACTGGGTAAAGGCGATGGTCCCCGAACTGCCTCCCGCTTTAAAAAAGTTCGCCGCAACTTCCTGACCAGCGCCAATTTCCGCAAAACATCCGTAAATGTCTTGTGTCAGGTTAATTTTCAAGGCCTTTTCCTCGGTGGTTAATCTTCGTTCGTCAATCATGGTTGTGCTTTCTAGCAAAAAGGAGCGTAAAGAAACAAAATTCAACGCAATTCTATCAATGTGGATCTTGAAAATCGGGGTTGTTGATAAAATCGAAATCCGTGAGGGTGAGTAAAAACTGCTTCAAGAGGTATTTTTCTTGGGTATCTAACTGAACTCCACCTTGAGAGGCAAATTCAATTTTAGGATCTATTGTCGGACTCATGACGATTCCAGTTGAATAATGTTCGATCACGTCATCCAAGGTGGCGAATCTTCCGTCGTGCATGTACGGAGCTGTCAATTCAATGTTTCTCAATGTAGGAACTTTAAATTTACCGTTGTCGTTCGGACTGCCAGTAATTGCACCGCGTCCAAGATCTGTAAACGTGGCATCTAGCCCATTGTTACTGTAAAGTTTTACATTCATCAGTGGGCCATTGTGGCAATGGAAACAATCCGCACCATTTAAACTTTTAAATAAATCGTATCCGCCCCATTCGTCGGCAGAAATGGCAGTCAGTTTAGCTTGGTCAGCTGCAGTGAGTGGTAAACCATTTTCATACTTGTACATCACATCAAACTTGGACGAACCAGAAATGAGTGTGCGTAAGAACTGTGCAATCGCCTTTGCTACTTTCGTTGAATCGATCCCTGCTTCGCCAAAAGCACGGAAGAACATGTTTCGGTAATTTACATCTGCAACCAATTTCGCTACCGCATCTTTCCATTCTTGGTGCATTTCAATCGGGTTGGGAACTGGACCTAGGATTTGTTCCTCCAATGTTTTTGCGCGACCATCCCAGAAAAAGAAATTTTGCCAACCCAAATTGACTAAGGCCATAGAATTGCGGTTGCCTTGAATGCCATCAATCCCTGTTGAGTATTTATTTGGGTCTGAAAAGGCATGATTCGGCGCATGACAAGAGGCACACGACATGGTATTGTCACCACTCAACAATTCTTCGTAAAACAGTTTTCGTCCAAGTTCAACACCTTCGACAGTCATTGGGTTGTCTTCAGGAATACTCATTTTTGGAAAATGAGAAGGTATCTTCAACTCGTAGGGAGTTGGCGTATGTCCGACTTTGTCCTTTCGACAAGCAAAAAATACGATCGAGGAGCTAATGGCAACAAATATGTATAAAAAATAGCGCATCAATATAGGCCTATGGCGTCTTTGAAGTTTTGCATTACTTTTAAGCTGATTGCCTCTTGTCCGACATGGTTGTGAGACGTAAATTCCGTTTTAAGGTCAAAGGCCTGAACGCCGTTGTCTAAGAATTTGAGCATGTCGAGTTTCAGAGGCAAGTGGTATTGAGCTGACCCTAAGTCTGTCCATGTAAGTCCAGTAAACTGGAAGGGTTGAAGAATGGCATCACTTCCAACATGGAAAGTCACGAAATGATCGTAGTTGGCAATTCCATCAGGAATCGTATCTACGCGTGCTTCGACTTTTAGGAAGATATATCCAGAACCCCAGGTCCAATACATGTCGTTGGCGACTTGAATATTCAGCGGATCAGTGACATCGTAGACTGTTGGATCAGCATGGTTATACGTCGTGCTGATTCCAACATTCCCGCCTAAGGAACTGAAATCTCCATGTTTTCCTGCCTTGTTGAAAAAATCGGTCCCACTTGTTCTAAAATCAAAGAGCGCCGTGCGGCAAAGAATGGTTGCACCATTGCCAATTTCAGAAGCGTAAAATTTTAAGTCTGTGAATTGAATATTGTATCCTTGAGGGCTAATGTAAGTAGAGTCCAATTGCAAGTCAACGGTCCCAAAAGTTGGTTGAACCGTTACTTTCAGTTTCTCCACAAGAGGAACCGGATCTATTGGTTTGTCCTTGCATGCCACCAAGGTCAGCGCTACCAAAACAAATGTTAAAAGAGTTCTCATATTCCGTTAGAACAAATGTAAGTAAAGAAGGTTTTACTTTTACCTTTATTGTCTGTTAAATCCTGTTTTGAATTCTTTCTATGCCTGAATCAACTTTCCCCTTACTTGTCCTAAACGCCTCTGCTGGAAGCGGCAAGACCTACAGTCTTGTAAAACAATACATGAAAATGGTGTTGGCGGATTCAGCCAACGTGCTCCAGTTTTCTCAAATCATCGCGATGACCTTTACCAATAAGGCATCACTTGAGATGAAAACACGGATTTTAAAGGCCTTGGATGAATTGAGTCATCCAGCAATTTACGGCAAAAAAAGCTCGGATTATGCAGAAGAATTGGCATTGGAGATGGGGATATCCGCGATCGAGGTGCACAACAGAGCAAAAAGAGTTCTGAAAAATGTGCTTCATCGCTATGAGGATTTATTCGTCATGACGATTGATAAATTCAACCTTCGCTTGATTCGTTCTTTCTCCCGAGACTTGGATTTGCCCAATGATTTCGAGGTGATCTTGAATGAACGCGAAGTCATCGAGGAGGTCGTAGATTTACTTTTGGAACAATTGGGAAACCAAGGCGTTCAGGAGTTGACTGACACCGTTTTTGAATATGCAAAGAGCAACTTGGATGAAGGGGAGCGTTGGAACTTCCGCGATCAACTCATCGAGTTTGGAAAGGTATTGAGCAAGGAACGCGATCAATTGTTGATTGCCAAGCTGATGGGGATGGATTTTTCACCCCAAAGACGCCGTGTGTTGTGGAATGAATTTCGTCAAATGGAAAGCTCTTTCTTGCAGGATTGCCAAGTGGTTTACGCCCATTATGAACGTTTAGGCCTTGCTGATGAAATTCTTCCTGGATTGGCAGCGACAGGGAAAGCTTTTAGACGTTTGGGTAAGATGAATTCATTTCCTGATAAACTTTTTACGGCCACCTTCACGGATAAATATTGTGCCAATGAACCGGGAAAAGGACGTATGTTTCCTGAGGATTTGAGAAATGCCTGCCTCGAGCTACAAGCAAAATTCGTTGCGCTCGAACCACGCTTGGGTGTCTTAGGCGCATTTTTGAAAAACTTCTACAACATGTCCTTATTGCAGTACATGGCACGTTCCATCGACGGGATTAAAAAGGACAAGCAATTGATTCGAATCTCCGAATTTAACACCTTGATTTCGCAATTGGTGCGTGGTGAAGAAGCTCCGTTCATTTACGAGCGGCTTGGAAGTCGATTTCACCATTTTTTGTTGGATGAATTTCAGGATACATCGCGCCTTCAATGGTTGAACATGGTGCCCCTTGTGCACGAATCGCTGGCAAATGAACGAAGAAATTTAATTGTTGGTGATCCGAAGCAATCGATTTACCGATTTAAGAATGGTGTTGCCGAACAGTTTGTCGCCTTGCCGCGCATTTTCAACCCCGAAAAAGAAGCGAGAATTGAGGAATGGTCTGAGTTTTTTGAAGAAATGGGCGAAGTGCTTCCTTTAGCCAGCAATTGGCGTTCGGCGCGACAAATCGTTGAATTGAACAATGACTTTTTTACGCTCTTGCGTGAATCTTTACCCGCTCAATCAAAAGACTTTTATCAAACAATAACGCAGCAGGTAGAATCGAAAAAAGAGGGATACGTAGAAATTATCTCAGAACCTGGCGATACACCAGCCATCGAGAAGGTGCCGCAAATCATTGAATGGATTGAACAATGCGAAGCCGATGGATTTCAGCGCGGGGATATTTGTATTCTCAGTGAAGTGAATCACAAAGCCAATGTTTGGGCTGTTGAGTTGACGAAAGCAGGGTACAAGGTGGTCTCCTCAGAATCTTTGTTGATTCAAAATGAGGTCCGTGTGAAATTGATCGTGTCGTTTATTCGCCGACGCTTGAATCCTTCTTCTGAAAGTGAAAAGCGAAAATTTGCCGAGTTGTTCTTTAGAATAAGCAAAGGTTTGGGCTACAATGCCTACAAAAAATACCTAGAGCGAAAAGTTTCGTCCAAAGGAAAGAATTATACCTTATTCGATGATGCTCAGTTTTTGACGGATTATTTCGGGGGAAGAGATAACTTCTTCTATAAATACGAAAACCTGTACGACCTTATCACCCAATTCTATACTCTTATGGGGTGGACGGAACTCAACAATCCATACCTGCATCATTTTACTGATGCAGCGCATAGCTTTGAGTTGAATCGAGGTCCAGAACTGAAAGATTTCTTAAACTATTACGAAGAGAACAAAGGTAGATTAGCGATCCAATTGCCGGAAAGTGAAGATGCGATTCGCATTATGACAATCCACAAATCGAAAGGATTGGAATTCCCCGTAGTCATTATTCCAGACATCGATTTTTCAATTAAACTGAAAGCACAATCGAAGTTCTTGATTGAAGCGGGAGATTTCATCCTCTACACGACATTAAAAAAGAATCACCCTGCACCGGAAGTAAGTGCGATGAATGAAAGTGAGAATGCTCAGATTTTAACGGATAAGGTGAATCTTGCGTATGTAGGAATGACGCGTCCTGAAGAACGATTGTACATCATCAATAGACATAAAGATGGGAAACTCGGTGCTATCTTGCACAAATGTTTTGAAAATTTGCCGGGCATTGAAGTCACTCCTGAAGGCCGATATGTTAAGGGGATTCGTACTCAGCGACCACAACAGCCCACAAAGGGCGGAGGAATTGGATTTTTAGTGCCCGAAGAATTGACTGATCGACTTTGGTTCCCAGACATTTCTTTGCAAGACAGAAGTGAGTTGGTTGATTCCAATTTATTGACAGATGAACAACGCTTCGGAAATCAGTTTCATGCACTCATGGCTGAGTTAAATTCCTCAGACCACATCGAATCAACTATACAACGTTTAGTCGCTGAAGGAATACTCGAACTTGGTTTTGTAGATCAGCTGAAGGAAAAGGCCGAGCAAATATTTAACCATCCAACGTATGCATCTTTGTTTAAAGGTTCCACGCGGATCTTAAGTGAGCGATCAATTATTCTCGATGAAATGAGCACTGTTCGTCCCGACAAGATTATTTGCAAGGCAGCTGAAACCATTGTCATAGATTATAAAACGGGGGCAAACAATCCGAAACACATCGAGCAAATGCAGTGTTATATAGAAACTTTGCGTTCCATGGACATGCCAGATGTTCGTGGGTTTATTTATTACACCTCACGAAATGAGTTGCAGCCGCTTATTTTGTAAGGGATTTTTCTGAGAAAATAGAGTCGATTAACGCGTCGTCAACGAGTTGAGGGATGGTTACTTTCAAGCGTGGCTCAGCCTCCATGGCCCGTTTAATGGCAAATACAGCACCCTCGTTTCGTGCCCAGCTGCGGCGTGAAATCCCGTTGTTGACATCCCAGTGAAGCATCATCTTCAGGCGAAGATCGGCCTCTGCTGTGCCATCGAGCAACATGCCGAATCCACCATTGATGACTTCACCCCACCCAACGCCACCACCATTGTGAATCGACACCCAAGTTGCACCTCTAAAACTATCTCCAATCACATTTTGAATGGCCATGTCCGCTGTAAAGCGGGAGCCGTCATATATGTTCGATGTTTCGCGATAAGGTGAATCAGTGCCAGATACATCATGGTGATCGCGGCCCAAAATGACGGAACCAATTTCTCCGTTTGCAATGGCCTTATTGAACGCTTCAGCGATAAGCATTCTTCCTTCAGCATCGGCATACAAAATGCGCGCTTGTGAACCAACGACCAATTTATTTTGCTGCGCACCTTTGATCCATTGGATGTTGTCCGCCATTTGCTGTTGAATTTCTTCAGGGCTGCGCAACATCATTTCTTCCAACACCTGACAAGCAATCTCATCGGTCTTTTGCAAATCTTCAGGTTTCCCAGAGGCACAAACCCAACGGAAAGGCCCAAAACCATAGTCGAAGCACATGGGTCCGAGGATGTCCTGAACATAGGATGGGTATTTAAAATCAATGCCATTTTTCGCCATGATGTCTGCGCCTGCACGCGATGCTTCCAACAAAAAGGCATTGCCGTAATCGAAGAAATAGGTTCCTTTAGCAGCGTGTGCATTGACAGCTGCAGCATGACGACGAAGTGTCTCTTGCACTTTCTCATGAAACAACTCAGGTTCCTCTGCCATCATGCGATTAGATTCCTCAAAACTTTGACCTGTAGGATAATACCCTCCAGCCCATGGGTTGTGCAAGGATGTTTGGTCCGATCCAAGTTCAACGAAAACACCTTCAGCGTTGAATTTCTCCCACACATCGACGATGTTGCCTACATAAGCAATGGATACTACTTCTTTCTTGTTTTTTGCCTCACGAACACGCGTGCACAAGGCATTTAAATCATCAATCACTTCATCTACCCATCCTTGAGAATGTCGCGTGTGAACGGCTTTCGCGTTGACCTCTGCAGTTACAGAAATGCAGCCGGCAATGTTTCCTGCTTTTGGTTGAGCACCAGACATTCCTCCAAGTCCTGCGGTAACGAATAATTTACCTGCAATTCCCTCATTGTTTTTTGAAATCCGTCGCGCCGCATTCAGCACTGTGATGGTTGTTCCGTGTACAATCCCTTGAGGTCCGATGTACATGTAAGAACCTGCCGTCATCTGACCATATTGCGTCACGCCCAAAGCGTTAAATCGTTCCCAATCATCTGGCTTCGAATAATTTGGAATCATCATGCCATTGGTTACAACGACTCTTGGTGCCTCTTTATGCGATGGAAACAATCCCATAGGATGACCACTGTACATGGCCAAGGTTTGTTCATCTGTCATCTCAGAAAGGTACTTCATCGTCAAGCGGTACTGAACCCAATTTTGGAAAACAGCACCGTTGCCACCGTAAGTAATGAGTTCGTGCGGATGCTGCGCCACGGCATGGTCGAGATTGTTTTGGATCATCAACATGATGGCTTTCGCCTGTTCACATTTTCCAGGGTAATCAGAAATCGGTCGAGCGTACATGGTGTATTCGGGACGATAGCGGTACATGTAGATGCGGCCATATCGGTTCAATTCATCCAAGAAATCTTCAATCAATTCCGCGTGTTGATCTTTGGGGAAATAACGCAAAGCATTGCGCAGAGCGAGTTTCTTTTCCTCAGGACTTAAGATATCCTTGCGTTTTGGCGCATGGTTTATTTGTTGATCAAACGGTTTTTTTGCTGGAATAGCAGTCGGTATACCGTTTTGAATGTCATGTTGGAATTCCTCGATCGTCATTTCGTTGGATATTTTGCACAAAAATACACCGAAAAACGAAATATAAGTTCGCTTTTGGGATCTACCTCAATACATTCACGAATCCATTGAACTCGTGCTGATCGTCGTTTTGAGCATCACGTGCACGAACGATCCACGTATAGGTTCCTTGTTGAACAGGAAGACCTCCATACGTACCGTCCCAAAGTCCTTCAGGATCATGAGATTCCCAAATGATTTCACCCCATCGATTGAAAATGTAGAGGTCAAAGTCGAAGATGTCGATGCCTTCAATGTGAATTCCCCAAGATTGGTTGTGTTCATCATTGTCTGGCGTAAACGTGTTTGGGGCATAAATTAAGACCTCAGGGAAAACAACAATTTTCGCTATGGTTGTATCTACACAATCGTAAATAGAGGTGGCAATCAAGGTAACGAGGTATTCACCCGTTTGACCATCTGGGAACATGGTCGTTACATTTTCTTGCTGCGAATACGATGGAGTTCCGCTTTCGATGAACCATTGGTAGTAATCCGCATTTAGTGAATAGTTCGTTAACATGACTTGCGTGTTGAACATATACACCGGATTAGGGCTATACCTTAAATCGGCGAATGGTTTTGGATAAACCGTGAGATAGTCGTAGAATGTAGTCGAATCAATACATCCTTGAGGAGAAACCACCACCAATTGTACGTCGTAGTTTCCTGCCCAAAGCGGATCAAGTGTAATCTCTGATACATTACCGAAGGATTGTCCATTGGATGTGACCCACCACACAGAATCTACCATCGTTGGATCCGTTGTGTTCACTACCGTGAAGATCGCAGGTTCACACAATGCATCTGGATCCGCCAAGATTTGAGGCACAGGAAGTGGCGCCACCGTTACTGTGGTATTCAAAACCAAAGGTGTAGATTCACAACCGTCAGTAATGGTCACCGTGTAGATCGTTGTCGCTGGTGGATTCGCAGAAATTGTACTTGACGCCGCAAAATCAGTTGCGCCAGTGCTCCACACGAAGTCGTAAGGAATTCCAATGCCACCAGTCGCTGTTGCAGTTAAATTCGTTGGGTAACCTGGACAAATCGTTACGTCTGGGCTGATCGTTCCGCTGATAGGAGGGCGAACGCTTACCACAATCGATTCTGGTGTTGAAATACAACCCAGCTCATTTTCGGCATATACCGTATAGGTGGTATTTGCCAATGGGTTAACGTCTTGTGTAGCCGACAAATCTGTGGTATGATCCCAGTGGAAAAGGTAACTCGTTCCACCAATCGCAGAGGCCATCATTGTAGCGGTTCCATTTTGACAAATCAAGGTGTCATTGCTCACCGACACGATCACTGGAGGTGGAGCAACAATGGTTACGTTCGAACAGGTTTGACATCCGAAAATATTGCGTGAACACACATTGTATGTTCCGGTTGGAAAAATCACAGCGAATGAATCCACCTGCCAAGTTACACCGGCATCAAAAGAATATTCAACCGCTGTTGGGCTATTGATGTGAATTTCGCCGTCGGAAAGTCCAGCACAGCTTGGTGGAACACTAGATGTTGTTTGCGTGATAGAGGAAACGAGCACGTTGACCGTATCGCGGACAATCCCGCAAATTGTGTTGCTTTCGCGGAGAATGAATTGATAAACACCAGGTTGATTCACCATGACACTCGGTGCCAAGGTATTCAAACTTGGAGTAAAAGTCACTGTTGGAGTAGGCACAATGCCAGTTGTTAGGTATTGCCACGAAGGCGTGTTGGTAGTCGAACTTATGGTACCGTTCAATAAGATAGCTTGCCCAAGACAAACCGTATCATCAATTCCCGCATTCGGCGTTGGCGGTGGAACTACCGTAATGGTAAAAGTAGCAGTAGCATTGAATGCAGATGAACTCACTGTTGCAGGTTGGAATACTTGAACGTTGTAGGTTGTCGTTACCGTTGGATTCACTGTAACATTGGTTCCCCCAGTTGGATTCGAAACACCTGTTGTCGGCGACCACGTAAATTGAGGTGCTGTCAATCCGGGAGTTGATATCGTTACATTCGCGCTATTTCCCAAACAAATCGTTTGGTCCGGTGCAGCGACACCACAGGCCACGTTTGCCGTGCCGAAGAAGTTCATGTTCACGTTTTGTGACGTCCCACTGTAGTTTGACAGACACAAAAGGTAGGATTGTCCAGCGATTACAGGAAGAGGGTTTTGATAACTTGAAGGAGACCCATTCGGAGGAAGTTGTCCCGCAGGCGCCATACCTGTATTTCCGTTGCACGTCCCATTCCAGTTGCAGGCAACTGGTGCCAATGTATTTCCATTGATTCCCGCACATGCTTGCGCCATTGACGCATTCGGCATCTGCCACATGATCCAGTCGAAGCAACCTCCACTTGGACCGATGATTGACCAAGCGAGCGTTCCAGTCGAAATGACATTAATAGAAATAAACGTTGAACTTGTTTCACCACTCAACAAACACCCTGAATTGAATCCACCAGGGTTAGACGATGGATTTGAAAAGCTTCCAGAGGTAAAGTCAACCACATTGGTCGCAGAATTTAAAGGAGCAATAGGAAACGAAGGCGTTGTGCAACCCGGTACCGCTTCCGAACAGTCATTCGGTTGAGCAAACGATTGAAAATGAAGGAGTATTAGAATGAAAACAATGAGTTGTTTCATACTGCTTATTTAATGCAGTCAACAAATGGATACGGCTTCATTTGATCCACACCGTGAACGCCAACTTGCACACAGCGAACCTTATCAGAATATCCGATGAACCAAGAAGTGAATTGTTCTTCCGTCAATGTTTCAGTGGATTTTGTGAGGATAAATGCGCGTTGCGTATTGTAATCCAAGCGGCACATTTTGATGTAAGGATTTGTGCGCATCTCTGCTTCAAGTGCCCGCATTTCCGTGTCGTTTTGCACTTCAACCATGCATTGACCGAAATAAGTCACTTCGTTATTTGTAACGGTAGATGTTTGAGCCCAACTTGACAGGGCCAATAAACAAACGATTGCAGTAGTAAGTATTCCTTTCATTTTCATAGCATTTAGTTCCAAGACGCATATCATACCGTTGCGTTGCTTGTTAAAACAAAAATAAGAAATTAATCTTAATTTGATTTGGTGAGAAAATCACCACATCCATTTGGATTTTAACCCCAATATTTTATAACTTAAGTGGAAACCACTAAATGCGTTAATCATGACAAATTCACATGCGAAAATTTGGATCCATGCCGTATGGACCACAAAAAACAGAAAACCACTCATCCATCCCCGCATGGAGCGCCGCTTGTACGAGTTTATCGGCGTCGAGCTCAAGCGCATGGGTTGCACCTTAAGCATCGTAAACGGAGTGCCCGACCACGTCCATTGCTTGTTTTGCATGCCACCCGATCTCAGCGTAAACGAAATCATCAAGCACATCAAAGGCAGTAGCTCCCATTTCATTAACCACAACGATCTCATCCCCGATAAATTCTTTTGGCAAAATGGCTACGGTGCATTCACCGTCTCTCAATCGGGAGTGGATGCCGTGAACAAGTACATCTATTTTCAAAAAAAGCATCACGAAAAGCGATCGTACGGAGCGGAATTCGAGGAGCTACTTGCGTTGCATGGACTGGAGGAGGGGTGAGTTGTGGGTTTGGTGGCTCCACCACAGCGGACACGTGAGGCACTCGAAGCCACGAGTTACGAGTTACGAGTTACGAGTTATGAGTTGCGCGTTACGAGTTTGGTTGCGAACTTGAGTGATGTAACGAATAGAAATGGCGGGTACGATTTTATCTCCCCCTCGTTGAGTGCCTGTCCCGCGAGGAACGCTGCGGGAGGGACAAAGGTCCCGAATGGTTGGGGCAGGAGGTGAATCTTATCTCCCCCTCGTTGAGGGGGATTAAGGGGGAGGAAATTGATTTCACGATCTCCCTCGCTCTCACTCTCACTCTCACACTCATTTTTACTCCCCCTCAAAAACCCGTTCCACCGTTCCATCCTCATAGATGAAGAGCAAAATCGTATTTTTCCGAAATGGCGTTTCCTTCCCGCTGAGGTCGGTAATGCGTAGGAGTTTTTTCGAAGAGCTAGTGTTCAATTCTTCAATCCCTGTGTAGCCCATCGTCAAGTTCAATGTAACAATACTATCACACCCTGCGGCATTCACAAGCGTATCGGAGTAGCTGCCACTTTGCGTGTAAGTTTGTCCGTTTACAGGCCATGTATAGCTATCGAGTGCGCTTTGGGTTTGGGAGGAGACCGAGCTTAAATACCCCAACTGACTTTGGTATAAGTCTGCAATCTCACAATCGGTTATTGCGCGGTTCCAAATTCCTATATCATCTAATTTTCCATTCAGATTTTCTGTACCACCAATTGATCCAAATCGCATTCCCGTGAACGATGAAATTGCAGTTACGGTAGCATTTGATGTTTTGTCTAACATTCCATTTATATAATAGCGATAGCTTAATCCAGATTTCACAATAGTGATGAAATACCATTGGTTATTTTGAACATTTGTAAAATTTAAAGGATTGGCGCTGAATACATCCCATAAATGTTGATTCGGATCTGAATTTTTCCAATGGCTGATTTTTCCTTGTGCGTTCGCATGATTCCACCCAAGTCCTTCTCCATCGTGAGGTGATGTATTCAAAAAGTTCTGCATGTATTGCGTGATGTCATTTGTGGAAAACCACAAGGAAATAGAATATTCGTTCCAGCCATTATCAAAGAAAAAGTTGGAGACTAAAATATCACTTGAAGTAAATGCGTAGGCGTTAGAGTTCGACCCAAAACGATCGGTTGTCAATACAGCACCATTCACAGTTCCATTGTTTCCGCTTCCACTTTCATCATTGGCATTGCCATTAAAAGGCCACCATCCAACAAGACCATTGGTGGGTACATAAGATGGTGCTTGTGCTGTTGTTGCTAGGGTAATAGCTAGGGTTATTAGGGTGATTAGGTGTTTTTTCATGGGTTGTTTTGATTAAAATCATCGTTATTTAGTTTCTAAACTATGTAGACAGCTGCTGAATAGTTGCAAGGTCTTGAACAGAGTTCTCTTGGAAAAAGATCAAATATTTCCGACCTGCTTGGCATAATTCCATTTTGCAGATGTAGCTGATACATGGCATGAATAAGTTCGATAGTAACCTTTTTGTGATTTTGAGCACTGATTTCATATTCAAATGCTAATGGAAATCGTTCACCATTAATACGCGTTGAAGTAGGTCCAACGTAGCTGTAAAAGTTTCCACTTCTCAAAGGGATTTGCTCTCCCTGAAAGAGAAGTAAAAGTATTCTATCGAATAAAATTTGCATTCAGGTTAGTTTTTAATGACTTGAAATGGCTTATTCAATCCTTCTACAACAATGAGATATGTGCCTTTCGAAAACTCAGTTAAATCAATTTGATTGAATTCGTTTTTGATCACACCACTTGAAACTGTCTTTCCAATTCCATCAAGAATAAAGTAGCTTAAATAATCCCCTTCAAATTCCAATTCAATTGTTAAGTAGTCTAATGTCGGATTTGGATATAATTTTATTCCATTTTGGAGCTCAGTAATACCCGAATAACTTAAAGATAAGTTCAATGTGATTGTGCTATCGCAACCGACAGAATTTGGAATTACTTGTGTATAAGTGCCGCTTTGTGTATAGGCTTGACCATTTAGAGTATATGAGTCTAATGCCGTTTCATTTAAAGTTGAAGCCGAGTTATTATTCACCATCACGTTTGCTTGTGAAGATGAATTAGTACAACCATTAGACCCAACGACACTCACAGAATATATTCCTGCCTGATCAATAGTAATTGCTTGCGTAATTCCCCCATTTGACCAAAAATAGGAGTTGGCCGGAGATGAGGTAAGTGTAAGTGATTCACCTTCGCATATTGTTAATGGACCACTTGCCGCAATGATAACTTGTGGTAGAGGGAGAACAGTAATGATTGTTGGTAATGAGTTGGCAACACACCCGTTGTTATCAGTTAATTGAACAGTATAAAGCCCACTTTGGGTGACATAAATTGATTGTGAATTCGACGAATTCGACCATAAATTGCCATTTGAATTAGAACTAACCAATAACACAGAATCACCAGAACAAAATGTGGTAGTTCCTATTGCTGTTATTGTTGGAGCATTAGGATTTGCATTTACCAATACTACAGATGGACTTGATGTTGTGCTGCATGTTCCATTTGAAATTGTTACGTTATAATTGCCGCTTGTAGAAACAGTAATGGATTGACTTGTAGCTCCATTAGACCAAGTATTACCTGTTGCACTCGATGAAGTTAATGTAACTGATCCTCCTGAACAAAATGTTGTCGGACCACCTGCGCTGATGGTTGGGGTTGTTGGATTAGTGTTTACAGTTACTGATGTCGGACTTGAGGTTGCACTGCAAGTTCCATTGGAAACCGCAACTGTATACGTTCCAGTTGTGGAAACAGTAATGGATTGACTTGTAGCTCCATTTGACCAAGTATTACCTGTTACACTCGATGAAGTCAACGTAACTGATCCCCCTGAACAGAAAGTTGTAGGACCACTTGTACTAATGGTTGGGGTTATTGGATTAGTGTTTACAGTAACTGATGTCGGACTTGAGGTTGCATTGCAAGTTCCATTGGAAACCGCAACTGTATACGTTCCAGTTGTGGAAACAGTAATGGATTGACTCGTTGCACCATTAGACCAAGTATTTCCTGTTGCACTTGATGAGGTTAATATTACAGATCCACCCGAACAGAAAGCTGTCGCCCCACTTGTACTAATCGTTGGTGTTAACGGAATCGAATTTACTGAAACAGTTGTTGGACTTGATGTTGCACTGCAAGTTCCATTGGAAACTGTAACCGTATATGTTCCTGCTGTAGAAACAGTTATTGATTGACTTGTTGCACCATTTGACCAAGTATTACCAGTTGCACTTGATGAGGTTAATGTTACAGATCCACCTGAACAGAAAGCTGTCGCCCCACTTGTACTAATCGTTGGTGTTAACGGAATCGAATTTACTGAAACAGTTGTTGGACTTGATGTTGCACTGCACGTTCCATTGGAAACTGTTACTGTATAGTTTCCGCTTGCACTTACGTTTATCGATTGACTTGTTGAGCCGTTTAACCATGCGTTGCCTGTGGCACTCGATGAAGTCAATGTAACTGACCCGCCTGTGCAGAATGATGTTGGTCCATTGGCGCTAATAGTTGGCGTTGTTGGAACTGGATTTACGGTTAAGGTCGTTGGACTCGATGTCGCGCTGCAAGTTCCATTGGATACGGTTACTGTATAGTTTCCGCTTGCACTTACGTTTATCGATTGACTTGTTGAGCCGTTTGACCATGCGTTGCCTGTGGCACTCGATGAAGTCAATGTAACTGACCCGCCTGTGCAGAATGATGTTGGTCCATTGGCGCTAATAGTTGGCGTTGTTGGAACTGGATTTACGGTTACGGTCGTTGGACTCGATGTCGCACTGCAAGTTCCATTGGATACGGTTACCGTGTAGTTTCCACTTGCACTCACGCTGATGGATTGACTAGTTGCACCATTTGACCAAGTATTACCTGTCGCGCTAGATGAAGTCAATGTAACTGACCCGCCTGTGCAGAATGATGTTGGTCCATTGGCGCTAATAGTTGGCGTTGTTGGAACTGGATTTACGGTTACGGTCGTTGAAATTGAGTTTACACTGCAGGTTCCATTTGAAACTATTACCGTATAGTTTCCGCTTGTAGAAACATTAATGGATTGACTTGTTGCACCATTTGCCCAAGTATTGCCTGTCGCACTTGAGGAAGTTAATGTAACTGATCCTCCCGAACAGAAGGTTGTCGCACCACTAGCATTAATTGTTGGTGTTGACGGAGCTGAATTTACTGAAACAGTTGTTGGGCTTGAAGTTGCGCTGCACGTTCCATTGGAAACAGTCACCGTATAATTACCACTCGTCGATACAGTAATTGATTGACTTGTTGCACCATTGGACCAAGTATTACCTGTCGCACTCGATGAAGTTAATGTCACTGATCCTCCTGAACAAAAAGTTGTTGGTCCACTTGCACTGATCGTTGGGGTTGTTGGAACTGGATTTACGGTTACGATCGTTGAACTTGAGGTTGCACTGCAGGTTCCATTTGAAACTGTTACCGTATAGTTTCCGCTTGTAGAAACAGTAAAGGATTGACTCGTTGCACCATTTGACCAAGTATTGCCTGTTGCACTCGATGAAGTTAAAGTAACTGATCCCCCCGAGCAGAATGATGTTAGTCCACTTGCACTTATAGTAGGAGCTGTAGGACCTGTGGTGATCGCAACAATAGTAACGTTTGAAGTTGAACTGCATGCACCATTTGTAATTGTTACAGTGTAATTTCCTGAAGTTGTGGCATTATATGTTGAGGATGTTGCTCCACCAATATTTACTCCGTTCAATTTCCATTGATAGGTATTTCCTGTTCCAGTTGGGGCAGACAGTAAAACAGGACTTGTACAACTCGAATTACTCCCATTTGGAGTAATTGTAGCCACAGTAAATAAATTTGTTGAACTTGAATTCCCAATGCAACCGTTCAGTGATGAGGTTGCTGTAACATAGTAATTACCGGCTTGTGAGGGCAAATAATTGGAACTTGTAGCACCTGAAATAATTGACCCATTGGAATACCATTGGTATGTTGTATTTGATATTACGGGGGTTGTAAGTGTTATTGCACTAGAACCACAAACTAAAATAGATCCTGAAGGTGAAATAGTTGGTGTTGGAGCTGGTAAAAAATCGATATAAATACTGTCATTGTAAGTGCTATTTCCTAAAGTAGCCGTAACCCCATAGTAGCCAACAGAAGTCACCGGAAATGTTATACTTGCCGATGTTGACCCATTAAACCAAGTCGGGGTGTAACCATTTGGTCCATTGTATGAAAGGGTCACATTAGAATTTGGACAAACGCTCATGCTACTCCCCTGCGTTATCAATTCAGCGTTTGGATTAGCCCCATAAGGAAAAATAGTTTTTTTAAACAAAGGCCCCCAATTTCCATAAGCATCCTTCATTCTAATGTTGAATAAGGTTGGTTGATTTGTGATCGTCCAAGTCGCATTCGTTCTCAATACCGATTCAACCGCATCATCAAAAGCACCATCAAAAGCAAGTATAGGTGTTCCCTGACCTACCCCAGGGTCAAAAACACCAAAAAAATACTCAGCATAGATAATGTCTACAGACCGCGTACTCGAAATCCCGCCGTTAATAAAAAGCGTTTTTTTAAATAAAGGCCCCCAATTGTTTGAATTGTCCTTTAGTCGGATGTTTATCAAAATAGGAGAAGTCGTATTTGGGACGGTCTGTGCACTTGCAATGATACTTTCAATTGCTTCATCCCATCCTCCATCATTGACAGTAAAGGATGTACCATTCCCATTTCCGGGATCAATTGACCCTAAAAAATACTCCCCACCTTTAATATCTGGTTGTGCTAAAGAGAAAAAAGAAACGGTAAAGGCAAGAATAAATAAAAACTGCTTCATAATTATTAGTTTTTATGGTATCCTTTTGATTTGATATCCACTTGTTGTCCAGGAAACAAATCTGTCGGCATCTCTATGTCGAATACAAAAGCTTTCCCACTTGAAGGGTTTATGGAAGGATTGTAGTTCAAGATACTATATGGCCCACCTGTTCTTCCTCTGTCATTAATTGTTAAATCAATGTCATAGTACTCATGGTTTGGGTTTCCTGCATCAATGTTCGTTCCTGCAGTACCTATAATATTTGTTAATACCAATGGCTGACTCCCCGATGGGATTGTACAAGGTAAATTGATTCCGTTGTAAGTCCATTGAAAAAAGCCAGTTGCCGTTGGAGACGGGAAAATTGAATACGATGAAGAGTACGAAAGAGTTGGACTATTTTCTGAAATACAGTATCCTGCGCAACAGCCTCCTTGTAGACCCCAACATAAACCTTGCCCCCAATTACCAGCAACCCCATCAACGCATGCTCCACATGCATTGGAATTTTGAGCATAAAAAGTATATGTGCCAATAAATAAGTTACTGCTGAATACCAAATTATAATTAGGTGGGTTTTTTGCGATTAATACTTGAGTATTATTTACGAATTCATTGTTTGTTATTCTATTCGAAATATTGCTTAATGTATTCCATTTAAGAATTTGAATTTTTTTTAATAAATTATTGGATATGAGAAATTTACAGTCGTCATTCGAATAATAAAGAATATTTATTACGGTATCAGCTGCAATTAAAATTCTATCGGTTATACTATTCGAGTTTGGTTCATCATTAACCGTCAAATCATTCGTTTTGGAAACCACAAAATTCCCATAACGAAAAGTAGTTGCTCCAGTCATTGCGCACCTGGCACTATTCATTTCATAATAATCCTGATCAATTGAGAGGTTAGTCATTTTACAATCAATGAAACTTACCTTTGCTCTGTTCGTTCCACTACCTCCGGTAATCACATTTGATGAAGCAGAATAGATTCCTAAATTAAATCCAAGAATCTCCAACTTCATTCCAGGAAACCCTGCAATTACTATGTTTCCGTTGTAGTTTATCGTGGTCCCTGCAGTTTGTGATAGCAAGGTTAAGGATTTACTCAAGGTTAATGTTGGTTCATTGTATGTTCCGGAAACAATTAATATTCGGTCTCCATTTACTGAGGCAGTCACAGCAGATGCAATTGTCGTAAAGAGTGTTGTTCCATTGCCACTGGATAAATTGGGATCTACGAAACGGTCAATTGCAAGTGCGTTCATAGAAGACGCAAGTAGCGTTATCAATAGTAATTTTTTCATATCATAAATAATTATTGATTTCTGTTAAAAAATTTGGGTGATCATTTAAATCATATAAGGAGAATCGAAATTGACCCCTAATCAATTGAATTGGCTGTTGGTAGACCATTGGAAACTCAACATGAACATCCTTTACCTTGAAGGAAATGTTCTTGGCAAAAGAAAGCATCGGTATAAATAAATTGTCATGAATATCTCTAGCGCTTAAATCTGCTTGGACTTCACGTTGAACTTTCGTAATAGGTTCAATTCGTTTTACATTGTCAATGTATCCGACAAAATAACACCCCGGATCATGCCCCATTTTGTTTTTACACAATTTGGTATAAAGGTAAAGTCGGTCAACATGATCTTTATCCTGGTTTTGATGGTTAAATGCTTGTACAAATCCATTACAGATGTACTCCGGTTTAGTAAGATTTTCATAGTACTCCTCAAACAACCATTCTTCCCAACCGAAACCATGTGTTTCTTCATAGAGTGGTTTGTTGGGATCTACTGCCGTACATTTACCGTCTCTTCCCGATGATTTATTCCAATTATTGAAATTAGGGGTGAGTCGAGAAAAATAGATGTTTTTCATAAAATGGTTATTTAGTTTTAATTCTTTTCAGTATTACGTGTCGTAAAAGCATCATTATAAAAAATGTCCCCAATTACTCAACACCGAATTCCCACCAAGCGCCTGATGATGAAACCCAGAGCCGAGAATCACTGTGAATCGTACATTCGGATCCTCAAGTAATTTTAAAAATTCTTTATTAATGCCCTTCTCCATTCAGTATTCACGTCAATTTCGACTCGTTTTTGTTCGTTCGCCCTCCTATAATCACAACTTTTCCAATTGGCCGTGATTCCTTCAATCTGAGGTGAAAAAACTTAACTATACAAAACAATAAAATAAAACTGACAAAAACAACAAAGAAAACGGAATGTAATGCTTTCATAATCATCAAAATAAATTTGATACTTGTCCCATGGAAATTCACATTGGGCAATTGATCAAAGCGCGCTTGGAAGAGACGGGAATGAAGAAGAGTGAGTTTGCCCGAAGAATCAACCGCACTAGCCAAAATGTGTACGATATCTTCCAACGAAAATCCATCGATACCGATCTTCTCGCTACAATTTCTCACGTTCTCGATTGCAACTTTTTTGAACCCTACAGCATGGCCCAGCAACTGCAGTACCCCAATTTACCTATGGCCAATGAAATGGCACAACGCTATGGTTCAATGGCGAATATGGCGGTAGCACTCGCAACATCAGAACAGGAACTTTCTTCGTGCCGCGAACGCACCGAACAACTGGGGAAGGAAATCGTTTACCTGAGTGAGATCAATGCGCTACTGAAAACGAAGTGATTTTAGTTTCGAGTTACGAGTTATGAGTTATGAGTTATGAGTTACGAGTTACGAAGTGAGTATTACTACCATCATATTGTAAAACAACAAATTGCGAAGCATCAAATTTTTAATTGCGCAGCATCAAATTGTGAAACATCAAATTACGAAGCATCCAATTTTCAATTCCGAATCGAGATCACCAATTAGTCATTCGTAACTAGTAATTAGTAATTAAATTTCTTCAGTTCTGCCTCCGCCTGCTTCGCATAGAACCCACCAGCCGAAACAATCGCGCGAAGCAACTCTGCTCCTTTGTCTTTTTTCCCTTGTGCCAATAAACCCTTGGCGACATACCATTCGGCTTCTTCGTAGAAATTACTGTACTTGGAACTAAGACAAATACTCAGGGAGCGTTCGGCTTGCGCATATTCCTTGAGGTTGAAGTAACAAATGCCTGCGTAGAATCCGGCGTTGACGTCATCTGGATAGGCCTCAAGTATGGTTTGAAAGCGTGATAAGGCCTTCTTGTTGTAGCCCTTCGCGAAGAGTTCCATCGTTTTATCGAGGTAATCGATGTAGGGAATTTCAACATCTTTCCACTCGGGTTCTTCGTCGCCGTTAATCGCTGCATCTCCAATATTCGCTGGCGTGCCCGTGAGCACCATCTGTTTTGTGGTGACGCTTGGTCGTGAACGGTAGGCGCGGTAATCGAGCAGTTTGAGGTCATGCAGGTAGATTTCTTTGCCGGAAATGGTTTCTCGCTTTAGCGCAGTTTCGGGAATGACCAACTCTGGTTTATGCAAAGGCAATGGATCTGATTCAGGCGAAATGACAGGCGTCGTGCGCTCTGATTCTGGATTTTTCTGCTGATCGGTAAATGTTTGTACGACAGATCTGGCGGTGATTTGCTCGGTTTGTGGGAGCTCGTCCATGGCTTCGATGGCTTCCGGCAGAACGATATCAGTTTTTTCTATGGTCACGGATGCTTGCTTGATTTTCGCTTGATCGGCTGTTGGACTAAAATAAAGGAAGAGGCCAATGCTGAACATTGAGGCAATGACAAGTCCTCCAAACCATAGAGATGAGGTGTTGTTGTATTTAAAGCGTTTGTCCATGCGTTTCAATGCTTCAGTACTTAGGGATGGATCACTCCAGCCGTCCAAGGCATCGCTGTCAAAATCATCCGAAAGGGATTTACGCTCGATCCGCAACTGCTCCTGAGCATCGCTCGAAGTGCGGTACGTTTCAATGTCCTTTCGGGATATGTGGTTTGAATTATTCATTTTCGTTGGTGAATGCGGAATGTGTTTCTAGACGGATTTTAAGGTTCCGTTTCCCGTTTTGAATGGCTGACTTTACAGCTAAAATGGATATATTGAGGTGTTCACTGATCTGCTGGTACGACATGTCCTTGATATAGAACAGTTCCACACAGATGCGTTGGTCTTCTTTTAAGGTCGGAAGAATGGCTTCCAAGACTTGCAATTGATCTTCGATTTGAAGGCCTGGCATGTCGTCGTTCGTCATTTCCATTGAATCCGTAATCTCTGAAGTAATGCGATTTTTCTTTCGCAGAATCATGAAACAATCATTCTTGACTACCCGATACAACCATCCTTTGAAATACGCGATTTCGTGCTCGAGGATTTTAAGTGGTAATTTCTCGAAGAGGTTCATTGAAACATCCTCCGCATCTTGACTATTCTTGAGGTACTTCATGGCGGTACCCAAAACGAGATGAGCGTAACGTTCGTAGAGTATAGCAATACACAAATCGTTTCGGTTGGACTTGTACAATCCAATCAGTTCCTCATCTGTTTTGAGGCGAAATTCTTTGCGTTTAAAACCAAACATACGGTGGTGTGATGTGTGTTACCGATCAATTCCATAAAATTAGTTGAAATTTGTGTATATTGATAGAATGAAAAAGATTGCAGTCCTCACTTCAGGGGGAGATTCACCCGGAATGAATGCCGCGATTCGAGCGGTGGTAAAAACAGCCCTATATAAAGGTGTAGTTCCTTTCGGGATTTACGATGGATTTATGGGGATGATTGAAGGAAGAGGTAAAGTTTTGACCTACAATGATGTGGACAATATCATACAGTATGGAGGAACCGTTTTGGGTTCTGCTCGTTGTGAAGAATTTCGAACACTAGAAGGACGAAAAAAGGCAATTGCTTTTTTGGAGAAGGAAGGAGTTGAAGGCTTGGTAGTCATCGGAGGAGACGGGTCTTATACTGGTGCAAGCTTGTTGTCCAAGGAAATGAATATTCCGATCATTGGATTACCAGGAACCATCGACAACGACATCTTTGGTACGGATCATACCATTGGATTTGATACCGCATTGAATACCGTAATTGATGCGGTGGATAAAATCCGCGACACGGCAAGTAGTCATCATCGCGTATTTTTTGTCGAGGTAATGGGAAGAGATGCAGGATTCATTGCCTTACATTCGGCCATTGCATCTGGAGCGGAGTATGCATTAATTCCAGAAGAAAAGACCGATTTGGTGAAATTGTCGGCCGATATCCGCGAGAATTCAGGGGCACGTAGGGGAACGATCATCATTGTGGCTGAAGGCGATGATGCTGGAAACGCTATGGAAATCATGAATAAGGTGAAGCCCATGTTGCCTGGTTTTGACTTGCGGCATTCTGTGTTGGGACACATTCAACGAGGAGGCAATCCGAGTGTGAAAGACCGAATTCTCGCTACGAGACTTGGCAATGAAGCTGTTCATCGCTTGTTGGCCGGTGAGACAAACATGGCGCTTGGAATGAAGGGTGATGAAATTGTTGCCTGTCCGATTAGCCGTGCAATCAAGGAACACGCGATGCCTGATGCAAGATTATTAACACTACTTAAAGAGTTACATACAATCGGAGGATCGGAGCGAGCTCTTAAGAATTGACGATTCATTCTTCATTTTTAATTTTTCATTCTTCATTTTAAATTGGTGCTGTGTGCCAATGTTTCCAATGTATTTCCAAATTATTAAAAAAAGATTGTTCAAAACCCTTGTAAGAATGAAAAGACTGAGTATCTTTGTGCCCCCGTTAGAACGTTAGCGGGATTATTTTTGAGGAAAGGTTGTGTAACTAAAGAGATAGATTTCCGTAAGAGGAGTTCGAT